>JAGFJK010000465.1 GCA_024102795.1 Pirellulaceae bacterium
CAGCCTGGACTCCGGCGAGCGCTCCCCCCTGGAAGTCCCTTTGGCCCCCTCCCCGGCTTCCGGGGAGGGCTGGGGAGGGGCTCTTGTGCACCCTGTTTTGGCGCAGTTGGCACCCGATGGAATCACCCAACACCGGTCGCACACAGGAATTCAGATCCTCAATTGATGCTCGACTCGTCCGAAAGCGGCGTCCTGCGAGTGGCCATGCGCGAATTGAGCGAATCGCTTTGCTCTATAGTCCCGCAGGCCCCTCCCCAACCCTCCCCGGAAGCCGGGGAGGGGGCCAGAAGTATTGTGAGGGGGGGCCGGCGAAGTCGATCTGTCCATTGGTTCATCATCCCAAGTTCCATACCCAAAACAGCTTAAAAGCTGCACGATCTCGAAGCCGGCAAGGGACCCAGAAGGATAAGAATCTGCCGGGAAGGGATACTGACCACCACAAAACCGCGCGTGTTGAAACGAAGAAATGCGAATTGACCACAACCTGGTAGCACTCCCAGATCGGGAGTTCACTCGCAATCGCGGAGCGAAAGGCAGCGATCAGTTACGGCAAATAATTCAGCGTGTAGTACGCTTCGGCGTGCAGTAACGGCAGGCCGTCTTTCGAACGCACTCCCGGCAAGTGCAGCTCGTGCACGTGGCCCACCTGCAAACGGTCCACGATCAGCCTCACGCTCAAACCATCTTCGGCAACCTCGGCTCGCTGGACCTGGATCGGAGTCTGGTCGACTTCCGGGCTGCCATAGCTGGCCTGGTAGATGTAGGTGTAGCTTTCCATCTTGTACGAGCCGACATTGGCGGCCGTGGCGGGATCGACCGGCTGAGTGAAGTGCAGCTCAAAGCCGTCGGGCCGGACCAGCATGCGGTGGATTTCAAATGGCGTCTGGCCCGTCCAAGTCAGCCGATCCAGCGAGAACGGTCGGCCGCCCCGCGAGCCCCAGCCGCGGTTCGTACCACCCACGAACAACCGGCCTTGGGGCGAGAACTGGAGAGATAACGCGCCGGAGCCAAAACCCTCGCGGAACGGGAAACAGGCTCCCTGGTAGTGCCCCTGCACCTTTTCCAGGGCCACGCGCATCACGGTGCTGAACGTCTGGTCGCCCACGAACAGTTGACCCGCGAAGGGGCCGAACTTGCCGCCGGTTGTGTCGCAGAGCACTCCGCTGGCCGATTGCCCCATCTTTTTGTAGGGAAAGAAAACGGCTGGCGGCTCCAGTTCCGGAATCCGGGCGGCCTCGTCCATGATCCGGCCGCCACTTTGCGGGTCCTTCGGTCGCGGACCCAGGGCGTCCGTCAGGCTGTACCAGCCGTTGCCGCCGGGATGCCCTTGAAAGCTGCCCGGTCGCAGATGCTTCAGACTGCAGGTGCCGTTCCAGGGTCCCTGGTTATCGGTATAGAACATCTCGCCCAGCGCGTTCATGCCGATGCCGCCCGGCGAGCGGAGGCCGCTGCACGTGGGGACCATCTGGCCGTCGGGTTTCACTCGCACGCACCAGCCGCGATACGGCACATTGCTGCTGAACGAACCGGTCAGGCAGAGCACGACCCACAGGTCGCCTTGCGGATCGAACTTCGAGCCGAAGGCGTACTCGTGATAGTCACCGCTGATCTCCCAGCCGTCGCAGACCACTTCGAACTGGTCGGCCTGGCCGTCGCCGTTGGTATCCTTCAGCCGCGACACATCGCACCGCTGCGTGACGTACAGCCAATCATCCTTGGCGGCCAGTCCCAGGACTTCGTGCAGCCCGGCGGCGAAGCGGCTGAAACGGGCCTGGCCAGCGTCGTCGGCGTCCGGCGACTCGACCATCCAGATCTCGCCTCGCCGAGTGGACACGGCCAGCCGGCCATCGGGCATCCACTCCAGCGCTCCGGCCTCGAGCACCGCGCCGTCGGGAATCGGCAACGCCTCCAGGCGGTAATAGTCCTCCTCGCGCGGCGCGGGCGCCTGGGCCCACAAGTTGGCCCCTGGCGCGACCAGCAACGAGTACAGCACGGCAATCAGCATCGGCAATGGAAGTTTCATTCTGGTTTCCGTAGTCGTGGGATGTACTCGAGCTGCGATGCGCATGTAGCCCGACGCGTAAGCGAGGCGATTTCTGGTCTCGGTATGCCCCTCGCTTACGCATCGGGTTACATGGATGATCGTTTTGATCCAGTTAGAAACGGTGTCTTGCAACGAGATGCCTGGTACTGGCTGGATTGCGCCTCACCAGCGGTATTCCAGCGTGACGGTGACGGGCCGGCCCGCGGGCAAGGTGATCGGCAGCAGCAGTTCCCGGGCGTTGCCGGACGTGCGCAGTCGAGGCGTGCTGCCGGGCGCTTGCACTCGGAGCCGCCAGTCTTCCTGGACAACGAAACCGCCCTGCCCTTCGTCCTGGATCGCCGCCGCCGCCGCCGCTCGCAGCCACAGGTTGTCCACGGCTTGCGGAGACTGCAAGGTAAGCGAACGCTGCAAGGCGGGCAGGTCATCGCCCACGATCGGCAGGAACGTCTCGGAGACCTGGATCTCGCCCAGGCGGTAGCGGAACGTCGGCTGGCCGCGCGAATCGGTCTCGTAGCCGAGGAAGTGGTAGCCCTGTTTGCGAGCGGGTTCGCTCGGCCAGGCGGCTTCGGCATCGTTCAGCCGGGCCAGCGGAGTGCCCGCGGTCAGGCGGAGCACGTTGTCGCCCAGCGGCGGCTGGAACCCTTCGCCGCGGCCGCTCCAGTGGCGCGACGCATCGATGAACGCTCCCTGCCACAGCAGCGCGGGGCGCAGTTCGTTGGCGTCGTACGCCAGGTTCACTCGTTCCGGATAGCCCACTCCGATCGCGCGCGTGCCAGCGCCTTCGATAAAGTTGCGATATAGAATCGCATGGTCAATCGGGACCAGCTCCAGCGGCGAGGTCTGCAAGCCCAGGGGCAAGGCCGCGTTGTCGCCATCGCTGAGATACGTCCAGACGGCATGGATCTGGGTTTCCGCGTCGGCATCCAGCAGCTCGCGCAGGAACACCGTCCCATTGGGCCAGGCCGAAGGCATGCGGGTTCCCGGCCGGAACGCTTGGGGATTCAGCATGTAGCGGCGGAACCAGTCGGCGTTCATCCGCCGAGTCATCGTGGTCAGGTTCATCGCCTGAATCCCCTCGGACCGGTACTTGGCGAACGTATGGCACTTGATGCAACTGTAGCCCTTCGCGCCGACCATGTTCTTGCCGGCCACCTTCAGCCGTCGAATGGCGATGTCGGGGTTGAATTCGGGCTGAACCGTTCGGTCCTCGCGCACCAGTGCGGCCGCCAGCGGTTCGACATTCGGTTCGCCGAACCGTGGCATCCGAGTGAACATGTAGGGTCGTTCCTTGGTGCCTTGCTGCAGCACGTGTTGCAACCAGTCGCCGCGCAGCTTGTCGCCGATCCCTGTCAGGTGCGGCGGCAGTCGGCCTTCGTCCCCCATTTCCGGCTGATTCGATTCAAACAGCGCGTTGCGGGCCGCTTCCGCTCCCCCCACTCCGTTCCGCTCGTGGCAGGCGTAGCAGTTCAGCGTGGTCAGCGCTTGATGAATGGTAGTGGCATCGTCGGCCGGTTCTAGCAGACCAGTCTGCAACTGGCCCAGGGCGGCTTGCAGCGCTAGTCGCTGCGTTGCGTCGAGCGCGTAGCGGGGCAATCCCGCGGCCGGCGCTTCGGCCAGGCAGCCTGCCGTGGGATTCAGTTCAGCCAGCGCCCGCGCGGTGCGTTCAGTCGCCAGCGGCTGGTCGTTCTCGCGCAGCTCGTGGCACGACGCGCAGCCCACTTGTTGGAACACGTCGCGCCCCGCGCGGACCAGGTTCGAATCGACTTGCAGCCGCGGTCGTCCCTCGTCCGGCACGACCAGCAGACTTTCGACCGGCCGCCGCGAAACGCCGGGTCCCTCCAACTCCACGGTCAACCGTTCCTCGCCGCCCTGCTCGAAGTAGTCCACACGCAGGGCGAGTTCGCCCGACTCCAGGCGCACCTTGCCGCTACGGACCGTGTACGGGTGAATGCCGCCGCAGTCGACCACTTGCCGGCCGTCGATCCACAGCCGCGAGCCGTCGTCGGAACCCAGGTGAAATGTGTATTCCCCCTCGCGCTCAATCCTCAGCCGCCCTTGGAAACTCAGCCCGAAAGCGTCGGTCCTCGACGCCACCGCCACGTCGATCGCATGGGCCGACCCGGTCTCGCGAGGCTCCATCTGGTCGAAATCGGGCAGCTCATTCCAACTGCCGTGGAACTCGCGGAACGTCAGGCCGGCGGGCACCTGCAAGTCGCGCAGCAGCCAGGCGGCCAGTTCCGCGGCTTCCTGCGCGGTCAGATTCATGTGCGGCATGCGTCCCGCCGGGCGGACCTGCAGCGGGTTGGAAAGAAACTCGGCCAGCGACGGAATGCTGTACTTGGCCGCCAGTCGGCCCAGCGGCACGGACGTGGCCAGCGGTGCGGCGTCACTTTCCGGCACGTCATGGCAGGCGCCGCAGCCCAGTTGCCGGAAGTGCACACGCCCGCGGGCGACTTGCGAGGCCAGCGGCGCCCGCTCGGCCGGCTTGCCTTGCGAGGCCAGGAAATGGCTGACCGCTTCCAGCTTGCGCAGCGACTCGGCGTCCGCGCCAAACAGGTCCGGCATGGTCGAACCGGGCTTGATCTGCTGTGGGTCCGACAGCATCGCCTGGTAGTATTCCGGCCGCAGGCGTTGCCCGGCGTCGCTCAGCCGCGGAGCCGTCTTGGAGTGCACCTGCTGCCGCACGGCGTCGGAGGCCGGATGGCATGCCAGACAGTTCAATTCGCCCAGCAGCAGCAGGCCGGCGGCCGCCGAATCGCCCCCAGCGGGACGGTGGAAACGCTCGTAGCCGGGGATGCGCACGGACGCCGGGCCGTCCGCCGCCATGGCGACTGGAAGGTTGAGCTGCAGCGACGCCAGGCATGCGAGCGTCAGCGATGGGAGCATTGTCCGAAGTTTCATCTGGTGGCTTGGTCCCTGCAGGGTGGGTATCGTGTTGGCTGGTCAGGCGTGGCGAGTGGTGATAGTGTGAATAGAGTGTTGAGTGGATGTCAACCCAGCCTGGGACGATCGCTGCCGGTTTCCCTGGCTGGCTGGGCTGTTCGCCAGCCCGGTTATGATTTGAGTGGGGCCCTGAAGTGCCGGCAGACTTGGCGGGAGCATCATGAACGAAGAATCAGCTTCAGCGTCGCCGTGGATCGTGGAAACGACGGACGCGACGTTCGAACAGGACGTGTTCGAGCGGTCGCGCGAGGTGCCCGTGGTCGTGGACTTCTGGGCCGACTGGTGCCAGCCTTGCCGCTTGCTTGCTCCGCTGCTGGAGGAACTGGCGCGCGAGCGGCAGGGGGAGTTCATTCTGGTCAAGGCGGACACGTCGCAATGCCCGCAGGCGGCTGGTGGATTCCAGGTTCACGCCATCCCCACGGTCTACGCCGTGGTGGATGGTCAGGCTGTGGATTTCTTCCAGGGCATCTTGCCGCGGCGCCAGTTGGAAGCGTGGCTGGAGCGTCCCTTGTTGCAAGGTCGGCTGCTGCGAGCGACCGCGTGGGAACAGTCACAGCCGGAGGACGCTGAGCGGCTGTACCGGCAGGTAATGCACGAACTGCCGAACGATTCGGCCGCTCCGATCGGACTGGCCCGCCTGCTGCTGGCTCAGGGGCGCACGGAGGAGGCCGGGCAGTTGCTGGCGCTGCTGGAACGGCGAGGTTTCCTGGAGCCCGAAGCGGAGAAGATCAAGGCCCAATTGGACCTGCGGGGCATGGCGGCGGACGATCTGGGCGCTTTGCGCGCGGCGTGCGAGCAAGCGCCGGATGATCTGGCCAGCCAGTTGCAACTGGCCGAGGCGTTGGCGGCGGCGGGCGAACATCAGGAGGCGCTGGACCGCTGCCTGGCGCTGGTCGAGCGCGACCGGCACGGCGTCGGCGAAACGGCTCGGCAGGTGATGGTGGATCTGTTCCGCGTGCTGCCGGACGATTCGCCGCTGGTGGCCGACTACCGCCGCAAGCTGGCGATGGCGTTGTATTGAGCGTCGCCCGCCAGCATGCATCGCCACCACCAAATGAGCACGAAGCGTCAGCGAGTGGGCGCCACGAATCGGGCCACCCAAGTTAGCACGACGCGTCAGCGAGTGAGCGCCACGAACCGGGCCACGACGTAACCGTTCATGGGCACTCTTGATCCAATTAGGCGACGAGGAAACACACTACTCTTCTTTCTTGCTCCCTCCCCGGCATCGAGATCGTGCAGCTTTTAAGTTGTTTTGCTGTGGGGATTTTAGCCCGACAGACCAGGCACAGTAGGGTTGGCGTCCGTTGCGGCAGACGCCCCCCTTAAGATCCCTCTGGCTCCCTCCCCGGCTTCCGGGGAGGGCTGGGGAGGGGCTCTTCGTCACACGGTGCAAGCCCAGCCATTGCCCGG
>JAGFJK010000483.1 GCA_024102795.1 Pirellulaceae bacterium
CCGCACGGAATCGGCGACGGCCACCACCGCGTCCGCCCGCCGGAACGCCCACTGGCGAGCCCATCGCCGCAGGCGGCTCCTGGCGCCCCGCAATCGCAGGCCGTTCAGCTCCAGTCCGTGCTCGGCATGCACGTGCGCCACCTGCGACCGCCGGCAAGCCAGCGAGGTTTCCACCAGCGTCCCCCAGTTGTGCGAATGGGCCAGCTCCACGTTCCACTGCCGCAGCGTCTGGACGAGCCGCCGAACCAGTCCCCAGTCGTTTCCCGCTCGCTTATGCAGTTCAACCACCGGCACGTGGGGGCGGCGGATCCAGTCGGCCGCTGGACCGCTGCGAGTCAAACAGATCACCAGCGGCTGCCAGCGTTCCGGGTCCAGGTGAGTCGCCAGATCGGCCACGCACTTCTCCAGGCCGCCGGCCTGCATCGAATGGACGATGTACGCCAGGCGTCGCGCGGCCCGCCGCTGACCGGCCGCCTGCGAGAGCTGGGAACCAGGCTGTTGGACTGCCGGCACGCTAGCGGGTACCCCGTGGAGCCAACGAATTCGATGCGGCCGCCAGCATGGCGGTCCGCAGAATACGATCCAGTTGGCCGGTCTGCAGTCGGCCGTTGTATCGTTGCTGAACCTCCAGTGAAACATGGTCGCGGGCATCGGCCGATCGGCGGCACTGCAGATAGTGCCGCATGGCCGCCGCGATTCCGGTCACGTCGTCTGGAGCCAGGCAACGGCCGAGCTGCTCGCGGGTGGCAAGTTCGGCGGTTGCGCCAGGCGTGGCCAGGGTCAGCATCGGCCGGCCCAGCGCGATGTATTCGTAAACCTTTCCGGGCACGCTGATCGGCGCTCCAACTTGCACCAGCAGCAACAGATCCGCCTCGGCCAGACGCCGCAGGCATTCGCCATGAGGCAGCAGGCCGGTCAAGGTGAAGTATGGTTCGACGCCCGCGTCGTGAATCGCCCGTTGCTCGTGGTCGCGGTCGGGCCGCAGCGCACCCAGCAGTTGGATTTCCAGCTCGCCCGGCGCCACCTGCCCCTCGCGGTGCAAGTTTCCCACGGCGGCGATCAGGGAATCGATGTTCCGGCTGCCATAGAACGAACCGGCGTGGGCCACCACTAGCTTGCGGTCGAGTGGCAGCTTGCGGTCGAGCGGCACGCCGCCATGCGGCGGCTGGCTGCCCAGCGCGTTGTCGCCCGGGGGACGTTCAGCGGTCAGGCTGGCGAAATCATCCGGGTCGAAACCGTTGGGCAGCAGACTACACTTGTCCGCCACCAGGTCGCCGTGGCGGTCGAGCAGATCGTGCAGCGAACCGCGCGTGTTGACCAGCACCTGGTCCGCCTGCCGCAGCACCTGGCGCTCGAGTCGCCGATGCTGGCGGCCGACCCACGTATCGCCCATTCTCCAGCGCTTGAAATCCGCGTTCACCCAGGGGTCGCGAAAGTCGGCTACCCAGGCCGCCCCGGTCAATTGCTTCAGGCGGCAACCCACCAGGTGATTGGTCCATGGCGGTCCCGAACTGTAGATCACTTGCACTCCATGCTGGCGGATGACGCGCCGGCCCAGCGAGACGGCGAACGGTCGCCAGCCGATCCAATGGTCCGGTGTCTGCAGGGGCAGCGTCACCGCATCCTTCCAGACTTGCAACCAACCGCTGCTGCCGCCGCCGCCGATCGCTGGCTGGGCGTCCTGTGGTCGAGCGGCGCGATTCCGTCCGGCTCCGCCGCGGTCGCTCCCCTGGTCGCGAACGAGTTGGCGCAACCACTGCTTGCACGCGCCCGGCCAGCGTGCGGGATACACGGCCGCGGTGCGGTGCACGGCGACGCTGGAGGGAACCTTGGCCAGCAAGCCGTCATCGCACTTGTCGCCTGCGGCGTAAGCGCGCGGCGCGATGGTCAATACGTGCACGTTCCAGCCCAGTTCCGGCAGGTAGCGCGCGAAGCGCAGGCTGCGGAACACGCCGGCCGCATTCAGGGGCGGAAAGTGCGACGCGACCATCAGGACGCTGCTGGCAGAGGTCGCGCCGACCGGCAACGTGGGCTCGTCACCCGCCGTGTCACCCGCCGTGATGTCAGGGAGCAAGGAGGTCATCGGGTTTGCGATGGGGATTGGGTCGACTTGCGGAAGTTGCCGTTCGGCACATTGCCGCTGAGGCTGGCCCGCAGCTTGGACACCAGTTCCTGCGGACTGTGCGTCCAGGCCCATTGTGCGGCATGAACCAACGGGCTCCCATAGCGTTGGCGAACCAGGGCGGCGGCCTGCTGGCTGCGGGGCCCGTGCGGCCGCAGCCGGTCCGCCGCCAGCGCGCGCAGGGCCTCTTCCAGTACATTCAGAAAGCGGTCGATCTGGGGACGGCCGATGGTCAGGGGCGGCATGATCCGAAACCGGTTCTTCAGCGGATGCGCATGCACGCCGCGCTCGTGCAGAAACTCCACCAGGGCCTCGCCCAACGCCGTCTCGTCCAGCGGGGATTCGGGCGGGGCGACCACGTCAAAGCCAATCATCAGACCTCGCCCGCGCACGCCTCGCAAGCCGGCCCAGCGCGCGGCCAGCGCGTCCAGTTGAGCCTGCAGGTAGGCGCCCATTTCCGCGGCCCGTTCCACCAGCAGCTCCTGCTGGATGATCTCCATCACCGCCAGGGCCGCGGCCGCCGCCAGTTGGTCCGACTGGTGACTCGAGTAGTGGCTCATCCGCCGCGCCACGTCGTCCGCGATCCGCCCGGTTGTGATCACGGCGGATACCGGAAAACCGCCGCCGATGCCCTTGGCCGCCACCAGCACATCGGGCTGCACGCCCTCGTGCTCGATCCCCCACCACTTGCCAGTGCGGCCCATGCCCGTCTGTGCCTCGTCCACGATCAGCAGGGCGCCGATCTCGTCGGCCAGCGAGCGGAGCAGGCGAAGGAACCCGTCGGGCAGCGTGATCATCCCGCCCGTGGATGGAATCGGCTCGACGATAATCGCCGCCACGTTGTGCAGCAGGCCACGATTGAGTTCCAGCGAGTGTTCGAACAGTTCCAGCATCCAGTCGTTCAGGGATCGTCCCGGCGGGCAGTCGCCGACGTCAGGCGTCAGCAGATAGCCCACGTCGGGCAGGCTGGGACGCGCATGGCGCCCACCACCGGTCAGCGCCGACATGCCCCAGGTCAGTCCCGAGTAGCCCTTGGTCAGCGCCAGCACTCCGGACTTGCCGGTCGACTGCCGGGCCAGCCGCAGCGCGTACTCGTTGGCCTCGGCCCCCGTCGAAAAGAACACCGACTTCTGCAGATCGCCCGGCGTCACCTCGGCCAGCTTCGCGCTGGCCTGGAAGACCACGGGACTGAGAAACGAGGTGCCCGTGTGGATCACTTCGTCCAGTTGCCGGCGCATGCGCTCGACAAGCTGGGGATGGTGGTGCCCTACCAGCGCGCACATGGTCCCGGCGTTCAGATCCAGGTACTCATTGCCGTCGGCATCGCGATAGGTGCAATCGTCGACGGCCACGATCACCTGGTCGTGGTAGCGAGTGGCCATCAGGACGTATTTACCGTACTGCCGCCACCAGTTGAGACTGTTGTCAGTTTTCATCGCACTCCGAGCTCGTCCAGGACGCCGGCGAGGGAACGGGGTTGGGCAGGAGGCGCCCGACGGTCAGTTGGTACAGGCGCCGCCCCTTGCGCAGGGCGGGCGCCACCACGGCGTGCAGCAGCGGACCGGGATCGTCCCAGGCCGCCAGCGCGCGCTGCTTGGGCCCCCGCAGACTCTGCCGCCATTGCCGCCAGGTCAGTTCGCCGGCCGCCCGGTAATGCCGGTACGCGCGGCGGTCGCGCTGGCGGTCGACATACCGCACGGGCCTCCGGACGCGCTCGACTGGGGGCAGCGGTTGGCCGGACAGGTCGCACCAGGCCGCCAGCGGCAAGTTGACGCCGTTGGCCGCCGCCAGGGCGCACAGGTGTTCGGTGCGGCCCACCGTCGGTTCCATCAGATGGTATGCCCCGTCGCGCTGGTCGATCTTGAATTCAATCGCCGCCAGCCCGCGGTATCCGGCCGCCTGGAAAAAGCGGATACCTGCCTCCCGCACCCAGGCATCCTCCCACGGCTCGGCTGACGCCGCCGTGCCGCAGTACGGAATGAACTGGCGGATCTTTCGCCCGGTGAACGACGCCAGCGGTTCGCCCCGCTCGTCGAAATAGTACAAGCAGAAAATCAGGTTCGTATCCGGTCCGGGAATCCATTGCTGCACCACCACCCGCGGCTCGCCCTGGGCCAGATGCGCGTACGTCCGGCGCACGGCATCCGCTTCGTGCAACAGGAACGCCTTGGCCGTGCGGTGCTCCAGAAAGCCCCTGGTCTTGACCTGGGGCTTCAGAATGCACGGCAGTGCGAGCTGCTCCAGGCACCGCTCCAGGTCCGCCTGGCACTGGACGACCCAGGTCTGCGGCATTTGAAAACCGTGAGCCACGGCGTAGTCATAGATGCTCGCCTTGTTCATCAGTTGCTGGATCACGGTGTCCGGCGGCAGAAAGTGCCGGTAGTAAGGCTCCAACCGCGCGCGGTGTTCCGACGCCAGCAACACCGTGTGGTCCATGGTGGGAATCAACACGGCCGCTTCGAGTTGCCGGCCGAGCTGTTCGAGCGTTTCGATCAGTCCCGCACCGCGAAAATCGCGGCAGGCCACTTTGCGGCAATACCGCGTGTGGGCTCAGGACGAGTGCAGATGGCTGTCGACGGCGACCACGGATACCCCGTGCCGGGCCAAGGCTCGGACCACTCCCAGGCCGTTCTGCTCCAGCCCCAGCACGACGGCC
>JAGFJK010000508.1 GCA_024102795.1 Pirellulaceae bacterium
AGCGAACCTACGATCTGTCCAACGCGTGGGAGGTCTTCGGACCAGGTTCCAAAAAAATTTCTCCCGATTAACTTGTGTGGTACAACGAGCCGCTTCGGGGAGGGCTGGGGAGGGGCCTGCGGGACTATAGAGCAAAGCGATTCGCTCAATTCGCGCATTGCCACTCGCGGGACGCGGCTTTCGGACGAGTCGAGCATCAATTGAGGATCTGAGTTCATGAGTGCGACCGGTGTTGGGTGATTCCATCGGGTGCCAGGTGCGTCAAAACTAGGTGCACAAGAGCCCCTCCCCAGCCCTCCCCGGAAGCCGGGGAAGGGGCCGGAGGGATATCAAGGGGGAGCGCTCACTGAACCCCAGGCCGCCCAAGTTTCCCTCGGTCATGACGCCAAATCCCCACGGAAGAACACCTTAAAAGCTGCACGATCTCCGAAGGGGGGAGGGATACAGAAAAGTCAGCCGAGCGATGCGACGCGGGACCCACGAAAGGCGGAACTTCAAAAGGCGTAGTCGAGGGATGGGTCAGGTGGAGTACCTCGCCGACGCTTCGCGATAAACGTAGCCGCGACTCAGGTCCCAAGAGGCGGTAGAATTGACCGGCATTAGAATTGATTAGAATTGACGAGGTCTCGGAGCCGTCCTGCCAACGCTCGCATTTGGAGAAACACCCTTGCTGACCCTTTTCGGCACGCGGAAAACGCTTTGCGACGGGATCAGCCGCCGCGAGTTGCTGCGAGTGGGAACGCTCGGTTGTCTGAGCCTGCCGTGGGCGAACCTGGCAATGGCCAGCGAGCGGCCAGCGGGACGGTTGCCGGGATTCGGCCGCGCGAAGTCGTGCATCCTGATCTTTCTGTACGGTTCGCCCCCGTCGCACGAAATGTTCGATCCCAAGCCGGACGCGCCGGCCGAGATCCAGGGCGAACTGAAAGCAATCCCCAGTTGCGTGCCGGGGTTGCAGGTCGGCGAGTTGCTGCCGCGCACGGCCCAGGTGATGGACCGGATGACGCTGGTCCGGACGCTGACTCACGAGTATCCGCTGCACGGGCTGGCCTACGCGGTGACGGGCATTCCGACGTATACGCCGGAGCTGGAAACGCGGGCCCGGGACGCTCGGCAGTGGCCGTTCATCGGGTCGATTGTCGATTACCTGGACCAGCGGCGAACGGGTGTCGCGCCGCCGCTGCCCAGGAACATTGGGCTGCCGTGGCTGGTCAATTCGCAGACCGACAATCCGGCCGTCAACGCGGGGCCGTTCGCGGCCTTTCTGGGCGCGGCGCACGATCCGGTCTGGACCACATTCGACGGGCCGGGGTTGCACGAGGCGCCGCCGAACACGGTCGGGCAAACCAAGCGGTTTCGCAATCCGTTCGGGGGCACGACGGCCGAGGGGCGATTCCGGTTGTCGGCGGCCAGCGACCTGCCGGCGGAGATGTCGGTCGAGCGGCTGCGGCTGCGAGGTTCGCTGCTGGCGCAGTTTGATCGGCAGCGCGAGCTGCTGGCCAGCAGCCAGGCGGTGGCCGGTTACGGGAGCCAGCGGCAGCAGGCGGTCGAGCTGCTGACTTCCAGCCAGATGCGGACCGCGCTGGACATCGGGCGGGAACCGATCGAGATGCGCGAAGCGTATGGGCTGAACTTGTTCGGCCAGTCGTGCCTGGCCGCTCGGCGGATCGTCGAATCGGGCGGACGCTTTGTCAGCGTGTTCTGGGACTGTTTCGGCCAGTTCGCCAATGGCGCCTGGGACACGCACCAGTACCATTATCCGCGGCTCAAGCAACTCTTGCTGCCGGGCTTCGACCTGGCCTTGCCGACGCTACTCAACGATTTGGAGCAGCGCGGCCTGCTGGACGAAACGCTGGTGCTGTGTATCAGCGAGCATGGCCGGACGCCGAACCTGGTGCCGAACCGGCCGGAGGGCGGGCGGGACCATTGGTCGCGGGCGTATTTTGGCCTGCTGGCCGGGGGCGGCACGGCGCGTGGCAAGGTGGTGGGCCAAACGACTCGTGACGGCGGCGACGTGCTGGACACGCCCGTTTCGCCCAAGGACATTCTGGCCACCGCGTTTCATCTGCTAGGCATCGATCCGCACACCACGGTGCCGGACCGCCTGGGACGTCCCTACCCGGTCGCGGGCGACGGCCACGTGCGCGCGGAACTGCTGGGTTAGCGGCTTGGCGAGCGGCGGGCGTCAGCCCGCTGTTTCTTGGCGAGCGGCGGGCGTCAGCCCGCTGTTTCTTGGCGAGCGGCGGGCGTCAGCCCGCTGTTTCTAGGCGAGCGGCGGGCGTCAGCCCGCTGTTTCTTCGCGCGGCGTAACGCCCTCCCTCGCTGACGCTTCAGGCTACTTCGCATTGAAGAACGAGTACCGGCAGGCGAGCGGCGGACTCGGAGAAACAGGGGGCTGACGCCCCCCGCTCGCCAATCCGCTCGCCAATCCGCTCGCCAACTGCAGGCGACTACCGCTCCTCCAAAACCACCGGTTCGCCATCGTGCCGGTTGCCGAGGCGGCGGAACGTTTCCATGTTCATGTCGTAGACCAGGAACTGGACCGAGCCGTCCGCCATCACCACCTGAAAACCGCCGGGGTGCGACGAACCAAAGCGGTTCAGGCCCGTTCCGCAAGGGACACCTCGCTTATCAATCCTGGCGGACGTGCCGACACAGTCTCCGGTCGGCGCCCATTGCCAGCAGGCCTGCCGCACCACGTCCTGATCCCAGCCGGTGCAATAGCCTTCGTTGTCGTCGCTTTGGTAGGAGCCAAGCGTGTCGATGCGCAACCGCTTTTCGCCCAGGATAAAGGTGCTGGAGGTTCCGTCGGGGATGTTCGCCATCGTAATCGGAATGAATGCCTGACGGGCCCACTCGGGGGCTGGCAGACCCTGGGATGTCGCGTTTGGATCCACGCTGCGTCTCACGATGCCGTGGCTGCCGGTGCAGTTGCCATTGGCGTCCAGGTCGCGTCCCTCTGGGACAGCATAGTCGGACTGGGCCGCTCCGTACTCGGGCGTCGTGCCGCTGACGCTGACGTAGACGCCGCCGCCGTCGGTGGTCCAGAGCCGCGTATCAGTCCGCGGGCGATGAGCCTTGGCCGGCCGCCGGCTGGGACAGTAGAAGGCCGGAATGGCGGTCTGGATCATCAGCTTCGAGCGTTCGATGTCCGAGATGGTGCCGTTGCCGTCCAGGTCGGCCCTGGGCGACGAACCGTCAATCAACACACCCTGTTCCAGGAACTGCAGGATCTGGCCGGCCCAACCGGCACCTTGCCGGCCATCGACCCAGGGGGCGCCGTTGCGGTCGTAGCCGAAGTGCCACTGCCAGTGCCAGCCACCGTGCGGGAAGTAGCCGTACGTATCGTGAAAGTTCTGGAATGACAGTCCCAATTGTTTCAGATTGTTCTGACATTGCATTCGCCGAGCCGCTTCGCGGGCCGCCTGCACGGCGGGCAGCAGCAAGGCCACCAGAATGCCGATAATCGCGATGACTACCAGCAACTCGACCAGGGTAAAGCCCCTCTTGACGCGAGCCCCCATGAGAACCCCCCTCCGAATGAAATGAACGGGATGAGATGTAAGATTCCCTCGCACGGGTCCCGCGATGACGTGATCACGCTCGCAGCAACCGCAGTCCGCCATCCAGTTGGGTCAGGCGACAGAACGCGCCATCCCAACAGGCGATCGACCCGGTCTGCACTTTGAGCGCAGCGGTACCCGCATTAGAAAATTCCGCGAGGTGGCAGGGGAATTCCACCAAGAAATCTTTGAAGAAAGCAGGGGTTGCCCAGCTAATTCATAAAATGGGTGCTTTGCGTAATTTACACCGTTCGTCTCGGTCAGTTATTCTGCTCCAGAGTCACCGGCTCGCCGTCACGCCGGTTGCCCAGTCTGCGGAAGGTCTCCATGTTCATGTCGTAGATCAGAAATTGGACCGAACCATCCGCCATCAGCACCTGGAAACCGCCTGGGTGCGATGAGCCGAAGCGGTTTAGGCCCGATCCGCACGGGACACCCCGTTTATCAATCTTGGCGGACGTCCCCACGCAGTCCATGGTGGGCGCCCACTGCCAGCAGGCCTGCCGGATCACGTCCTGGTCCCACCCCGAAGCGTACCCGTCGTTGTCATCGCCCTGGTACGCGCCCAACGCATCGATCCGCAACCGCTTCTCACCCAGGATAAAGGTGTTGGACGTGCCATCGGGAATGCTGGCCATGGTGACGGGAATGAAGGCCTGGCGGGCCCACTCCGGTGCTGGCAGGCCCTGGGACGAAAGATTCGGATCGACGCTCCGCATCGTGATGCCGTGACTGCCCGTGCAGTTGCCGTTGGCATCCAGGTCACGTCCTTCGGGGACCGCGTAATCGGTCTGCGCCACCCCGTATTCAGGCGTCGTGCCGCTGACGCTGACGTACATGCCGCCGCCGTCGGTGGTCCAGAGCCGCGTATCAGCCCGCGGGCGATGTGCCTTGGCCGGCCGCCGGCTGGGACAGTAGAAGGCGGGAATGGCGGTCTGGAACATCAGCTTCGAACGCTCGATGTCCGAAATCGTCCCGTTGCCGTCCAGGTCGGCCTTGGGCGACGAGCCGTCGATCAGCACGCCCTGTTCCAGGAACTGCAGGATCTGGCCTCCCCAGCCGGCACCTTGCCGGCCATCGACCCAGGGAGCACCGTTGCGATCGTACCCAAAGTGCCACTGCCACGACCAACCGGAGTGCGGAAAGTAGCCGTAGGTGTCGTGGAAGTTCTGGAAGGCCAGGCCCAACTGCTTCAGGTTGTTCTGGCATTGCATCCGCCGGGCCGCTTCGCGCGCCGCCTGCACGGCGGGCAACAACAACGCCACCAGAATGCCAATGATCGCGATCACCACCAGCAACTCGACCAGCGTGAAGCCCCTCTTGGCGCGAGCTCCCATGTGAGCCCCTTTCGATGGAAATGCTTGCGACGGAATGGAATGGAATCGATGAACTGCCGGACTGCCGCTTGCGCGAACCGCGAAGATAGGAGAATGTCCGATTGCAGCGCGCAGGTCGAGCCTTAGACCTGGAGCGCAACGGCACCCGCTTCGCCCCCAGGCGGCCGAACCGGCCGCGTATTGGGAGCGCAGCAATGCCCGTCTCCTTCTACTCACGGAGCAGGCGAGAGAATTCCACCGCGGGATTCGCCGGCGGCTACCCGATTCCCAGGTCCCCTGGGTCGCTCAGCAGCCAGTCGTCGCCGGCGCCGCCCAGCAACACATCGACGGCCCCATCGTCAAAGACCGTTTCATCCCGCTTCAGCCGCACCAGGCCGTTGGCACCGCCACCGTTCTCCAGATGGGCGATCCGCACGGGCAGCGGATTGCCGGAGGTCCACTCGTCACGGATCGCCCGCAGGGCAGCCAGGTTGTCGTCGTGATCCGTATAACCGCCGGCCAGCAGGTCGCTGCCGGTCAGACCGAGCAGGCGGTCCCGTCCGCGACCGCCGATCAAGACGTCGTCGTGGCGACCGCCGAGCAGCGTGTCATTGCCGTCGCCGCCCGACAACACGTTGTTGCCCGCGAAGCCGTCCAGCGAATCGTCTCCGCCGCCGCCGACCAGAAGGTTGTCGGCCAGGCTGCCAAAGATGCGGTCGGCCAGCGGCGTTCCAATCACGTTCTCGAACGTTCCATCCAGCCCCAGGCGGGCCACGCCCGTCGCCTGCAGTTGGCCCGCATCCAGCCGCAAGTGCAGGCGGATGCCGCTGGAGGCGCTGGAGAAGTCCAGCGTGTCGATGCCGCCCGTGTCGCGCAGCGTGGTGCGAGCGTCCGAGCCCTCGATCGCCACCGTGTCGTCGCCGCTGCCCAACGTCAGGTCGATGAACTCAAGCTGGCTGTAGTGAATGCTCAGCCCGTTGATCGCCAATTCATCGGGCCGGAGCGTGGCCGCGTTCGATTCCGGATCGCCGACGACGTTCAGGGTATCCTGGCGAGTGGCCCCGTAGCCTCCCGCCCCGCCGTCGAAGTGAATGCCGCCAGGCAGCATGATCGGCCCGCCGCCAACGTTGATGGTCAGCATGTCCGGCCGCAGGTCGCGGCCCTCGATCGACAGCGACCGGATGCTATCCAGCGGTTGATCGAGCAACACGGCTCCCGTGCGTTCGTTGACCAGCCGCAGGTTGTCGCCGTCGCGGACCAGCGACAGGTCGCCGCCGGCCGGATCGGTGACGATCACCGGATCGGCCAGGTGGATCTGGAAGATGGTGACCGTGCCGCTGACTTCGTTCGAAGCCACGATCAGCGGCCGGCCGTTGGGGCTGTCTGCGGCGCTGATGAACTTCAGGTCCTCGACACCCAGATCGCCGGCGGCCGGTGTTTCTGGATCCGCCAGGAAATCGCGGTTGTTGACGTACTGGATGAAGTTCGGCCGGCGCGGGTCGCTGACATCGTAGACCATGATGCCGCCGATGCGTTCCAGCCCCACGAAGGCGTAGGTCCGGCCGTTGATCACGCCCGTGGTGACCGCTTCGGGTTCGGGTCCCTTGGCGTCGCTGCGCGAGTCCAATTCGGTTTCCGTGTTGCTCGAATTGAAGTACGCCGGCAGCCGGGCGGCGGTGAACCGTTCGAAGTCCTCGCCCGAATCGTGGACCAGGTTGCCGTTGGCGTCCCAGATCGTGAAGCTGCGGGCACCGTAGGCGTACAACTGATCGAAGTCGCCGTCGCCGTCCAGGTCGCCGTCGATGGTGGAGATGGCCAGCCGGCCGAGCGCGGCGTTGTTCTTGAGCGCCGCGGCGTTGGGGAAGGCCGTGGGATCCAGGACCACGCCGCCGCTGCTGACCCGCGCCGTCTCGCCCCGATCGTCCCCTTCGTTGGCCGTGATGTAGAACGTCTCGCCGCCCACTTCAAACGAACTGATGGCGTCGGGCATGAACAGCCCGAACACGGGCCAGGGCTGGATGTTGATCTGGGTGTCCCGGTCGCTGGCGTCCAATCCGGCGGGCGTGAACGAGACGATGCCCAACTGGATTTTCTCCAGGCCCGGCACGATGCCGAAGTCATTGTCGTTCAACACCACCAGCCGGCCGTCGGGCAGCAGCGTGATCCCCTCGGTCTTGTCCGTCGGCTGGTAGCCGATCGAGGGCAGATTGGTGATCTTCCGTTTGAATACGGGCCGCGCGCCCAGCGCGGCCAGCGAGTCGGCCGTCTGCTGTTCGAGCGTCTGGGCTCCGAAGCTCATGCCCAGCACGTTGGTCGCCCCTTGCAGATCGATCTCGAACACGTACTGATGGTCGGTCGGTTCGAGTCCCGAATCGCGTTCGACGACCAGGAACTTGCCGTCGCCGGCGAACACGGCGTCGCCGATCTTGTCGACCAGTCCGCCCAGCACGGGCTTTTCCAGCAGATAGACGTATTCGGCCACTGGCGTACCCGACGATGGGTCGATGCCCAGCATGCGGATCACGCTGGAGGCGTTGCTGGTGGCGTTGTTCGGATTGGCCAGCGGAGTCTGAATGAAGGCGTAGAGGATATTCTGCTCGGTGTCGAACGCCACCGCCTCGAAGCCCCGGTTGCCGCGCCGCGTCAGGTAGTCGGCCGGCAGCGTCTCGTCGCCGTACGTTCCCGCCGGATCGCCGACTTGCCCCGCCGTGCCTTGAGGAACGAACCGATTGATCAGCAGTCCGCTGGTGTCGAAGTGATAGATGGCCGGGCGGTATTCATCCACCATCCAGAACGTGCCGTCACTGGGATCACGGACGATCCCTTCCAGATCGGCGCCGAACGGATCGTATCCGCCGGGAGCGTACGGCAGGTTGATTGGATTGCCAGCCGCGTCCACGGGCACTTCATCCACGCCCACGATGTTCGGCAAGCCGGTGATGGGCAGCGTCGTCGGCGACGGGCCGGAAGTCTGGCGGGTCAGAAACGTGGTATGAGTGAACTCCAGTTGGCCCGTGGCCGGATCGAGCGTGAACTCCAGGATCCGCGCCTGGTACTCGGGCAGCAGGAACGGCCGCTGGCCGGCAAGCACGTCGCCATTGGGTCCGCGGTCGGGCACGGCCAGGAAGCGATACTTGCCGTCGCCCGTCATGCCGTCGAAGGTCAGGCCGGACAAGCCGCCCAGCTTGATCACCTGGCCCGTGGCCGTGGTTCCCAGGTCGGGCAGGTCGGTGAAGTCGTAGGTGGCGACTTGCGGCTGGCCCGCCCAGTGGTCCTTGACGCCCAGCGGCACAATGTCGATCAACGCGGCCGTGGCGACGTCGATCACGGCGAATGAATTGGCTTCCTGCAAGGTCACAAACGCGGTCGTCCCGTCCGGCGAAATGGCGACGTACTCCGGTTCCAGGTCCAATCCCGCCGGGATGCCGGGGAAGATCCGCACACCCTTGTTGCGCAGCTCCGCCTCGCGGCCGTTAAACGCCGCGAAGCCCACGTTCGTGACGTCCGCTTGCACGACATTCGCGCCGCCGGCCGAGACGTCGATGATGCTGACCGAACCCGGCGGATTCACTCCGCCGCTGGCCTCGCCCTCGTTGGCCACCACGACCTTCTGACCGTCGGGTGTAAACGTCAGCGCGTCGGGCAGCGAGCCGGCGATGACGGCGGACAGAAACGAACCGTTCGAGTCGAAGAAGGCCACGTAGCCGGGGTCGGTCACATCGTCGGCTTCCACCGCCACGGCCACCAATCCGTTGAAGACCGCCACGCTGTTGGGGCCGCCGGTCGCCACGAGTCCCAATCCGGGCACGTTCAGAGTATTGACGTCGATCGTGTCGATCAGCGTAGGAGTCGTCGGGTCGCTGATGTCCAGCACGCCGACCGTGCCTTCGTCAGCGTTGACGAAGAACAGACGCTGGCTGAGCGGATCATGGGCGACGATTTCCGCGGCGCCTTCATCGAACGCGCCGGTGTGGTACGTGCCGATCGGTGCCAGGGCGATCTCGGCCGGCTGCAGCACCGTGTCGCCGCGGAGCATCAGGTTCTGGATACGGGTATCGTCAGTGGCTGGCGTGTCGGTCAAGGCGTAGGGCGAGCCGTTGTAGTTCGCGGCCAGGAAATCGGCCAGGGCCTGCTGTTCGCCCAGCGCCGAGTCCAGGCGGTTCTCGGCCAGCGCCGGGAACGGATAGCCGTCGCCACCGCTGGCCAGGAAGTTCAGCGTCACGACGCGGATCGGGCGATCGGGATCGCCCACCACCTGGCCGGCCTGCACGATGGTGTCCAGGACGTGGCCGCTTTCGTCCACAATCGCCAGCGACCGCACGCGCTGACCGGCGGGCAAGCGCGGGTCGAAGCTGAAGGAGACGCCGCCGACCTGCGGGAACTGGCCGGGCGTGGCGCCGGGCGAACTGGCCGACACGCCGTGCTCGACCACCGCCGCCAGATCCTCGGCGGACAGCGTGAGCAGCGTCAGCAGATTGTTGAACCGCAGCGAGTTCTCGATATCCAACTGCGAGATCTGGCCCTCCAGCTTGCCCGACTGGGGATTCGCCTGCGTCGGCAGCAGCTCGCCGGTCGTGCCGTCGACAAACCCGATCTCGGCGCGGATCCCGCCGCCGTTCTTGATCGACACGGCCACCGTGGGATCGATCGCCCGCACGGCCGCCAGGTTCGCGTCGGCCGTCAGGTTGCCGAGGTTCGTCTCTTCCGTGCGGACGAAATTGCGGCGACCTTCCAGGAACACGGACGAGCTGCCGAAGACTTGCGAGTCCCGATCGATCACGACGCCGTGCACGGCGTCGGTCAACTGGCGCACTTGCCCGCCCTTGGTGCCAGCCGCGAACGGGTTGACCAGGTTGCCCCACAGGTTGATCACGCCCTGATCGGTCGTCGCGTACGCGCCGTTGACGTTCGGATCGACGGCCGTTTCCGGCGCGACGCTGGTCACATCCACTATCCCGCCCGGCAGAAAGTCGACCACCAGCCGGCCGACGTAGCTGTACTGGCCGTCGGTGCTGACAATCACCGCCGGGTTTCCATCCTGCCCCGCGGTCAGAATCGGATAGCTGCCGGCCGCCACGTCGCCCGGACGCAGGGTGTCGTTGCCGTCGGCCAGCAGCGTGTCGGAGCCTCCGGCGATGGCGATATCCACACCGGTCAGTAACGGGATCAGCATCTGCTCCAATTGAATCTGCTGCAGATGCGTGGTCAGGATGATCTTGTTGACGCCTATCCCGGTCAGGCTGTTGATCACGGGCTGCAGGATACTGGCCAGGTCGTTCATGTCGTTGGTGCCGGCCCCCGGATTCTGGACGGTGGTGGGAGCGGGCGAGGAGATGCTTTCCAGCAGCGGCGTGGTGGCTGCCACAACCCCGATCAGTTCGGTGTTGCCCAGACCGTCGTCGACCAGGATCGTGGTGGCTGGTGCCAGCTTGGGCGCGTTGCGTGCCGCCACCAGATCCGCGGGCGTGGACTGGAAGTCCGTGTTGGGCAGGATGCTGCTGGTGAACAGCCCGGCCAGGCTGGGGTCGGCCGAGAAGTCCAGGTTGGCGCTCAAGTAGGGGAACTGCGCGCCGAGCCAACGGACGTCGTTGGGCGGATTGCCGCGAATGTCGGTGCCGATGATCGTGCTGACAATCGACGTGCCGGGATCGAATTCATGGTTGCCCAGGGCCGAGGCGTCGAAGCCCAGGGTGTTCATAATGGCGATGTCGGCTCGGCCGGCGCTCTCGCGAATATTCAGCGAGCCAGGAGCGACGCCAAACAACTGCTCGGTCGCGGTGCGCAGGGCCGACCTCACGGCCGGGTCGCCCGCGGCGTTGAAGAACGGACCGGGGATGTAGTTGTCGCCGGCCGAGATGAGCACCGAGGGGATGTGGCTGGCGGCCGCCTGGCTCTCCAAGGCCTCGACGACCGCGGCGAAATTCGGCGCGTCGTCAATCGCGTCGACGCCGCCTTCCAGGTCCGAGGCGTGCAGCAACTGCAACGAGTTGACGGTCATCAACTGCCGAGCTTCCAGCGATTCGAACAGCGGCCGAAAGGAGGTCCGTGTCAGGTAGCTGGAATTCCGTCTCGACGTACGATGTGGGCGTTTCATCCGTAACTCCGAAAATTGGATGCAGGCATGGGTCCGATCCGGCAAGCCGGGGGCCATTCAGGCAGGGAACTCAATTCGAAGTCGGGAAGCTAACTGCCGCCGATGAAGAGTCGATAAAGCAAAATCAACTCGCCGAAAATTCATGCGGGACAAAACTCCCGGTGTGGGCGAGCCCGCGTGAAGTCGGCGGGAAGATTCCGTGATGCCGCGCCCCCGATGGCCGGAGTTCTCGCGCCGCGACCGGCCGCGTGCGGCCCGGCCCCCCACTTGTGTTGTATCTGGCCCGACGCGCGGCTAGGATTGAAAGCGGCGGGCAGGCATGAGCGAACGCTGGCACGAGCAAACTCCGGGAGGCCGGGCATGAGCGAACGCTGGGAGGAATGGCTCGCCGGCTTGCGGCAGGGCCAGCCGGAGGCGGTGGCCGATTTCTGGAAGCAGTTCGGCGAGCCCTTGTTGCGCCTGGCGGACCAGAACCTGCAACACCGTCTGCGCCGGCGGGTCGATCCCGAGGATCTGGTGCAGTCGGCCGTGAGAACCTTTCTGAGACGCTTGCACGGCGGGCAGTTTCGGCTGGATGACGGCGAAGACCTGTGGGGTCTGCTGTGCGCGATTACACTTAACAAGACCCGCCAGCAGGCGCGGTTTCACGGACGGCGGAAACGCGGGCTGAACCGCGAACAAGCACTCGGCGGCCAACCGTCCCAGACCGAGTCCCGCGGCGGCTGGGAGCCGGCCGACGACGGACCTTCGCCCGAGGACGCCGTGGTGCTGGTGGATCTGGTGGAGCGGCTGTTGGAGGGCAGCGCCGATGACGAGGAGCGGCAGGTGGCCCAACTGCGTCTGGAGGACCTGACGTGCGACGAGATCGCCGCGCGGCTGGGCTGTTCGGAACGCACCGTGCGGCGGTTGTTGCAGAGGATCCGCGGCCGGTTGGGCCGCATGCTGGCTTCGTGAAGGTGAGTCGTTCTGGCTTCCCCACCTGAGGCGTCGCGGTCGATGCGGCCGGCTGCCTGGAAGGGACAAGCGCGTGACCAGTCCAACGCTCGTGATTTCCGGATGCATCGACGAGGCTGCTCGGAGGCGGTTCGAATCGGCCTGGCTGGCAAGTGACCCGCCGGTAATTTCCGACTACTTGCCGGACGTCGCGGACCCCCGCTATCCGCACACGCTGCTGGAACTGGCGGCGATCGACCTGGAGTTCAGTTGGAAGACGGGGCGGCAGTCGGCCACCGTGCCCGCGGCCGGCACGGGGCCGCTGGTGGAAGCCTACCTGGAGCTGTTTCCCCAGTTGCGGCAGCCGGAACTGCTGCGACGACTGCTGATTGAAGAGAACCACGTACGGCGCCGACACGGCGTGCCGCCGTCGGCTGACGAGTATGCGCTGCGTTTCCCGGAGCTTGGCAGCGCGCTGGCGGAGGCGAGCGACTGGTGCGACGATCGCGCCGGTCTGGATTGGCAGCCGCTCACGGCGGGCGGCCAACTGGACCGCTACGAGCTGCGGGCCGAACAAGGTCAAGGCGGTTTCGGTGCCGTCTGGCGGGCCTTCGATCCGAAACTGCAGCGGGAAGTGGCGCTCAAGCAGCTCCGCCGCGACCTGGCGCTTAGCGCCGAATACCGTGAGCGGTTCGCCGCCGAGGCGCGGGTCACCGCGCAACTGGAACATCCGGGCGTGGTGCCGATCTATGACCTGACGGCGCTCGACGGGCAACAACCCCACTACACGATGCGGCTGCTGGGCGGCGGCACGTTGGCCGACGCCATCCGCCGGCACCATGACCAGCCGCTGCCCGCCGCCCAGCGGGCCGTCGAGCGGCTGCGGCTGCTGAACACCTTTCTGGCGGTGGCCCGCACCGTCGCCTTCGCGCACACGCGGGGCGTCGTGCATCGCGATCTCAAGCCGCACAACATCATGCTCGGCGACTTCGGCGAAACGGTCGTCCTGGACTGGGGTCTGGCCAGGCAGCGGGACAGTTCCAGCGGCCGATCCACCGCGGGAGATGCGCAGGCCTCTGATGGCTGGCAGCCAGGTGACGGGCAGCAGTCAGGTAACGGGCAGCAGTCGCCAAACGGGCCGCCGACGCCCGACGGAACTCCGACGGGTTCCACCCTCCGGCCCCACGTCACCCAGCCGGGGACCGTCCTGGGCACACCGGCCTACATGGCCCCGGAACAGGCGCAAGGGCGCATCGACCAGGTGGATCAGCGCAGCGACATCTACGCGCTGGGAGTGATCCTGGCCGAACTGCTGACCGGGCGGCTGCCAGCTCGACGCGCCCCGCGGCCGCAACTGGCTCCCGCGGCAGTCCCTCGTCCGTTGGCCGCGATCTGCTGCCGGGCCCTGGCCGTCGAACCGGCCGCGCGATACCAGTCGGTCGCCGAGCTGATTCAGGACCTGGAGCTGTACCTGGCGGACGAACCGGTGTCGGCGTATCGCGAACCGTGGACCCTGCGAGTGGCCAGGTGGCTCAGGCGGCACCGAGCCCTGGTGACCACCGCCGCGGCCACGGGGGCCGTCACCCTGCTCGCACTGCTGATCATTGTGACCCTGCTTACCCGCAGCAACCGGGACCTGACGCAGGCCCAGCGGACCACGCAGCAGCAGCGGTCGCGGGCCGAGGATGCGCTGCGGCAGGCGGAACGCAATCTGGCGCAGCAGCAGGTCCTGTTGGCCTATCACGAATGGCAGAACCACAACGTGTCGCGGGCTCGGGAACTGCTTGCGGCCTGCCCGCCCACCATGCGACACTGGGAGTGGCACTATGTGGACCGGCTCTGCGAGCTGGGCAGCCCGCAGGTCCTGCCGGGTTGCCAGGAGACGATCCGGCACGTGGCCTACAGCCCCGATGGCACGCTGATCGCGGCGGCCACCAACAACGGCCAGGTGCAACTCTGGGACGCCGCCACCAGGCAGTTGCGCCGCGAACTGCGGCATGGCGTGCTGGTCAGTTGCCTGGCCTTCAGCCCGGATGGAACGCAACTGGCGTCCAGCGGGGCGAGTGCTCCGCGGCGGGACGCGGCGGATGTGAAGGTCTGGAGCGTCGCCACGGGCGAGCTGGTCCGCACGCTGCAAGGGCACACGGACTGGATTTACGGCGTGGAGTTCGATCCGCTCGGCCGCTGGCTGGCCACTTGCGGCGGCGACGAAACGATTCGCCTCTGGGACGCTGGCAGCGGGGAGCTGCGGCAAACGCTCGAGGGCCATGACGATAACGTGTTGAAGCTCGCCTTCTCGCCCGACGGCCGGTGGCTCGCTTCCGGCGGCCGCGACCGGACCGTGCGGATCTGGGACCTGGAATCGGGCCAGGAGCGGCGCGTGCTCCGCGGCCACGAGTCGCAGGTCAGTTGCGTGGCGTTCAGCCCGGACGGGACCCGGATCGCGTCGGCCAGCCAGGATCAGACGGTGCGGATCTGGGACGCGGAGGGCGAGCGGCCGCCGCGGGAGCTGCGCGGGCACGACCATTATGTATGGAGCGTTTCGTTCAGCGGCGACGGGCGGCAACTGGCCTCGGGCGGCTTCGACCGGACGGTGCGAGTCTGGGATGTGGCGACGGGCGAGTCGCTGGCCGTGCTGCGCGGTCACCAGAGTCACATCCGCAGCGTGGCGTTTGATCCATCCGGGCCCCGGATCGTTTCGGGTGGGGAAGACCGCGAGGTACGGGTCTGGGACACGACCACGGCCCAGGCGGCCCGGAAACTGTCCGGCAAGAACCTGCGGTTTCATCCGGGTGGACTGCGAGTGGCGACGTACGATGACCGATTTCTGGCGGTTTGGCAACTTCCCGCGGGCGAGCCCGTCTATCGGCTCGACCGCTTTCCGGACCGGTTGCTGTCGGTGGCGTTCGACCCGCCAGGCAACGTCCTGGCGTGTGGCGGCACGGAGGGCATTGTATTGCGCAACGCGGCCACGGGCGACGAACTGGGACGGCTCGACGCGCGGCCGGCCCACTCGCTGGCCTTCCTCACACCCGAGCGCCTGGCGGCGGGTTCGAACGAAGGCTGGGTGGAGCTCTGGGATCTCCCGCAACGCAAACTGCTGGCCGCTCGCCAGGCGCACACGGCTCCCGTGTCGGCCGTGCTGCCGCTGGCCGGCGGGCGGCGTTTCCTGACCGCCAGCTTCGACGGCACGATCCGCGACTGGACGGCCGACGGAGTGCCGCTGGGCGCACTGCAGGGCGGAGGCGCGCCCGTGTCGGGGCTGGCCGCGAGTCCCGACCAGCGGCTCGTGGCCTCGGCCGGCTACGACGGCATGGTCCGCGTCTGGAATCTGGCCGATGGCGAAGAGATCCAGCGGATGAACATGGGCAACGTCTGGGTCAGCAGCGTGGCGTTCAGCCCCGACGGCAGCCGGATTGTGTCGGGGTCCGAGGAAGCGGTAAAGTTCTGGGAGCCCGCCAGCGGCCGGGAGGTCTTCTCGGTTTCCGGCCACCAGTGCGTGGCCGCCGTGAGTTTCAGCCCGGATGGCAGCCTGCTGGGGCTGGCGGGAGTGCATCACGATACGCGGCTCTGGCAGGCTCGGCCGCTGCCGGCGGCCGAAGCAAGTCCTGACCCGATGACCAATGGCTTTGCCAAGGGCCCCGATGAATAAGGCGTTTGTGCGCGAAGCGGAGTTTGACGGCCGAGCCTACTGCCCGCGCTGCGGCACGCTGGGCACGGCGGTGAACCAGGCCACGCTGGACCAGCAGATCCAGGCTGGTTTCCGCCGGCAAATCGGCGAATCCGCCTGGTTTTGCAGCCACCCGACCTGCGACATCGTGTATTTTGATCTGCTGGAACGGACCGTCGCCACGGACCAGTTGCGAGGGCCCGTGTATCCCAAGGATCCGGCCGCCCCGGTTTGCGCGTGTTTCGGCTTCACGCTGGACGACATCGACGCGGATCTGGGGGAGGCCGCGCCTGTCAGGATCCGGCAACTGCTCGACCGCTCCAGGACGGACGAGGCCCGCTGCCGGCTGCTGGCGGCCGACGGGCGCTGCTGCGTGCCGGAAGTCCAGCGTCTATATATGAAGGGACTGGCGGCGAGGAAGCGATAGCGAGTGCGCTCAGTCAGGAATTTGTTTGCTCAACCGGAGATCCCACTCATGGCCGATCCGATCCAAATTCAGATCACTCGCCACGACGACCTGGTGGTCGTGCACCTGCCGACCGAACTGCTGGAGTCCGATGAAATCCGCGATTACTTTCCCGCGTTGATCGAGCTGATCGAGCGGGAGAAGCCGCTGAAACTGCTGGTGAGTTTCCAGCACGTGAAGTCGTTTGGCTCGGAATCCATCGGCAGTCTGATCCGCATCCAGCGGCGCGTCAAGGAATACGGCGGGCAGTTCCGGCTGTGCGGCATGTCCAAGCGGATCAGGCACCTCTTTCAGATTTGTTTCCCAAACAACGAGGTGTTCACGATCCACGACTCGTGCGGCGAGGCGGGCGAAGCGCTCGAGTAACCGGCGCAGGCAGCTTTGACATGCCGCCGTGCGGCACGTATGCTAGGCCGGAATTCCAATCTGCCTCGGGACCAATAGTTCTCCGCCCATGACTTCATTCTTCATCGCCTTTCTGGCCGGCCTGCTGATCTATGCGACGATCCGCGTGCTGATTACCGGGTTCTATACGGTGCGTCCCGATCAGCGGGCCGTGTTGACCAGCTTCGGGCGCGCCGAACGGCTGCCGGGCGAACTGGGCGACAAGCAAGATGGCACCCGGCTGCCGGAACCCGAACGCGAGCGGTACAAGTACCCCAAGGTCCGCGTGATCGGACCGGGAGGACCGTACTTCAAATGGCCCTGGCAGCAGGTGCACAAGGTCAGCGTGGCCACGCAGGCCGTGGATCTGTCCTGGGACCCGACCAAGAAGCAGGTGACGGTCGAGGCGGTGACGAAGGACAACCTGACCACGGGCGTGAACGGGCAGTTGCGTTTTCGCGTCTTCGAAGGCAACCTGTACGCCTATCTGTTCGGCGTCGCCAGCCCGTTGGAGCACGTGATCGGCTATTTCATCTCGGTGCTGCGGGAACGGATCGCCAACTTTGTCGATCCGCGGGGGCCGAGTCTGCTGGCCGGCGCGGAGATGCCCGCGGCCGAGCAGCCCGTCGATCGGGGCGAGGCGGGCGTGGACCTGTCCGAGGGCGTGTCGATCAACGATCTGCGGAAGAACCTGCCGACGCTCAATATGTTCATGGAACAGCAGTGCGCGGCGACGCCCGGCCGCTACGGGATTGAACTGGACGCGGCGCTGATCACCACGATCGATCCGCCGCCCGAAGTGGACCGCGCGCTGTCGGCGATCAACAGCACACGCAACCAGGTGGCCGCCGACATCAGCACGGCGCGAGCGGACGCCGAGCAGCAGATTACGATGAGCAAGCGGGCGATCGAGATCGCGGCCAACAACGCCCAGGCCGAAGTCGCGCCGCTGCGCGAGCTGGCGGCGACCCTGGCCGCGATCAAGGCGGAGGGCGGGTCGGCCGCGCTCGCCGCCTACGTCCGCAACATGCGGGTTCCGCTGCTGGAACGCGCCGGCCGAGTGGTGCAGACCAGCCAGGACTCAAGCCACACGGCGTAAGGAGCGACGAAAATGGTCGGCGGTGTGATCGGATTTTTTCTGGGACTGGTGATCGTTCCGCTCGTCCTGGCCCTGTTGCAGGCGTTCGGCGTGTACACGATCGTTCGCGAATGCGAGGCCCAGGTGTTCACGCTGTTCGGCCGCGTGCTGGGCACGATCAGCGAGCCGGGACTGCGGTTCCCGATTGGCACCTTCGGCCCGATGGCCCTGCTGATCCCGTTCTTCGGCAAGAAGCACGTGGTCAGCACCGCGCTGCGGCAGCACTATCTGCGGGGCCAAATGGTCAACTCCGAGGAAGGCACGCCGATGGGCGTCGGCATCTGGTACGAAATGCAGGTCAGCGATCCGGTGGCCTACCTGTTCATCAATACGAATCCCGAAGGTTCGCTGCAGGCCAACGTCGCCAGCTCGACCATCTCGACGCTCAGCAATCTTGAAATGGACAAGATGCTCGAGGACCGCCACAGCCTCAGCCGCACCGTCCGCCAGACCGTCTCGCCGCATTCCGAGAAGTGGGGCTACCGGCTCGGTTCGGTCTATATCCGCAAGGTCTTCTTCACCGACCCGCACATGGTCCACAACATCACCGACAAGGTGGTCAAGCGGCTGGTGCAGGTGACCAGCGCCATGAAGCAGGACGGCGAGAACCGCGTCGGCCTGATCCGCAGCGAGACGGCCAAGAAAGTCTCGCAGACGATGGCCGAGGCCCGCTCCACCCGACCCGCCGTGGTGGGCAGCGCGCTGAACGAGATCGCCGGCAAGGACCCGGAGATCCTGCGGGCCGTGATCGAGGTGATGGAGACCGAGGCGCTGCTCAAGTCGCACGCCACGATTGACATCCTGCCGCGCGGCACCAATGTGCTCGTCCAGTTGGGCGGCGACCACTCCGGCATCGTCAACGCGGCGACGATGTAAAGCGCCGCACAGTCGCATTGTCGCCTTTCGCTCCGCGAAAGTAGCGGGCATAGTTGCCTTTGGCTAGTCGGTTTCTCCGGCCTCTACAAATCCCTTCTGGCTCCCTCCCCGGCTTCGAGATCGTGCGGCTTTCAAGGCGTTGGTAACTCGGGATTTAGGGGGTGTGGCTACCGGGAACTTGGGACGGCCTCAGCTTCCGCGAGCTCTCCCCCTTCAAATCCCTCTGGCCCCCTCCCCGCTTCGGGGAGGGCTGGGGAGGGGCCTGCGGGGTTAGAGCGGTCAACCAGTTGTTCAACGCGCAGCATGGACTGGAAGGCACGCGGATTCTTTGTAATTCGGGTTTG
>JAGFJK010000036.1 GCA_024102795.1 Pirellulaceae bacterium
AGCGCGACTGGCCGGCGGACGCGTTGTTCCCGGCCGCGGGGCGGGATCGCCTGGCGGCGGCCGCTTCCGGCCGCCGAGCAGGCGAACAACCTGCCAAGGCCGTCAGCAGGGCCAATCCGAACAGCAGGACGAGCGGGTGCGAAGCCATCGCGCGGCGCCACCGACCAGCATCAACACTCGACAGGCCGGAGGCCCATCGCCACCGCGGAGTTCGACCGGTCAACGTAACAGCTCCTGCAGGGCTTGAGCGACAGTTTGGGGATCGCGAACAATCAGAAACGTAACGACCGACACCAGGACCAGACCCAGACTGATCATCAACGGGCCCAGCGGGCTGGGCGAGCCGCGGTAATTCTTGAGCGCCAGTACCAGGGCCGCTTCCAACTGCCGCCAGCCGGCCACGCTTTGCCGGCCGCCGGTCGACACAAGCTGCACGCTTCGCATCCCCGCGAACGGTTCCACTTGCAACTGCACGCCGAGCCCCGGCAACAGCACATTGTCGCCGGCCCGTGCGGCCCGCGAGTCCAGCGCTTGCGCGACCTTCCAGACGATGGCCCGCAACTGGTCGGGAGCCCCGTTATAAACAATCAACCTGGGCCGCGACAGCAGCACGATCAGCAACAAGGCCAAGGCGTACAAGACCACCAGCAGCAGCCAGGCATACCAGGCGCCGCCCATCTGAGTGGCCGCGTCCTCCGGGAAGAACAGCTCCAGCGGACCAACCACAACCAGCCCGGAAACGGCGACGCCCAAAGCCGCCAGGTCGCGAGCGCCGGACGTGACCAGGGGGCGCCGCGAGCAGTTGACCGAGCCCAGGACCAGCAGGTAGACGGCCAGCGGGCCCAGGGCAATACTCAAGTGCAAGGGATCCATGGCGCGAGTCTACGGTTCCGGGGAGTCTTCGAGCAGGGCCTCAAACTGGGCCTCGTCAATCACGGGAATATTCAGTTGCCGGGCCTTGTCCAGTTTACTGCCAGCTTTCTCGCCCGCCAGAACATAATCGGTGCTCTTCGAGACGCTGGAGGCCGCGCGGCCCCCGTGCTGCTCGATCAGCCGTTCAACCTCCTCGCGCGAAAACCTCGACAACGTGCCGGTGACCACCAGCGTCTTGCCCGCCAGCGGTTGATGCGTGGCCCGGGTTCGCGGTTGCCGCATCGCCACGCCCTGCTGCCGCAGGTCCTCGACCGTCCGCCGACCCGTCTCGCTGTGCAGGAAATGATGCACGCTGTGGGCGATGATCTGGCCGATCTCCGGAATCTGCTCCAGCTCCTCGACCGTGGCCTGCTGCAGTTTTTCCATCGAGCCGAAGTGTTCGGCCAGCACCGTGGCCACGCGCGTCCCGACATGACGAATCGACAGCGCGTTCAGCAGCCGAGCCAGACCGCGACTCTTGCTGGCCTCGATCCCCTGCAACAACTTGTCCGCCGACTTGCGGCCCATCCGTTCGAGTTCCAGCAACTGCTCGGCCGTCAAACCGTACAAATCCGCAAAGCGCCGCACCAGCCCCGCTTCCACCAGTTGCTCCACCAGTTTGTCCCCCAGGCCCTCGATGTCCATCGCGCTGCGCCCAGCGAAGTAACGCAGCCGTTCCTTGAGCTGCGCCGGGCAACTGGGGTTCAGACAACGCACGTACACGCCACCCTCGTCCTGCACCAGCTCCGAGTGGCAGACCGGGCATTGGATTGGAAAATGGTAGGGCTTGAGGCGACCCTGGCGAAGGTGCTTCTCCACGCGGACGATGTGCGGGATGATCTTGCCGGCCTTCTCGACCACCACCGTGTCGCCCACCCGCACGTCCTTGCGCTGGATCTCGTCCTTGTTATGCAGACTGGCCCGGCTGACGGTCGTGCCCGCCAACTGCACTGGCTCCAGTTCCGCCACCGGCGTCACGGCACCGCTCTTGCCGACACTGACCGAGATCGCATTCAGCCGCGTCGTCGCCTCGTATTTCTCGAACTTGTACGCCACCAGCCAGCGCGGGCTCTTGGAGCGGGCACCGAGCCGATCGCGCTGAGCGAAATCGTTCAGCTTGATCACCAGCCCATCCACTTCGAAATCCAACTCATGCAGCCGCTCGATCAACTCGTCGCAATGCCGGATCGCTGCCTCCATATCGGCAAAGCAGGCCACATCGGGCGTCGCCGGCAAGCCGTAGTGACGGATCTCGCGAAGGAAATCCATGTGGTTCGTGGCCCGCAACCCCTCGCAGAAACCGGTTCCGTGGCAGAACATCCGCAACCGGCGTTCAGCCGCCAGCCGCGGGTCCAGCAGCCGCACAGTACCCGCGGTCACGTTGCGTGTGTTGGCAAATAACGAGGCCCCGTCCCGCTGCTGCCGCTCGTTCAATCGCACCAGGTCGGAATTCGTCATGTAAACTTCGCCGCGAATCTCCAGCAGACGAGGCACATCGTGGCCGGGCAGCTTCAGCGGCAGGTCGACGATCGTGCGGATCGTATGCGTGATGTCGTCGCCCACCAGGCCGTTGCCACGAGTGACCCCGCGAGCCAACCCGCCGTCCTCGTAAATGACCGACGCCGCCACGCCGTCGATCTTCAATTCCACCACCCACTCCAGCGGCTCGCCCCCCAGCGCCTCGCGCGTCCGCTGGTCGAACTTCCGCAACTCGTCCGGCGTGGTCACGTTGTCGATCGACAGCATCGGGATCCGGTGCTGGACCGACTCCAGATGCTCCACCGGCTGGTCGCCAATCCGCTGCGAGGGGCTGTCCGCCTCGATCAGCTCCGGATGCTGCTCCTCCAGCCGCCGCAGTTCGCGCATCAGCTCGTCGTACTGCCCGTCGCTGATCTCCGGCCGAGCTTCCACGTAGTACAATCGGTCGTGGTGTCGAATCCGCTCACGCAACTGGGCGATTCGCGCGGCTACGTCCAAGGGCATCGGCAGGCTTCCAGGTACCTGGTGGTGAGGGGTCTCTGGCCTGTCAGGGCCTGGAGTGTTCAACCCCGCATTCGGGCGCCACGGCCACCGACGGCTGAGTTGCCGAGTTGGGGACGAGGCAGATGAACTTCAGCGGCTCAGTGCCCGTGTTGCGGAACTGATGCACCTCGTCGGGCCGCACAAAGACCACGTCGCCGGCCCGCAGGGCGTGTTCCCGATCGCCCTCCAGCACCACGCCCTGCCCCTCCAGCACAAACACTTCATGCTCGTACGGATGTTGGTGCTTGGGCGTGTATCCGCCCGCGGCGACCTCGAACTGTCGCATGGCGAAGTTCGGCGCTCCGTCCTGTTGGCCGACCAGCCAGCGGACGGTGCACCCCGTGGCTCCCGTCATCTCCACGGGCTGGGACGGGACCTGTTCGTAGTGCTGCACCTTCATGAGTGGATTTTCTCCCCAGGGTTGTGGCCCGCGTCAATCCGGGCCGGTGGCGGTTCAACGGTTGGTCTTTCCGACGAACTGGCCTGGCCAGTGGGTGCCGGCCGCAGCCGTGCTTGCCGAGCGGTCCACCAATGGTCCGTGCCAATCGCCGCAAAAGTGGCCAGGGCCAGCACGCTCAGTTCAACCATCAGCAGCGTAAAGCCATGCCGATCCATCAGCTCCATCAACTGGTGGGGTTCCCCCGCCGCCGACTCCGCCGGTTCGATACCGCGCAGCGTCATCACGCCATAGGCACAAGCCGTGATGACGAACAGCACGCCGACCGCGACCAGGACGACGTAAAACGGATTGGCGGCCGCGCGAGTCGTTTGCATGCGGTCCCTCCCAGACCGGTTGAGAAAAGCGGTTGCCGATTCACGGCAATGCCGGATTATAGCAGCCGGTGAAGCAAACTGCCGTGTGGTGAACGGGTCTCGGGCCCGGCCCGCCGAGGATGGTAGCCGGGCCAGGGGCGGGCAAGTACCATGAGGGGTTTGACAGAGGCCGATTCCAGGCACAGTAGAAGGCGAGAAGCAGTCTTGGCGACCCGTACGATCCAGCTCCGCGGCGTCGGTGTCCATAACCTGAAACAGGTCGACCTGGACATCCCCCACCGCCAGCTCGTCGTGTTCTGCGGCGTCAGCGGCAGCGGCAAGTCAAGCCTCGCCCTGGACACGCTTTACGCCGAAGGGCAAAGGCGCTACATCGAGAGTTTTTCGGCCTATACCCGGCAGTTTCTGGAGCGGCTGGAAAAACCGCAAGCCGAGCGGATCGAGGGGATCCCGGCGGCGGTGGCGGTCACTCACAAGAACACCTCCCGCTCCAGCCGCTCGACCGTGGGCACCGTGACCGAAACGGCCGATTACCTGCGGCTGTTGTACGCCAAGATCGGCCAGGTGTTCTGCGAAGCCTGCCAGCGGGAGGTCCGGCGGGACACGCCCCAATCCGCCGCTCGCACGCTCGGCGAACTGCCGGCCGGCGCTCGCTGCCTGGTGGCGTTCAGCCGCCCCGTCGAAGCTGGCGAATTGGACCGCGTGCAGGCCGAGTTGCGCGAGGAAGGATTTGTCAGGGCGGTGGTGGCCGGGCGTCTATGGCGACTGGAGGAACCGCCCACGGCCGAGCTGTCGGGAACGTCGCCGGCCAGTCTGCTGGTGGTGGTGGACCGGCTGGTGGCCGGACAGGTGGCCGCCAGCCGCGTGCAGGACTCGCTGGAAACCGCCATGGGGCACGGCGACGGGCGGTGCGTGGTCTTAGTGGATTGCGATGGGCTGGCGGAGCGCCCCGTCCTGGCGGGGCAGGCTCTGCCCGCAGTCGAAGTCGACGGCCGGCCGCTGGTCCGAATCGGCTTCAGCCGCGAGCTGGAATGCGGCGGCTGCCAGCGTCGTTTCCGGGGGCCCGAACCGCGACTGTTCAGCTTCAACAGCCCGCTGGGAGCGTGCCCGGACTGCGAGGGGTTTGGCAATCTGATCGACGTGGACATGGACCTCGTGGTGCCCGACCCGCAGAAGTCGCTGGGCGACGGCGCGATCGCGCCCTGGAACACGCCGGCGTACGTCCACGAACTGCACGAGCTGCTGGCGCTGGCCCCGGATTACGACCTGCCGGTGGATGTGCCTTACAGCCAGCTCGACGAGCGGCAGCGACGGCTGATCGAGGAGGGCGTGCCCGAGCGGAAGTTTGGAGGTCTGCGGGGCTTCTTCCAGTGGCTGGAGCGCCGCAAGTACAAGATGCACCTGCGTGTGTTCCTCAGCCGCTGGCGCAGCTACCGCACCTGTTCCACCTGTCAGGGCGGGCGGCTCAACAGCGACGCGCTGGCCGTCCGGATTGGTGGAATGCACCTGGCCGACTTCTGCCGCCTGCGGATCCGTGCGGCGCGCGACTTTCTCCGCGGCCTGGACCTGGAACCTTCGCGGCGCGCCATCGCCCGGATGCTGCTGGAGCAGGTGGACGCCCGACTGGGATACCTGGAAGCCGTGGGCCTGGGCTACCTGACGCTCGATCGCACGCTACGGACGCTTAGCGGCGGCGAAGCGCAGCGCGTGGCCCTCACGGCCGCCCTGGGCTCCAGCCTGGTCAACATGCTGTATGTGCTCGACGAACCTTCGGTCGGACTGCACCCCAAGGACGTCGACCGGCTGTTGCAAGCGATTGTCGGCCTGCGGAACCGGGGCAATACGGTGGTGGTGGTGGAGCATGAAGAAGCGATCATCCGAGCGGCGGACCAACTGATCGAGATCGGTCCGGGAGCCGGCGACCGCGGCGGCCAGGTGGTGTTTCAGGGCACTCTGGCGGCCATGTGCCAGTCGCCCGCCAGCCTGACGGGCGATTACCTGGCCGGTCGCCGCGGGATCTCCCGCCCGCTGAACCGCCGCAAGCCAGCGCGCGGCTGGATCCGGCTGACCGGCGCCCGGGGCAACAACCTGCGCAACCTGGACGTCGAGTTTCCGCTGGGTGTGCTTTGCCTGGTGACCGGCGTCAGCGGGTCGGGCAAGAGCACGCTGGTCCAGGACACGCTGTACGGCGCCTTGTGCGCCCGCAAGCGGAAGGAAGTCTCGCACGTCTATCCCTACACGGATGTCTTCGGCGACGGCCAGATCGACGACGTGCTGCTGGTCGACCAGGCGCCGATCGGCCGCTCGCCGCGCTCCAACCCGGTAACCTACATCAAGGCTTTCGACCTGATCCGCGGCGTGTTTGCCGACACCGTGGGCGCTCGCACGCACAACTACACGGCCGGCCACTTCAGCTTCAACGTCGACGGCGGCCGCTGCTCGGCCTGCCAGGGCGACGGCTATATCGAAATCGACATGCAGTTCCTGGCCGACGTCTACATGAAATGCTCGCAGTGCGGCGGCACGCGTTATCGCCGCGAGATCCTGGACGTGCTGTACCGCGGGCGGAACATTGCCGAAGTCCTGGAGATGACCGTCCGCGAGGCGTTCTCGTTTTTCCGCGGCCAGACCAAGGTCCAGGCCCGGCTCAAACAACTGATCGACGTCGGGCTGGACTACCTCCGCCTGGGACAGCCGGCCAGCACGCTCTCGTCGGGCGAGGCCCAGCGGTTGAAGCTGGCGGCCCACATGTCGTCCGCCTCGCGCAACCGCACCCTGTTCATCCTGGACGAACCGACCACCGGGCTGCATTTCTCGGACGTCGTGCAGTTGCTGGACTGTTTCGACGCCCTGCTGGCCGTCGGCCATTCGCTGATCGTGGTGGAACACAACCTGCAACTGATGCGGGCCGCCGACTACATCCTGGACCTGGGACCGGGCGCGGCCGACGAAGGAGGACGGCTGGTGGCGGCCGGCTCCCCCGAACAGATCGCCGCCACGCCCGAATCGGTCACGGGCCGCTTCCTGGCCGAAGCGCTGGCGGTCGGAGTGCAGGAACAATCGGCCTGAAGGTTGGGCCGGTTGCGCCTGTCTGGCAGGCAGAGGCCCGTCGACACGCGAGGATGCTTATCGCGGATCGGAGATTGCAAATTGCAAATTGCAAATTGACCACTGACGAAGTAACTGTCCACGGAGATTTGAGATTCAGATCAGCGGCGAGGAAACTAACCAATCCTTCTGGCTCCCTCCGCGGCTGCGAAATCGTGCAGCTCTTAAGGTTGATTTGCCGAGCGGATTTGGCGTTATGGCCGAGGGCAAACGTGGATGGTCTGCGCGTCGGCGAACGCTCCCCCTCGATATCCCTTTGGCTCCCTCCCCGGCTTCCGGGGAGGGCTGGGGAGGGGCTCTTGTGCATCTTGTCTTGACGCACCTGGCGCCCGATGGGATCACCCAACACCTGTCGCCTGCCTGAGAATTGAAGCGCCGTGAACGGTTACCTGACAACTGACAACTAATGACTGACACGCTCGCCAACCTGACGCTGATCCTCGCCGACTCGTCGCCCGCCGTCGCGCGGCTGACGGTCAGCCTGCCGAGGCCCACGGCTTCCGGCGTCTGGCAGCTCGCCGGCAGCCTGCACGGTCCCCGCTCGGCCTACGGCGAAACGCTACCGGCAACCTACCCGCTGCGAGCCTTGGAAGTGGGCGAGAGCGTACTGGCCGAGTGCATCGTGCCCGACCCGTGCTACTGGTCGCCCGAGTACCCCATGCTGTACAAGCTGCGGGTCGAGTTGTTGGAAAGCGGAAATGTCAGGGACAGGGTCGAACGGATCGTGGGTCTGCGGCGGTTGAGCGTCCGGCGCGGCGTTCTGACACTGGAGGCACAGCGTTGGGTGCTCCGCGCCGTGTCGCGACATCTGGCGCCCGACTGCACGCTGGACGATTGGCACGAATCGGCGACAAGCCTGCTGGTCGATGGGCTGGATGAAGGCTTGCTTCAACAGGCATCCGAGCGGGGCGTGCTGGTAGTGACCTGCCTGGATTCCCAGCCTGGTGACCTGGCGGCGCACTTGCGGACGCTGGCCCGCTGGCCCGCCGCCGGCGTCGCCGTCCTGCCCGCCCGCACCCGGCTGGACTGGGACCCGTCACAGGTCGCGCCGCAAGTCGTGTTGGCTCAGCAATGTCCACCCGGCCAGCGGCCCGTGCCGGAATCCTGGTGCCGTTTGGCCTGGTGCGAGGTTGGCGACCCGGAAGAGTTCCGCCGGCGGGTCGCCGATTTGCAAGTGCCCGTCGTGGCCGTGCGGCGGGCGAACGAAAGCGGCTCGCCAGATCAACTGCGGGCTGGCTGCGATCGCCTGCAGCGTGACCTGGCTCCGTTTGGACAGTATGCGGGCTACGTGGTGTCATAGTCAGCGGCGCCGCTGCCGAGACACGTCCTCCGATTACTCGGCGGCGAAACGGCCTTCGCCGGGCAAGTGTTTTCGAATCCTGGCGGCTTGCCCGGCGGATCGTTGGGTTGTCAGCCGCAGCGAGAAACAGCGGGCTGACGCCCGCCGCTCGCCTGGGGCTTGGCCCGGCGGATCGTTGGGTTGTCAGCCGCAGCGAGAAACAGCGGGCTGACGCCCGCCGCTCGCCTGGCGCTTACCCGGCGGATCGTTGGGTTTTTCGCTACAGCGAGAAACAGCGGGCTGACGCCCGCCGCTCGCCTGGGGCTTGGCCCGGCGTCCCGGTACAATGACAACGTTGTCAGGTAGTTCCACGCATCGCCACTGCATCGAATCTCCGCAGCGAGACCATCGTGAACGAGCCGAGCCCGCCAGGTCCGCTGGACCGATATGTCCGCCAGATGCGTTACTCGCCGATCGGCGAAGAGGGGCAACGTCGGCTGCTGGACAGCCGAGTGCTGATCTGCGGCTGCGGCGCCTTGGGATCCGTGCTGGCGAACACGCTGGCGCGCGCGGGCGTGGGCCACCTGCGAATCGTGGATCGGGATTTTCTGGAGCTGAACAACCTCCAGCGGCAGGTGCTGTACGACGAGCAGGACGTGGAGGCGGGCATTCCCAAGGCCATTGCCGCTCAGAACCGGCTGCGGCGGATCAATTCCCAGATCGAAATCGAAGCGTTCGTGGCGGACGTCGCGCCGGCCAACATCGCCGGACTGCTGGAAGGCGTCGACCTGCTGCTCGACGGGACCGACAATTTCGAAACCCGCTTTCTGCTCAACGACGCCTCGTTGAAGTTCCGTATCCCCTGGGTCTACGGTGGCTGCGTGGGGGCCGAGGGACAGACGATGACGATCCTGCCGGGCGAAACGCCCTGCCTGCGTTGCCTGCTGCAGGACGCGCCCCCGCCCGGTTCCACGGCCACCTGTGATTCAGCGGGCATCGTGGCGCCGATCATCAACGTGATCGCCTCGTTCCAGGCGTGCGAGGCGCTGAAGATCCTGGCCGGGCATCGGGAAGCGATCAGCCGCACGCTGAACCTGATCGAAATGTGGGATAACCGGCTGAAGCAGATCAACCTGGACGGGCTGCTGGCGGCCGGCGGTTGTCCGGGCTGCCGGGGCGAGGAATACCCGTGGCTGGACGGGCAGCGCGGCAGCCAGACGGCCGTCCTCTGCGGGCGCAACTCGGTGCAGTTGTCGTTTCCCGGCCGCGAATCGCTGTCGTTGGAAATGCTGGCGCGGCAACTGGAAGGCGTCGGTCGAGTGACCAGCAATCGCTATCTGTTGCGGCTGGCCGTGGACGACTATCTGCTGACGGTGTTTCCGGACGGGCGAGCGATCATCGGCGGCACGGAGGACGTGGCCGAGGCGCGTTCGCTGTACGCCCGCTACATCGGCAACTAGGAATTGTCCAACAGACGGTCTGATAGTCGCCTTTCGCTCCGCGAGGTAAATTGCGCAGCCTCTGCTGCGGCGAGCACTCCCCCTGGAAATCCCTCTGGCTCCCTCCCCGCTTCGGGGATCGTGCAGCTTTTAAGTTGTTTTGGGTATGGAACTTGGGATGATGAGCCAATCGTCAGCTCGACTTCGCCAAGCCCCCCTCACAATACTTCTGGCCCCCTCCCCTCTTCGGGGAGGGTTGGGGAGGGGCCTGCGGGACTATAGAGCAAAGCGATTCGCTCGATTCGCACATGGCCGCTCGCGGGACGCGGCTATCGGACGAGTCGAACATCAATTTGAGGATCTGAAGTCTTGAGTGCGAAAGGTGTTGGGTGATTCCATCGGGTGCCGGCTGCGTCAAAACAGGGTGCACAAGGGCCCCTCCCCAGCCCTCCCCGGAAGCCGGGGAGGGGGCCAGAGGGATTTCCAGGGGGGCGCTCGCCGAAGTGGAGGCCGTCCAAGTACCCCTCGGTCATGACGCCAAATCCCCACGGCAAAACAACTTAAAAGCTGCACGACCTCTTCGGGGAGGGCTGGGGAGGGGCTCTTCCGGCACTTCCAAATTCAAACCGCGCTCGCTGCTCGCGCCACTTTCGCGGAGCGAAAGGCGACTATCCGCTACTTTCGCTCCGCGAAAGGCGACTATGCACCTCCCACGCGCGCCGTGGCAGCCTCCATGATCTTCTGCTCGGTCGCCTCGTTCCGCCGGAACTCGGCCGTCTGCCGGCCTTCGCTCAGCACCAGGATCCGGTCGCAGACAGCGAGCAGCTCAGGCAGCTCGCTGCTGGTGAGGATGATGCCCAGCCCTTGGCGGCAGAGCTGATCCATCAAGCGGTACAGTTCGGCCTTGGCGCCCACGTCCACACCCCGCGTGGGATCGTCCAGCAGCAGCACGTCGGGATTGGTCAGCAGCCAGCGGCCGAGAATGCATTTCTGCTGGTTGCCTCCGCTGAGGCTGGTGATCGGCGCCTCGACTCCCGCCGTCTTGATCGCCAGCCGCTCGACCGACTGCTCGGCCTGGCGCCGCTGCCGCGGACCGCTCAGCAGGCCCACCGTGGTGGTGTGATGCAACGTGCAGACGTTGATGTTGTCGCGGACACTGAGCTGCGCGAACAGGCCCAGCCGTTTACGGTCTTCGCCGACCAGCCCGATCCCGGCGGCCAACGCTTCGGCCGGATGCCGGAAGAGGACCAGGGAACCGTTGAGCAGAATGCGACCTTCGAGCGGATCGGTAGCCGCGCCAAACAGACATTCCAGCAACTCCGTGCGGCCGGCCCCCATCAGGCCCGCGATCCCCAGCACTTCGCCGCGGTGCAACTGGAAGTGAATGTCCCGCAGTCGCCACTGGCGAGCGTGGCCGGGCCAGGCTCGCGACAGGCCCTGGACTTCCAGCACCACGTCGCCCGGTTGGCGAGGTTCGGGGAAGTGGACGCTCTCGATTTCACGGCCCACCATCAGGTGCGTGATCTCGGTGCGGGTGGTCTCGTGGCGCGGCAGCGTTTTCACCAGTTGGCCGTCGCGGAGGACGGTGATGCGGTCTGCCAGCCGGAAGACTTCGTCCATCTTGTGCGAGATGTAGAGGATCGTCACGCCGCGCTTGCGCAACCGGCCGATCACGCGGAACAGCCGCTCCACCTCGGCCTCGGTCAGCGCGCTGGTCGGCTCGTCCATGATCAGGATCTCGCTGCGCAGCGACAGGGCCTTGGCGATCTCGATCAACTGCTGATCGCCCACCCGCAGCTCGCCGGCCGGCTGGCGGGGATCGATCGGGCATTCCAGCTCGTCGAGCAACTGCTGGGCCGCCTGCTCCATCCGGCGATTGTGGATCCAGCCGCCGCGCCCCGACATTTCGCGGCCCAGAAAGATATTCGCCGCCGCCGACAACTGGTCCACCAGGTTCAGCTCCTGATGGATGATGCTGATTCCCGCTTCTTCGGCCTGCCGGGTGTCGCGAAAGTGGCGCGGCATCCCGCGGATCCGCAGCTCGCCCTCGTACTGCGTGATCACGCCCGCCAGGATCTTCATCAGCGTGCTCTTGCCGGCCCCGTTCTCGCCGCAAATCGCATGCAGCTCGCCGGTCATGATGTCGATCGACACATCGTCCAGCGCCACCACGCCGGAAAACCGCTTGCTGACGTGGCGGATCGCGATGGCCGGGATGATCGACTTGAGTTCGGGCATGTCACACCCTGCCAGCGCTCGCGGAAGTGTCTCAGCCCGTGGCCTGTCGGCGGCCCTGGAGGAACTTGCAGACCAGCAGCACGACCAATGTGCAGACCGCCGCAATGCCGCCCGACTGCAGCCCTCGAGCGGTGGGGCCCGACAGATCGTAGACCACGATCCCGGCCAACAAGGCCAGAATCGGAATGGTGACCAGGCCCAGCAGACCGGGAAACAACTCCTTCCGCTGGCCACCGGCCTGCCGCCGAAGTTCGTTGAAAGCCACGGCCAGCACGACCAGGAAACCCACGATCAACCCCTGGTAGTCGTCCGACCCGGCCCGCACCACCTTGGCCACCGCGTCGATGACCACTCGCAGAAACAGCACGCCCAGCATCACGCCGGGGATCAGTCCCACGCCGCCTTGCAGGCTGCAACCGCCGACCACCGCCGCCGCGATGGCGTTCAGTTCGTAGCCCACGGCCAGCGTCGAGGGGTTGGCCGAGCCGATCTTGGCCACGAACAGGACTCCGGCGATGGCGCTGGTCATACCGCCCAGCGAATACGCCAGCCACTTCAGCCGCTCGACCCGGATGCCGCTCAGCCGAGCCGCCTCCTCGTTGCCGCCCATGGCGTACAGGTGCCGGCCGATCACCGTGCGGTTCATCAGCAGCCAGCAGAGGAAACCCAGCACCAGGAACACCAGCAAGGCCACCCACCACTGCCGCAGCAGCCCGAACGTGACGTCGTCGGCGCGAACCGTGGTCTGTTCGTTGCCCAACTGGGCGGTCACCTGCTGGTTCAAGATCTTGGCCAGGCTTCGCAGGCCGACCAGCGAGGCCAACGTGGCGACGAACGGCGGCAACTTGATCACGGTGATCAGCCAGGTGTGGAACGTGCCCACCAGAAAGCCGGTGAGCACGGCGGTGAAAATGGCCAGCAGCACCACGGCCAGACCCACGTCCCGCACATTGTAGGTCCCCTTGAAAATGTCGTAGGGGGCCAGCACCAGCATTACCAGGGCGCAGACCGAACCGCAAAGCACGATCACCGAACCGCTGGACAGGTCGATCCCGCCCGAAATGATCACGATCGCCGCGCCCAGGGCGAAGATGCCCAGCAGCGATGTCTGCTGCAGGATGTCTTTGACATTCTGCCCCGGATTCTTCAGGTAGTCCTGGTTGAAGATCAGCGTGATGCCGAGGACCAGGACGATGGCAATCGCCAGCCCCAGCTCGTTCCGGTATCTGCCGGCGAGGCCGAGAAGACTGCGAGCGGAGTCAGGCGGCGGCCCCATCAGGAACCCGTCAGGCTGCGTTCGGCCAGCCAGTGCTTGAAATCCTGGAAGTAGAAAAACTTCGTGTCGGCGCTGAACATCTCAGGCTTCAGCGGCGACGAGGCGTCTGGAACCACCACCCGCAGCTCCGTTGTGTAGATGTCGCCGTCCGGAGTCTTGAAGTTCGTCGTCTCCGGGTCGTAGTCCGGATACATTTCGGCCACGGTCGCCTGGTCCTCCTCGACCAGAGCCTTCATCAGCTTCGTGCCCAGGTAGCCCATCTGGTACGGGTTCTGCACGACCATCGCGTCGATCTGGCCTTCCTCCATGTCGCTCAGCGCCAGCGGTGCCGCGTCGAAGACCACCACGGTGATCTTGTCGCGGAGATTGCGTTCCTTGACCACCTGCACAATCGCGTGGGCGTTGTAGGCCCAGATGCCGACCAGCGTGTTGATGTCCGGGTGGTTCGTGAGCGCCGTTTTGACGTTTTCCTGAGCCAGGTTTTCGTCTCCCTGGTCGCCCAGGCTGTCGGCCTCGCGGAATTTGGGACCGGCGCCTTCTCCGAACCCGCCGATCCGCTCGATGGCGTTAGCCACCGCTTTCAACCCGACGAAGGTCGCATACACGCCGCCGTCGGGCCGCAGCCCCTTGGCGGCCTTGCCCAGCTCCTGCCCGCCCACGATGTTGTCGGTTCCCAGGTAGGCGAAGCGGCAGTCACGATACAGCTCGCGGTCCATATCCGAATCGACCGCGATCACATGGACGCCCTTGGCTCGCAGAGCCCGCATCGCGTCGGCGATGCCCCGGTTCTTGGCATCCACCGGCGAGATGGCAACCGCCGCAATGTCCGACTGTGTGGCGTACTGCTGCAGCTTGTTGATCTGGGCCTCTTCGGAGAAATCGCCCTTGTCCAGGAACACGGCCAGCCCCGATTCGCTCAGCCGCAGATCCTCGGACGCCTTGTTCATCCCCTGCCGCATGGCGTCCCAGAACGGATCGTCGCCATTGGTCAGCAGGATCAGGCGGCGGGTTTGCGTGGCGCTTGGCTGCCCGGGCTGATTCGCTGGCCCCGAACAGCCGCCCAGCGCGGCCAGCCAGACGAAGCCCCACAGCACGGCCAGCGAGCAGAGGACGCGGCCGCATGGCCGGCACTCCACGGGAACCACGGTCCGGGTACGCTTCATCGACCGATCCCTCCCCAAGATGTCCACGCTCGTGCGATCCACCGACAGCTTTCCGATTCTATGTTGTCAGGGCGGCGGCCGCCATCCTTTGCGGCCCCTGGCCGCCACCCGTCGCCGGCCCTAGCCAGTCGTTCCGCTGTCGGCCGGAGCGGGTGAACCCGGCGCCGGGGGTGGAGCCGGCTGGCAGCCGGTCAAGGGCAGCAGGCAGCCAGCGGCAAGCAACGCGACGCACAACAGCAGGCGAATCTTCATGGCCTGGACTCCGGTATAGTGGGAACGGAAAACTCAGTATTTTAATGCCGGGATTCGCGGCCACAAGTCCGGCTGGCCGCTCGCCTGGCACACGGACACTTGGCGGCCTGGCGCGAGCGGCCGCCGCGAGGCCAATCGGGGCCAAGACTTTGCAGACGACGCCGATTTGGGCTAGGCTGACACGCTCCCGCCGGCCAAACGATGGCCGGCCCGATGTCGCCGCGGCGCTGCCGATGGTTCCGCGCCGGTATGCGGCGGCCACTCAACTACTGCAGGAGTCCGACGATGAACTCATACCGCCATACTTCGTTGCTCTGGTGCCGTGCCGTCGCCTCTGGGAGTCTGTTCACCCGGTTGGCCGTCATGCTCCCGCTGGCTGTATTGGCTGTGCTGGCCGTGCTGATCGCGCCGGCCACCCGCGCGCTGGCGGCCGAGCCGATCGAGCTGGGGTCGCGGCGGGAACTGTTTGTCGACCGGTTGCTGGTCGATCGGTTGGAGGGCGACGCCGAACTGAAGCTGCACCAGCCCGAGCCGCGGGAAGTCGTGCTGGTGACCGACAAGCCTTGGGAAGGCAACACCTGCGCCTACTACACCATCTTCCAGGACGGCGACCGTTACCGCATGTACTATCGCGGTTCGCACTACGACGAAGCGACCAAGAAGGCTTCGCATCGCGAGGTGACGTGCTATGCCGAAAGCAAGGACGGCATCCACTGGACGAAGCCGGCGCTGGGCTTGCATGAGTTCAACGGGTCGAAGGAGAACAACATCGTGCTGGACGGCGTCGGCACGCACTGCTTCGCCTGTTTCAAGGACGAGAATCCCGCGTGTGCTCCCGAAGCGCGTTACAAGGGCCTGGGTCGCGGGCCCGGCGGGCTGTTCGCCTTCCAGTCGCCCGACGGGATCCGCTGGACTCTGATGGCCGAAAAGCCGGTGATCACCAAGGGGGCGTTCGACTCCCAGAACCTCGCTTTCTGGGACCCGCACCTGGGCAAGTACCGCGAATTTCATCGAGCGTTCCGCGGGGTGCGCGACATCATGACGGGCACATCGGACGATTTCTTGAGCTGGACGGAACCCAAGTTCCTGGAGTACCCCGGCGCTCCCCAGGAGCACCTTTACACCAATGCCATCCGCAACTACTTCCGAGCGCCGCACATCCTGCTGGGTTTCCCGACTCGCTTTCAGGCGGCCAGCCAGCAGGTGGAACCGGTTCTGATGGCCAGCCGCGACGGAGCCACATTCCATCGCTGGCCGGACCCGGTGATCCCGATCACGGCTCCGGAGGACCGCGACGGCAACCGCAGCAACTACATGACCTGGGGTCTGCTGCAACTGCCCGGTTCGGACCGCGAACTGTCGGTCTACGCCACCGAGGCCTACTACACTGGCCCGGACAGCCGTTTGCGGCGGTTCACCTATCGGACGGACGGGTTCGTGTCGCTGCACGCCTCGCAGGGCGAGCTGGTGACGCCGCCGCTGACGTTTGACGGACAACGGTTGGAACTGAATTTGCGGACGGCCCGTAGCGGTTCGGTCCGCGTGGAATTGCAGGACGCCGACGGGAAGCCAATTGCAGGCTTCGGCCTGGACGACTGCACTCCGCTGGCGGGAGATTCCATCGCCCAGGACGTGAGCTGGAAGTCGGCCGGCAAGCTGGGCGACCTGGCCGGCAAGCCCGTCCGCCTGCGGCTACAGTTGCGGGATGCCGACGTGTACTCGCTGCGGTTTCAGTAACCTGTCGCCAATGTCAAATCAGTCTACCGTCACTGTAGTCGGAAGCCGAGACACACGTCCGGACAAGCGCTCACGAATCCCGCCGGCTTGCCCGGCGGATCGTTCGGTTTCTCACTAACACACGTTGCAACGGCTGGACAGCGCGAGCGGCCGGACGGTGAGGGCGAGCATCACCGGCGTCACTGGTCCTTCAACATCGCGAGGTTCGCTTCCGCGAACGCCTGGCCCATCAGCGCGAACGTCTTCGCACAGCCGAGGTAGTGATAGCCGGCATTCGATGCCCCGCGTTTCCAGAGCGCGACCTCCGCCGGTGAGATCAGGTCCGCTTCGAACTTCTTCAAGTGCTCTCGCTTCTGCTCGGGAGTCATCAAGCCATCGGCGTTCGCGTAGTCCTTGTGCTTCGAGTCGAGGTAGTAGCTCATCTGCCGAACCTGGCCGCGCTTCTCGTCGATGGCTCCCAGTTCCTCGGACCAGAACGGCGCGGTCGGCACGGCGGTCACGTTGCCTTGGAACTCCGGCAGCAACGCCGGAGCGGTCATCGCCGAGCGAAACGCGACGACGTCCGACCCGGCCCGCGCACCGCCGACGCCCATCACGCCGATCACAAAGGGCATCTTCGGAGCGGCCAGATCGCGGCGCACGTCGCGAATGAAGTGCGCGAGCAACTGGCTGTAGAGTTCAAAGCGATCGGGTTTGCCGTGATCCGGGTACGTGTGCCCGTCCACCATGTCGTTCCAACCTTGCAGCCAGACAAAGCCGGCGATTTCGTAACCGGCCGCGGGGTCGTAAGCCGGGCACACGCGCTTCGGGTCGGCCAGCACGCGCTTCACGTGTTCGATCATGAGGCGGTAGTAGACGCCGGTTTCCTTGATCTTGTCGGCCTTCCACTTCTCGAAATCCTTCGGGATGCCGTGCCCCTCCTGTTTGGGATAGTTCTGCTTTTGCCACTCGCTCAACACATACGGCCCGGCACTCGGCGATCGGAAGTCGGTATGCAGCGACTTCCCTCCCCACGCGGTCTTGATGATGAGCACCGGCTGCTTGAGTTGCTCTTCAACAGTCAACCCAAACGTGAACTCCGGCCCAATCTTGCCGCCGTCTTCGTCGGGCTTGTGGCGCGAACCGTATCCGGCCGTGAGCTTCCCGAACCCCTCGCCATTGGACTCAGCGCCGCCGGTGAGATACGAAATCCAGACCCGCTCACAGACCGCCGGCTGGCCATCCGCCCCGCGCATTCGCTTGAGCAGCGGAGTCGTCGCGGGATCATCGCCAAGGTAATCGAACGTCTCGACCCTGGCATGGCCCTCCATGTTGGACTGGCCGGCCAGAATGAAGACACGCAGCGGCCTGGACTGCGCCAGGACCGAACCGGCCGTGGCAAGCAGCACCGCCACCAGGGTGATCGTAACGATCGAGGGCTTTCGCATGGAATGTGGTTCCGGTTGTTTTTTTGTTTGTGTGCTGGTTCCGCCAAGCCGCTGTTGTTCGGCCGTTGCGATTTGGTGTGTCGCGTTGGGCATTTTCACTTCGCTTGGATCCATCCGCCCACCGTCGGCACCATGCTACCATACCGGGCAAAAAGCCTCGATCCAGGGGCGAACTTTCGCCTCCAATTCTGGTGCCGGAGAAGCTCTCACGAGTCGTTCTTTGGTGAGGCATGAATGATGGCCAGGGGGACATGTCCGCCCATAGTCGCCTTTCGCTCCGCGAAAGTAGCGGGCAGCTTGCTGGCGGCTTCGTTCGGAGCGAGGACACGGCGCCGGCGCTACTTTCGCGGAGCGAAAGGCGACTATGGGAATCGAATGCCGAGGATTCCGCTACTTTCGCGGAGCGAAAGGCGACGATGGGGGAGCGAAAGGCGACGATGCCAGCCAGAGGTCGTCGGCGGTTGTGAACACGACGCGGTCGGCGGGCAGACGGTCCCAGTCGAAGTGTCGCAGGAATTCGGCGGCGCTCAGGCGATCGCCCGCCGGCAGGCCCGACCAGCGGGCCAGCAGTGCGATGATCCGTTCGGCCGGCACGCCCTGTTGCCGGTAGTGGTCGATCCGCGTGTCTCCGTGCCGCTTGGCCAGCCGCCGGCCGTCGGGACCGACAACCAGCGGCAGGTGCGTGTATTGCGGCACGTTGCCCAGGCCCAAGGCCCGGTACAGCAGCAACTGCCTCGGCGTGGAACTCAGCAGATCGTCGCCCCGCACGACCTGCGTGATGCCTTGCCGAGCGTCGTCGACGACGACGGCCAACTGGTAGCTGGGCAGGCCGAGCTTGGTGGCGACCAGGAAGTCGCCGACCTCCTGTTGCACGTCATGCCGCCGCTGGCCCGCGCGGCGGTCGGAGAACTCCACAGGTTCGTCAGGCACTCGGATCCGCCAGGCCAAGTCGGGCTGGCCGAGCAGTGCGGGGTCGGCGGTCACGAGCTGCGCGGGCCGGCAACTGCCGGGGTACCGCAGTTCGTGTTCGCCGGCGTGGGGAGCGGACAGGCTGGCCGCTTCGATCTCGGCCCGCGTGCAGCGGCAGGGGTAGATCAGGCCCTGCTCGGCGAGGTGGCGCAGGGCGTCGAAATACGGTTGAAGATCGTGGCTTTGGTAGTAGGGACCCTCGTCCCAGTCCAGGCCCAGCCAGCGCAGCGTTTCGATCGCCTGCTGGTCGGCCCCCGGCTTGATCCGCGGACCGTCCAGGTCGTCGATCCGCAGCACGATCCGCCAGCCCTGTTGGCGAGCCAGGGCCCAGGTCAGCAGGAACGTGCGGGCATTGCCCAGATGCAGCGCTCCGGTGGGTGAAGGTGCAAGGCGTGTTTTCTGGAAGGCCATGCCACGCGAATCTCTGGACTGTGCCGGTATTCGGGCCTGTCGGGGCGACGGGCCGGGGTGCCGGTACCGGGTCTTCCAGCTTATATCCCGCGGCCCTGCCGATATATACTAGGCTGGCGGGTCGCTACGATTTCACCTTGTTCCGCTGGGCTGGGGCGGGGCTGGGGCTGGCGCCGGTGCAGGCCGCTGGCGTCTAGACCGGGAGTAAGAATCACATGTCGCGGACCATTGAATCCATCGCCACGCTCAACAGCGCGGCTCGCACGGTCCTGGCGCTGGTGGTCGTGGCGGGGGTCGGCGCGGGCGGCTGGTACGCCTACACGACCTATCACGCCAACGAACTGGCGCTGGCGGCCCGAGCGCGGGAGCTGAACGACGCTCAGCAACAACTGGCCGCCGCCCGCACGTCGCTCGAGTCCGCTCAGCAGGACCTCGAAGCCAGCCGCCGCGAAGTGGCCGCTCTGCAGCAGCAAGTCGAGCAGCAAGCCGAGCAGATCGAGCAGCTCGACACGTCGCTACGGCTGCTCAAGGTGAATCGCCGGGTCGCTCGGCTGACGGTGCTCGACCAGCGGCAGGACGAGGAGTCGGGGCGGCTGGTTTCCGACGTGGAATTCGCCGAGCTGGACGCGGACGGGCGGCCGTTGGACGAGGTCCGCCAGTTTCGCATCGTGGGCGACGTCGTGTACATCGACAACTGGATTGTGAAGTTCGAGGACAAGTACGTCGAGCAGGCCGACATCGACCGCTCCACGTCGCTGGTCCTGTTTCGCCGGATCTACGGCGAGTTTCAGGAACCCAGCGAGGGCTTTCCGCTGGACCAGGTGGGCAGCCGCCCGCGGGCTTATGGCCGCGAGGAGATGAGCGAGTTCGAGCAGCGGATCTGGGACGACTTCTGGAACATCGCCAACGACGAAGAGGCGGCCAGGCAACTGGGGATCCGGGCCGCTCACGGCGACGCGCCGTTTATCAAGGTCAAGAAGGGCAAGTCGTACAAGGTGTTGCTGCGGGCGTCCGACGGGTTGTCGATCATCCCGGACGATCAGTCGCCGGCCGCGGTTGGACCAGCGACCTGAAAGCGGGAGCGACCTGGATACCGGCAGGTATGGGCTGAATGGCTCCCCTACCCAGGTAGAAAAGGTATTTCCACCTCCAGAAGATAACAGCCAGGAAAAATGGAAAGGAAATCCGGAAGAAACAGCCATAAGGATTGCTGAAAAACTTAAAGAATTAAAGTATATATAAGAGGTGTAGCTGATGGGAAGATTAAAAATAA
>JAGFJK010000043.1 GCA_024102795.1 Pirellulaceae bacterium
GGGATCGGCGTTGTCGGGGGCGGGGGCGTGGTCGGGATCGGTCGATGGGCCAGCAGGCAGCCAGCCGCCCTTGCGTGCGGCGGCCCGGACGATCAGGCCGGCGGCGGCGGCGGCGGATAGCCGATCAGAAGCGGTGGTCGGCGAGATACCCAGCAGCATGGCAACTTGGGCAGTTTGAATGGCGTTCCATTGTACGGACTCCCGTAATACATATTCCTTACGGGAGTCCGTACAATGGCGCTGAACCAGGTCGGCAACCTCTTGGACCATCGGCGACACTCGTCCGCCCCTGGCACTCCCAACCAGAGGCAACCCCAGCGGCTCCGTGGTCAGGACCACGGTCGGCACCCCGTCCGCAAGGACAGCCCGACCACGGCCGGCGGCCTGCACCAGAGCGGCGGTCACCATGTCGCGGTGGCAGGCGGCCCACAGCGGATCAGCGTAGCCCAGCCCATCGACCGTGATCGTCTCGCCTGAGGTGGTCCGGCCTTCCCACGGCCTTGGCCCCCAGCGGCCCGATGCGGGATCGGCGGCCGCCCCGACCCGCCCCCGCCGGACCAGCTCGGCGCGGATCGCGGCTGGTGGGACGCGCGGCGTGCCCAGGCAGATCAGCAGGTCGCAACACAGCCAGCCGTTCGACGCCCGGTCCGGCCCCTCCCCGTAGTACGCCCAGCGGCTGATCCGCCCTCGCGTCGCATCGCCCAGCGTGTCACCTGACCGCAGTTGCCAGACGTGGTTGCTGTGGCCGATGATCCCGACCCGCCGGGCATCGGGCCGGCTGGCCAGGATGCCCCGCAGCAGGTCGGCCACCTTGCCGGCTGCCATCCGCCTGGTAACGTCGGTCGGGATTTGCAATGTGGCGGTCAGCCGCTCCAGCCGGCCGCCTGGCGTCCGATCTTCCACGGGCCGGCCGGCCAGGTCCGCGAGCGTCTGAGCATCGGCGGTTGCATCCGAGAACCAGACCACGGCCCGACTGGGGAACCGCGTCTGCCAGGTGGCCACTATCGACCGGCGGGCCACAGCATCGGGATAGCGGGGGTCCGCTGGATCGACTTGCACCGCGAGCGAAAGCAGCTCGCCGGCGGACCATGCGACCACGGCCCGCAGGCAGTCGCCCGATACGTTCAGCCGGCCATCGGCGCGCAAGACGGACCACAGCTTGCGCTGCCAGGTGGCTGGCGGCCGGAGCGGATCGCCAGGCATCGCCACGGCGCAGGTCGTGGTCGCGGCATCGGCGGCCCGGATCAGGTGGTCGCATCGGTCGGCCAGATCCCGCAGCCAGGCGTACAGACCCACGTCGGGGTGCCGATCCTCCGCGGCCCGGTCCAGCTCAGCGGATCGGGCCGCCCGCAGCACGGCCAGTAGGCCGGCCAGGTCGTCGGGCGTGATCGTGGCCATCGGCCGCAACAGGTCGGCCGCGTCCTCATGCACCAGGACCAGCGGCCGGCCCTCCGCGAGGTCGAGCATCCCCAGCGCTCCGCGTCGGTGGCAGGCTATGGCGTGATCCGCTCCCGATGCCTCAGCCATGCTCAGCCGATACTCGCAATTGCTGCGGTACTGACAGGACAAGCAGACCGATGCCGATGGTGATAGGCCGGCGGCCAGTGCGGCCGATGCCTCGGAGTGGTTCTGGCAGGTGCGGCCGGACAGCATCGGGTAGGCGGCCGCGTCGTGCCCATCGGTCCGCAGAGAGTCGGCCAGCTCGCGGCAGTTGTCGTGGTCGGGCAGCATGGTCAGGGACCGACCAGCTTTCACCATCGCTGCGCGGTCCGCGTGCGACTTGCCGGCCCCTGTGGGCGAGCGGTCCAAGTACAGCCCCGGTCGCCCGACGCTATCGACCCGCGCATCGGTCATCGTCTCCCGCCAGGTGGTCAGGTCCACCACGTCGCCCGTCGGCTCCGCGTACGGCTCGACCGTCGGCACGGGCGCCGGCTGGCAGATGGTCGCGGTGTCCCGCAGGTGCCCCAGCAGGGCAGCCACAGCATCGGGAGTGCCACCAGTCGCCCGATACCACTCACGCGAGTCTTTCGCCCCATCGGGCACCAGCGACCACGCTACGGGCCGGCACAGGCGGTCGGCGAGCCCTTGAGCGGTTGCGGCCGCTCCAGCCCGACCTGGCCAGCGGCCGTTGTCCTTCTGGTCGTTCTCGCCCACTACGATGATGTCGCGCTCGGCGTGGTCGGCCAGCAGATCGGCGAGCAGGTCAGCCCCGCCCGTGTTCGACGGGCGGCCGATTACAGCCAGACCAGCGGCCCACAGTGCGGCGGTATCGCTGGCCCCTTCGACCAGCAGCACCGGGCCAGGTCGATCAGACCAGCCGGCGGGGATCGTCAGGCCGCGACGTGATCCGGGCACGGCCCGCTTGCGTCCGTCCGACCAGCGACGAGTGATCCCGACGATGCGGCCACCCCCGTCCCGCTCGGGCATCGTCCAGTGTCGGTTGCGCGGGCACCATCCGCAGCCTACAGCCCGCAGGGCATCCGCAGGCAGCCCCAGCATCCGGGCCAGGCGGTCGATATGCCGATCGTCGGCCCGGCCGTACTCCGCCTGGATCGCGTCCCAGTCCTTTGCGGTCGCGGCGGGCGTCGCGGTCGCGGGCGGCCGCCGGCGGTGGGACGGGTGAGTGTACCGGGACGATGCCCAGTGATTGTCCAGCCGATGAAAGTGGGCCAGGCCGGCTCCGGTGTCGCTGGACCACGCCGCCCCGTCCGCCACCCGCATACACTTGGCGAGTTTCCCGTCCGACGACACCGTACACCAGTCCGGCCGCCCGCATACCGGGCAGGGATTCGCGCGAGATACGCGAACCCAATCGGCGGCGTTCTGTGGTACACTGCGGGTGGACAAGGTGCCGGCTCCCGGCAAAAAGTGACCCGCTCGGCGCGTGGCGGCGCCGGCGGGTTTTTTTCGTGCGCGGGACGGATCAGACGGTCTTGGCGGTGGTGGCGAGATAGTCGCACACATCGTCACCCAAGACGAAGCTGTTCCGGCCGATGCGCCGGATCTTCAACCCTCTTTTGCGTGCTTCTCGGAGCGTGGCGGCGCCAACTCCCAGGCGTCGGTAGACTTCGGCGAGCGGGTACACTTCGCCGCGCCGGATGATGCCGCGCGCCGGCTTCTGCGGGTCGCTGGTGGCCAGGGACTGGACTTGCGTTGCGTTGCGTGGCATGTGTGCCCTCCGGTTCGTGAGCGTGGATTCATTGCCTACGCGAAAAAAGAACGCGCAGGGACGAACCGGGGAATAGAGCGTGCGCCCGGGCGTGCGCTAGTTTGAGCGGAAATGCCTTGTTTTGCCGCTCGGAATTGTCGGCGAGCGTGCGCTTTCGCGTGCGCTACTGCCTGGCCTGGTCGTAGGCTTGCCAGAGAATGCCGGCGGTGGTTTCGGCCTGGCGGTTGACGTAGAACGCCATCGTTGTGCCGATGGACTCATGCCGCATCATTTCCATGAGAACTTGCGGCATCACTCGAGCGGCCCAGCGCGTGCCGAATGCCCGCCTCAGATCGTGCGCCGATGCGTACTTCGGCCGGCCCGTCTTGGAACGCGCCACGACAACGCCAGCGGCCTTGCCGATGTAGGTGATTGTCCGACTGACCGTTTGCTCGGAAAGCCTTGCAGACCCGTTCTCGCGGTCCAGCGGTCGCGGGTTGAACACGTACCCGATTCGTCGATGTTCAGGGACGTCCAGCAGCAGTCGAGCGAATTCCGGCGCAATCGGTAGAAGTCGGTCTTTATGCCCCTTCTCCAATTCGGCAGGGATTCGCAACAGCGGGTGCCGGCTGCTGAAATCGACATGCAACAGGGTTTCATCGGTCCAGTGTAGATGGAGCGATTCGCCGAGCCGTAGCCCTGACCACCACAACCCCCGCAACAGGAACTCCCAGCTTGGCAGGCGCTCGGGATCCGGCGGCGGCGGCGTGCGTTTCTTTCCCGTGTTGTGGCCGCGAATCACGTCCCCCACGGCCGCCAGCATCCTTTCAAACTCCTCGGACGTGATCGGCCTGGCCTTGGCCAGCTGGCCGGCCTTGCGGGCTCGCTGGATCTTCGGCACGTCAGGCACTCGCGGGATCATGCGCATTCTCACGGCCCAACTGAGAGCGGCCCGCAGCGTCCGCAAGTGGCTTGCGATTGTGGCTTCGGTCCGGCCGGCTTCCCGCAGTGTGCTGGCGTACTTGGCCAGCACGTCGGATGTAATGTCTCCCAGCCGTTGCGGTCGCATTGTACGCTCGAACACGTCCAGCACTTGGGTGGCTTTCTTCTCGGTGGACGCCGCCTTGCCCGGCAACTCCTCCGCCTCGTACCGCTCGCGGAACTCTTGCCAAGTGGCGCGGGATGACGGCCCCGCCTTCCCCTCGAACAAGTCTTTCTCCAACTTCGCGGCCATGCGTTCCGCGTCGCGGCGGATCTTGGTTCCCGTGGTTCTGCGGACCTTCCGACCGCTGAGCGGGTCTCGCCACTGCATGTAGAACACAGTGGACTCCGAGCGGCGCAACAGCGACACGCGAATCATCTGGGGTTCCTCCGATATCGAGAAACGGCGGCCCGGATCTTGGCGAGCGATTGCTTGGCCAGTTTCCGCGCCATCGGCCGGCCGTTGTAGAAGTCGGTTGCGATTGCGAGAGGTTTCCGCCCCTCGGGCAACTCACGGTCCAGCTTCGCGGCCAGGTCCCGCAAGTCGGGGTCGCGGTGGCTTGCGAGTGCGCCGGAGTAGGACTTGTCCGGCTGAATTGCCGACCTCGGCACAAGGTCAGTCGACTGACCGTCGATGTCAGCCACCAGGCGGCCGTCAGGCGTCACCACCGCCTCGAGTCGGACCGGAACCGGCGGCCGTATGCCGGCGGACTCCTGAGCGCGAATGTATCGCTGCTGAGCGGAAAAGATGCGGGCCTCTTCGGCCGTCAACTCCACTGCAATCGGGCGGCGTTTCATGGGTGGCACCCAAAATGGTACCCAAGGCTTGCCACTTTTCGGCCTTTTCCGAATCCGGGCCGATTTCCTAAGTGGTTGGTAGTGTAGCCTTTCCGAAACCCGTCCGCAACCTATCAGAACCCATTACAGGGATTGCAAATCCACCATCGTCGGTTCGAATCCGACCGGCGCCTCTGAATTGGCCAGCGGCGGGCGTCAGCCCGCTGTTTCTCTGGACCCGCGCCTCGACGTACCAGGCGAACGGTTAGGCGAGCGGCGGGTGTCAGCCCGCTGTTTCTCCGGCCCCGCGGGCGAAAAAGGTGTCTGACACCTTTTCCGCTACCCGAAGAGATCGTGCAGCTTTTAAGGCGTTGGTAACTCGGGATTTAGGGGGTGTGGCTACCGGGAACTTGGGACGGCCTCAGCTTCCGCGAGCTCTCCGCCTTGAGATCCCTCTGGCCCCCTCCCCGCTTCGGGGAGGGCTGGGGAGGGGCCTGCGGGGTTAGAGCGGTCAACCAGTTGTTCAACGCGCAGAATGGACTGGAAGGCACGCGGATTCTTTGTAATTCGGGTTTGGAATCCGGGACCGGTTGTATGCGTTTAGATGGTAATAGAGCGGGTCTGTTTGGCACGGGTTGAGCTTGGAAGTGCCCGAAAGAGCCCCTCCCCAGCCCTCCCCGGAAGGAGATCGTGCAGCTCTTAAGTTGTTTTTTTTTGCGGTGTTTACATCGTTCTGTGAGCGTCCTTAGCGTTCCCTAACGCCGAAGTCGTTGCACAGTCGCTCAATTCTCAATTCTCAATTCTCAATTCTCAATTCTCAATTCTCAATTTGCAATTCTCAATTTGCAATTCTCAATTTGCAATTTGCAATCACCCGTCCTGGAGTTTCGTGCTTCAATCAAGCGACGCCGAAGCACACCGTGAATTCTGGCGCACGCCGCGCACTCTCCACTTCGAATCCCAGCTTGATTCGCACGCGC
>JAGFJK010000081.1 GCA_024102795.1 Pirellulaceae bacterium
TGGGCTGGGCCGAGATGATCCTGGAAGTGGTCGAGCAGAACCGGATGCCGCCCTGGCACGCCGACCCGCGGTACGGCAAGTTTGTCGGCGCTCGCCAGTTGCCGGCCAAGGCGCGAGCGATGCTGGCCGCCTGGGTCGATTCCGGGATGCCGCGCGGCGACCAGCGCGACCTGCCGCCGCCGCGCGAGTGGCCAAGCGGCTGGCACCTGGCCGAGTCGCCCGACGTCGTGCTGGCGATGCGCGAGCGGCCGTATGAAGTGCCCGCCGAGGGGACGGTCGATTACCAGTACTTCGTGGTCGATCCTCAGTGGGAGGAAGACCGCTGGGTCCGGGCCGCTCAGGTCGTGCCGGGGGACGCGGCCGTGGTGCATCACGCCATCGTGTTCGTCCGGCCGCCGGATGGATCGCGTACCGAGGGGATCGGCTGGCTGGGCGGCTACGTGCCGGGCCAGCGCACCGGCCCGCTGCCGGACGGCCACGCTCGCCGCATTCCCGCCCGCTCCAAGCTGGTGTTCCAGATGCACTACACACCCAATGGCCAGGCCACTCGCGACACCACGCAAGTCGGCGTCTGGTTCTGCGACCCGGACCAGGTGACTCAGGAGGTCACGACGCGCGTGGCGCTGAACCATCATTTCGAGATTCCCCCGGGAGCTCAGGACCACGAGGTGCGGTTGCGGCTGGACGGCTTTGGCGGCGACGACCGGCTGCTGGGCGCGATGCCGCACATGCATTTGCGTGGCAAGTCGTTCCAGCTCGCAGCCCGCCGCAGCCAGCAACAGGAAACGCTGCTGCTGGTCCCCCGCTACGATTTCAACTGGCAGCATTGGTACCAATTCGAGTCGCCGCTGGAGCTGCACGATGTCGAGGCCCTGGAGATGGCGGTCCATTTCGACAATTCGTCCGGCAACCCGTTCAATCCCGCTCCCCAGGACTTCGTCACCTGGGGTGACCAGACCTGGCAGGAGATGGCCGTCGCTTTCTTCGACATCGCCCGGCCGCGCGGCCAGCCCGCGACCGCCGCGGGGCGACAACGGCGAGGTGATCGGCCACGCGCGGCCAACCCGTCCGCCGCGGCAAACGACGCCGATGAGCCCGTAGCGAGCGTCGCCGCCGACCAGGAGCGTCGCCGCCAGCGCGTCGCGGCCGAGGTGCGGCGTTTCCTGGCACAACTGGACCGAAACGGCGACGGCGTCGTCCAGCGGGACGAGACGCCCGAAACGTTCCGCCGCTTCGGATTCCGCGAGTTCGACATGAACGGCGACGAGCGGCTGGACCGCGACGAAATCGAGGCCGCGGCGGCGCAGCGCCACTGACGCCCATTCGTTCCTCGGCGTATCTTCGGCGCAGGCGAACTGCCGGTCGGTCTCAGGCGAAATTGCGGCAAGCATGGCACATTTCGATCAAACCTCCCTCAGCCGGCGTCTGTTCGCGTGGTGGGCCGACCGGCCGCTGGTCAACCTGCTGGTCCTGCTGTCGGTGACGGGGCTGGCAGTACTGGGCTACGTAGACCCGTCGCTGGTTCGCCGGCAGTTCCAGCGGGCGCCGGCAAACGACGTGCCGCCGGCCACCGGACTGGAAACGGTTCCCCAGCCGGTGAAACCGGTCGACCGGCCGCCGGACGTCGAACCTTTTCGCGTGGGTGGCGGCGACTGCGTCGTGGTGGCGACCAGCCAGGATCTGTTCCGCCAGGAGAATCTGCAAGCGATCCGGCTGGCGGTGGCCCGGCTGGAGGCGTTGCCTCAAGTGTCGCAGGTCTTGTGGATCGACAGCATTCCGGGTCTGAACCTGTTCGGCCTGCCCGAGCCCTTGCTGCCTCATCCCCAGGCTTCCGCCCGGCAGATCGAGCAGAGTCGCCAGCGGACGCTGGCCAATCCGCTGGCTGTCGGGCAGTTGATTTCGCGGGACGGCACGACGCTGCTGTTGCATCTGAGAATCGACTGGTTCCAGGCGACGACGGACGCGGCCAGCACGACCGAGCTGCGCGAGGCGGCCGAGGCGGCCGTGGCCGAGGTGCCTGGCAGCGACGTGCGGTTTCAGGTGACCGGCCGCGCGCCGCTTTATTTGATGATGGCTCACAACCATCTCCGCGATTCGTGGCGCTACCAGGCCATCGGCTACAGCATCATGCTCATCACGGCCCTGGTGCTGTTTCGCGGCATGTCCGCGGTGACCATCGTCGCAGTCGCGCCGGCGCTGGGCGTATTCTGGACGATGGGCATGCTGCGTTTCTTCAATCTGCATAACAATCCGTTCAACGACATCATTGTGCCGGTGCTGATCAGTCTGGTGGGACTGACCGACGCCGTGCACCTGATGGTTGAAGTGCGCAATCAGCGGGCCGAGGGGCACGAGCCGCGCGAAGCCGCTCGGCGGGCAGTTGTCCGGGTCGGCATGGCGTGCGCCCTGACCAGCCTGACGACGGCGATCGGTTTTGCCAGCCTGGCCTGGGCTCATCATGAAATCGTGCGCGACTTCGGCTGGAGCTGCGTACTGGGCGTGGGCCTGACGTTCGTCAGCGTGCTGACGGTCGTGCCGCTCGGCTGCCGCTCGCCGTTGGGGCGGCGGCTGCACGTGGGGCTGGGCACCAGCCTGATCGATCGCCAACTGCGCAGGATCGGGCCGCTGGTGGGCTGGGTCCTGCGGCGCGACCGGCGGGTGGCCTGGCTGGCGGTCGTCGTCACCCTGGTGCTGGCGGCGGCCTGTACGCGGTTGCAACCCGATGAGAAGCGGTATAGCGGCCTGAGCGAATCGGGCGAGGCGGCCCGGGCACTGCGGCACCTGGATCGGACGCTGGGCGGCCTGGAATTCGGCAGCGTCCGGATCACGTGGGACAGCGATTCCCAGCCGGGCGAACTGCTGGAGGTGCTGCGGGATGTGCAGCGGGCGCTCGGCGACGAACCGTTGATGGGTCAGCCGCTGGGGTTGCACGACCTGCTGGCCGCCTTGCCGGGAGACGGAACGGCGGACGAGCGGATGACGTTGCTGGAGCTGCTGCCGGCGTCGCTGAAGCGGGCGTTCTACGCGCCGGAGGAGCGGAGGGCGTCGGTGCAGTTCCGCGTTCAGGACATCGGCATCGCTCGTTACGGTCCGGTGTTTGCCCGCGTCGAGGCGGCGCTGGCCGAGATCTCGCGGCGGCATCCGGCCTTTCAACTGGAACTGGAAGGCGACGCCATCTGGCGCTGGCGGAACGTCTACCAGATCCTGACTGACCTGGCGACCAGCCTGGGCACGGCCAGCCTGGTGATCTGGCTGATCATGACCATCGCCTATCGCTCGATCCGCATCGGCCTGATCTCGATCGTGCCCAATCTGTTTCCGCTGGTGGCCACCGGCGCGCTGCTGCTGCTGGCCGGCCAGTACCTGGAACTGGTCACGGTCTGCGTGTTCACCATCTGTGTGGGGATCGCGGTCGACGACACGATTCACTTTCTGACGCGTTACACCGATGAGCTGGCGGCGACGCCGGCGCACGATCCGGAAGCACATCGCGCGGTGATCCAGCGGGCCTTTGCCGGCGTCGGGTCCGCGCTGCTGATGACCACGATCGTGCTGGTCATGGGGATGGTCACGGCCATCTTCGGCGACGCGCGGGACGCCCGGCTGTTCGGCACGATGGGGGCGATCACGCTGGCTTCCGCCCTGTTCGCCGACGTGGTCTTCCTGCCGGCGCTGCTCAGCCGCTTCGCGTTGCCGCGGTCGAAAGTTCAGCCCTGAGCCGCTCGATCAGCGGCGGCAACTGCTCGTCGCGCAGACAGACCGGGTTGACCACCAGCACGCCGCTGGACAGCTTGCCGTGGCCGACGTGGACCGCCGGCGTGCCGTCGCGGAGGCGGCGACAGACGTCGAAGGCCAGCGCCGCGGGGCTCGGACCGGCGATTGCAATCTCCAGCAGCGGCCAGCGCTCGCCATCCGCCGGCCGTTCCACTCGGCACACCACCGCGCAATCCCGCACCGCGTGCGCGATCGCTTCCAACTGCCGCAAGCCGGTTTCCCGCAGCGGCTCGTAGGCACCGGACCCGAACAGCCGCAGCGCGGCCAGCAGCGCGACGATCTCCTCCTTGCCGACCTTCAGCGCCCGGCCGATGCCATGTCTCGGCGGTCCGGCGATCCGTTCGCGCAGAATCAACTCAGGCGGCGGATCCCAGAGTTGCGGGTGATCGTCCATGTCGAGCATCTGCAGGGCGGCGGATGAAATCAGTTCCCGGCGGCCGCACAAGATGCCGCTGGCCTGCGGTCCGCGAATCGCCTTGCCACCGCTGAAACAAACCAGGTCGGCGCCCGCCGCAATCAGGCCGCGCAGGTTGTCCCGCGGCGGCAGTTCGCCCGCCGCGTCCACCAGCACCGGCAGGCGATGCCGCCGAGCCACCTCGACCACTTCGCTCAACTCCGGCCGCGAGTCGGGCGCGTGCACGTACAGCACGCCGCAGGTCCGCGGGTTGATCGCCGCCGCGTACTCCCAGGCTTCCGCCCGGCGGACCCCGGCGTTGGAAACGATTTCGTTAAAGCCCACCTCGACCAGCACCGCGCCGGCCGCCCGCACCGCGTGGTCGTAGCCGCTGCGGTGCTCGCGGGCCACGAGCATCTCGTTGGGGAAGCCGTCGGTCCGAGGCAGTCGTTCCATGCGCCCCAGGTCGTGTCCCGCCAGGATCGCCGCGGTGCCCAGCATCAAGGCCGCGGCCGCGCCGCTCGTGACCAGTCCCGC
>JAGFJK010000082.1 GCA_024102795.1 Pirellulaceae bacterium
GCCACCTGGCCCGCGGGCGACGAGCCACCCCCCGCTCCAGTCGAACCACTCGCCGCGGGCGGCGGAATCGCCTCGCGCGAAGTACCGGCCTGGGGTGGCACCTGCCCCCGCGTCGCTCCCGGACGGCCGCCATCCGCGGCCGGCAGTGGAAACGGGGACGAGCGTCCGCGGTCGCCATCCAGCAAACCAGCCGGCAGGATGGACGGCTGCACACCGGCGGCGGCCGAACTGCCTTGGCTGACTGGCACGACGCGCGTCGCCAGATCGGGCGCTGTGATTTCCAGCGGCTCATCGGATTGCGAAAAGCGATCCAGCAGCAGCACGACCAGGATCAGCGTGGCCACCGGCACCAGCCAAGGCAAGTGCCGCTCCGCGAACGACTCCTGCGGCTGCGCCGGTGCAATCCAGATCTTGCCCGCGTGGCTCGCACTGCTCAGACCCAGTTGTTCGGCCAGCAACTTCAGATCGACAATCAGGTCCCGCGGCTGCTGGTACCGGTCGCGCGGACTCTTGGCCAGCAGCTTGTTGATGATCGCGATCACCTCCTCGGTCAGGTCGTCGCGATACTGGCTGGGATCCGGCGGCTCCTCGCTGCTGTGGCTGAGCAGTTTCTGCAGCACCGTGCCGTGCGGAAACGGCGGGAAACCTGTGAGCATGAAGTAGAAGGTACAACCGAGCGAGTAGAGGTCGCTACGCACGTCGGTCGCCCGCGGGTCCCGCGCCTGCTCGGGCGAAATGTAGTCGAACGTTCCCAGCGTCACACCGCTGGCGGTCAGGTCCTCGGCCGAGGATTCCACCTGGTGCAGGCGGGCCAGCCCCATATCCACCAGCTTCGCTCGCCCATCGGCCGTGACCAGCACGTTCGAAGGCTTGATGTCGCGGTGCACGACGTCGCGCCGCGAGGCGTGCTCCAGCGCGTCGGCCACCTGCAGCGTATAGGTGACGGCTTCATCCAGCGACAAAGGTCCCTTGTGCTCGACCAGGTCCCGGATGTTCACTCCCTCGATGAACTCGAAGACAATGTAGTTCCAGCCGGCATCCTCGCCCACGTAATACACGCGGGCAATGTTCTCGTGGTCCAGTCGAGCGGCACTCTGGGCCTCGTTGCGGAACCGACGCAGCGTGTCGTCGTCCGCGCCCGCACTGCCGACGACCTTCACCGCCACGGTTCGCCCCAGCATCGTGTCGATGGCCCGGAAGACGGCGCCCATGCCGCCACCGCCAACGAACTCCTCCAGCTTGAAATGCCCCAGGCTCTGGCCTTCGAGCGACTTGCCGAGATCCGCGGGCCGCAGCGGGTGGTTGGCGGCCGCCAGCGGGACGCCCTGCGAGATGACCGTCTTCTGGTCCGAATGCGAGGCCGGGCTTCTCAGACCCGACACGGCCGGCGAAATCGACGCGCTGCTGCCCGGCACCGCGGACGCCGATGGCAACTCCGCCGGCACCACCAGCGGCTGCTGCGAATGCGTGGAAGGCGGTTCGGGCTGTGGACTTGGTCGGTCACTCACCTGGGGTCTCCCACCCTCTTTGGTGGCCACTCGGCGCACGCCAGAATCAACATCCGAACGTTCGAGCCATCCCAGGCACGAACTCGTCGGCCAGTCTCAACAATCTGCGACCAGGACGAATGTCCGCCAACAAGCAGCCGGGAACCCGGCCCTGACAGGTATGTAGAGATTCTAGCCCGACCTCGCGCCCCGGTCAATAAGTTCTTGCCTTTGGTAAGGTTACGTTGAAAGTCAGTTGTCAGTTGTCAGTTGTCAGTTGTCAGTGAGGTGCCGCCGGGTGTCTGGCCTGGTGATTCCATGCCCACCCGTTCCGCCGCAGGTCGCGGGCCAATCGGCGCGGGTAGAAACCGCTTGTCTTGCAGCACCAGCCTGTCTTCCAGCACCAGCCGGGCGTCATTCCAGGCTCGGCGACGCTTGATCCCTCGGCTGGCGCCCATCCGCGGCCACTCCGCGCGGTACAATGCCCATCACTCAAGGAACGCCGGCCAGCGACCAGCCGAGCCTGGGGGCGGTCTCGGGAGATGACGCGGAACCATACATGCCCAAGAAGAAGTCCACTCAGAAAATCCGCGCCGAATTCCGCAAGAAGCACCAGGTGCGGACCCGCAAACGCGACCTGACTCGAGATTTTCAACAGCACGGCTTCGAAGCGGACGAATCGGTCCGCAGCGAGCGGATCAGTGGCAAGGGCGACCTGACGCGCAAACGCACCGTCATCGGGGCGGTCGTCGACGGGCAGCATACCGGGCTGTCGGTCGCGCCGGACGTCGACGAAACGACCAGCCGCCGAGGCCGGGTGCTGAGCATCCATGGCGTGGACAGCCAGGTCATCGACCCGCACGGCCGCACCTTTCGCTGCGCCACCAGCGGCCTGCTCAAGACGCTCAGTACCGAACAACGCCACGTGGTGGCGGCCGGCGACATCGTCTGGTTTCGGCCGGAGGGCGAAGACCGCGGGATGATCGAACGGATCGAACCGCGGCACGGCGTGTTGAGCCGCACGTTCCGCGGCCGGCAGCATGTGCTGGTCACCAACGTCGACCAACTGGTGATCGTCAGCAGCGTGGCCGAACCGAACCTCAAGCCCAACCTGATCGATCGCTTCCTGGTGGCGGCCGAGCAGAACGGAATCCGGCCAGTGATCTGCCTGAACAAGATCGACCTGGTGGACCCGGCCGACCTCCAACCGCTGGTCGGCGTCTACGGGCAACTGGGCTATCGCGTGCTGCTGATCTCGGCGCGAACCGGATTCGGCATGGACGGTCTGCGCGACGTGCTGCAAGGTCGCGAGAGCGTTGTGGCGGGTCAAAGCGGGGTGGGCAAGTCGTCCTTGCTGAATGTGCTGGACCCCGACCTGCAGTTGCGGGTCAGCGAGGTCAGCGAGGACACGCAAAAGGGGAAGCACACCACCACGGCCGCCCGCCTGATCCCGCTACGTTTCGGTGGCTACGTGGTCGATACGCCAGGCATCCGCCAGTTCCAATTGTGGGACGTGATTCCGCCGGAAGTGGCGGGCCTGTTCCGCGACGTGCGGCCCTACGTCAGCCTGTGCCGGTTCCCCAACTGCACCCACACGCACGAAGCCGAGTGTGCCGTCAAGGACGCCGTGGCGGACGGGCGGATCGATGCCCGCCGCTACGAAAGCTACTGCTACCTGTTCGCCGGCGACGATTGACCGCTCGCTGCGATCAGGCGACTAACTGTTGTCGCGTTTGCCGGCCGCCAGGTCCGACCGCGCGCCGCTGTTATCGCTGTCGCCGCCGTTGCCGCTGTCACCGCCAGTCGCGGCCGGCGTGGTGACGGGCGGCGTGGTGGCGGCCGGTTTCCCGCTCCGAGGCTGCCCCGCGTCGGTCCAGGAGCTGTCGCTCAGGTCGGCTCGGGGCGGGCCATGCACCGACGGACCGATCAGCTCGGCGATTTCGCGTTCGGTCAGCTCTTCCTTTTCCAGCAGGGCCCGCGTGAGCTTTTCCAGTTCCTCGCGCTGCTCGGCCAGCATCCGTTGCGACGTCTCGGCCGCGCCGTGCAGCAGCTTGGCCACCTCCTCGTCGATCAGCTCCATCGTGTGCTCGCTGAACTGCCGCTGCTGATGGATCTCGCGGCCCAGGAACGGGTCCTCCTCCGACAGCTTGTAGCTGACCGGTCCCAACCGTTCGCTCATGCCCCAGTGCGTGACCATGCGGCGCGCCATCCCGGTCGCCCGCTCCAGATCGTTCTCCGCTCCGACCGTCGTTTCATTGTAAATCAACCGCTCGGCCGCCCGGCCGCCCAGCAGCACGATCAGATGGTCTCGCAGCTCCGACTCGGACATGCTCAACCGGTCTTCCGCCGGCAGGGTCTGGGTCGAGCCCAAGGAGCGACCGCGGGGGATGATGGTCACCTTGTGGACTCGATTCGCGCCGGGCAGGTGCCAGGCCGTGAGTGTGTGTCCGGCTTCGTGATAGGCCGTCTTTTCCTTCTCCACGCCCAGCAGCACTTCTTCCCGCTTAGCACCCATCAGGATCTTGTCCCGAGCGTACTCGAAGTCCGACATGTCGACGTTGTTCTTGTCCTGGCGAGCGGCCCAAAGAGCGGCTTCGTTGACGATATTGCGGATGTCGGCGCCGGTCAGTCCCACGGTGGCCGAGGCCAGCCGATCCAGATCCACGTTGTCGGCCAGCGGGACGTTCCGCACATGGACCTTGAAAATCTCCACGCGGCCCTTCTGCGTGGGACGGCCCACGGTGATGTGCCGGTCGAAACGACCTGGGCGAAGCAGGGCCGGGTCGAGCACATCCGGGCGGTTGGTCGCGGCCAGCACGATCACCGAGTCGTTCTGGGTGAACCCGTCCATCTCGCTCAGAATCTGGTTCAGCGTCTGCTCGCGCTCGTCGTGGCCGCCGCCGAGTCCCGCGCCGCGCTGCCGGCCCACGGCGTCGATTTCGTCGATGAACACGATCGACGGCGAATTGTCCTTGGCCGTCTTGAACAGATCGCGGACGCGGCTGGCCCCCACGCCCACGAACATCTGGATGAACTCCGAACCGCTGACCGAATAGTAGGGCACGCCGGCTTCACCAGCCACGGCCCGGGCCAGCAAGGTCTTGCCCGTCCCAGGCGGACCGTTCAGCAGCACGCCCTTGGGCACTCGCCCGCCCAGGCGCTGGAACTTCGCCGGGTTCCGCAAGTATTCCACGATCTCCATCAAATCGGCTTTGACTCCCGACAGCCCCGCCACGTCCTTGAACGTGATTGCCTGGTCCATCGCCTCGTACCGCTTGGCCGGACTCTTGCTGAACCCCGACAGAAAGCCGCCCCCCATGATCTGGTCGCGCGTGCGGCGGTACGAGAGCCAGAAGAACACGAACAGGCCGATCGGCACCAGGAATGCCAGCATGTAGAAGATCAGCAGCGTGTTGTCCGGCGGAGCGAACTGGACGGCCACCTGGTTCTGCTCCAGGATCTGCAGCATCCGGTCCTTCGATTCCGGGGACCTGGGCAGCGTCATGCGGAAGTTCTTCTGCAGCGTGATCGGTTGGCCGGCCCGGTCGGTCTGCTTTTCAAACTGTCCCGTCTTGGGATTCAGCTTCGGCGCATACGGCGGCTCGTCAAATACGCCCTCCAGTTCCTGATCCCCAATCGTCACCGATACAACGTTTCCCCACTCGACCTGCTCCACGAAGAAGTTGTAATACTCAATCGTGGAAGTACTGATTCCCTGGCTGGTGAAGAACAAAACGGCCAGCACGGCCATCGCCAGCAGGATCAGCCACAGGTTGGAACTCCGACGCAGTACGGGCTGGGGGCGGGGCGGCTGGTTGCCGTCGCCCTGGTTTTGATTCTCCATCGAACCCCTAACTTCTGGTTCAAAGGCAATTTACGCCGGTCTGTCCGGTCCCCGGGACGGGACCATGGCAAGCCCCGGTCCAGGGTATTGTATCGGACCGACCAGGAAATTTCGACGCGGCCCCGCCTCACCCGAGCCGGTTGCGTTGTACCCCAAGTTCCCTCAGACGCACGACTTGCGCCTGACTCCAAGCAGGGCCTTCCCCGCAGGCCCGGCGGTAACTCCCGGGATTCCGCAGGGGTGGGGCTCCAAAAACAG
>JAGFJK010000099.1 GCA_024102795.1 Pirellulaceae bacterium
GCAGGCCGGGCGCGAGGCGGCGCGCCTGGGGCTGCCGCTGTACACCGTGGCGTTCGGTCCACCGGGCAACCAGGCCGAGGCTCGCGATGTGGCGATCGACAATCTGCCGGAGAAATACACGGCGTTCGTCAAGAACCAGTTGCAGGTTCGCGGGCTGCTGCGGGTTCGCGGCTACGTCAACCAGCCGCTGGCCGTGGAACTGGTGGTTGACGCGCCGGACGGGAACCAGCAGGTGCTGGGCCCGCTGACTTTGACGGCTCGCAGCGACGGCCAGCAGGTGCCGGTCGAGCTGACGTTTGTGCCGCAACAGGTGGGCCAGTACAAACTGACTCTGCGGGCGACACCGCAGCCGGGAGAGCTGGTCACCAAGAACAATCAGCTCAGCGCCTTCTTGACGGTCCTTGAAGGTGGCCTGAATGTGCTGTACCTGGAGGGCGAGTACCGCAACGAGACGCGATTCCTGTTGCGGGCCCTGGACAGTTCGCCCGACATCCAGGTGCGGTTCGACATCCTGGAAAAGTCGCAGCGGGCCAATTGGCCGGTGAATCTGGGCGGGGAACTGAGCGACCCGAAGTACGACGCGTTCATCCTGGGCGATCTGGATGCCGCCGCGCTGGGACCGGGCAACCTGCAGCAACTGGCCGCGGTCGTGCAGCAGGGCAAGGGCCTGATCATGCTCGGCGGCCTGCACAGTTTCGGTCCGGGAGGCTATCGCGGCACGCCCCTGGAAGACGTCCTGCCGATCACGATCGGCCGGCTGGAACGCCAGGACTTCGACGCGCCGATCCGCCCCGACCTGCACATCCAGGAACCGCTGCAACTGCTGCCCGCGCGGCCGCATCCGATCATGCAACTGGCGCCGGGCGGCGAGAACCTGGAAGCCTGGCAACGGCTGCCGCCGTTGCAGGGAGCGAACCGCTTCGAAGGACTCAAGGAACACCCCAGCGTGCAGGTGATTGGCGAGAGTCCCGAGGGCATCCCGCTGCTGGTCACGTCGGAATATGTTCGCGGCCGCGTGGTGGCGCTGGCCGGCGATTCCACCTGGCTCTGGGCGATGAAGGGCTTCGGCGCCCAGCACAAGCGGTTCTGGCGGCAAGTCGTGCTCTGGCTGGCGCGGCGCGACGAGCAGCAAGAGGATAACGTCTGGATCAAGCTGCAGCAGCGGCGCTACCGGGCCGGCAGCCGCGTGGTGTTCACGGCGGGCGCGTTGAGTGCCACGGGGGATGCCATTGCCGGCGCGCAACTGGAAGCCGAATTGCGGTTGCCCGACAACTCGCGAGTTCCCGTGCGGTTGTCGGCCGAGGAGGAACACCAGGTGGGAGCAGTGGACGCGGTGGAGCAGGCCGGTGACTACCTGCTGGAGGTGCGGGCCACGCTCGACGGCCGACCGCTGGGAACCGCGCAGGCCGATTTTCAAGTGCTGGACGAAGACCTGGAATTGAGCAACCCGGCGGCCGACCCCGACCAGTTGGCTCGCCTGGCCAACCTGACCCGCGAGTTCGACGGGCGCAGCGTGCTGCCTGAGCAAGTGCCGGAATTATTGCGCGAGATCCAGCGGCGGCCACCCGAAGTGGAAATCGAAGTCCAGAGCAAATGGCAGCTTGGCGCGACCGCCTTGGACGCCTGGCTGCTGCTGCTGATCCTGGCCGGCCTGCTGGCCGCCGAATGGGCCCTGCGCAAACGCTGGGGCCTGGTCTGAGAAAATGGGATGGAAAGGGCGGATACTGTACAGGCTTGCTCCTGATTGTCCGGTCTGCGACAACTGGGCGTCGTCCAGGCGCGTTATGCGAAACTGCCCGAATGGAAGCACGCAACGGCGATTCTCAATCACGGTTGATCGTGTGATCATGGATTCGCCGACGCACCAGCTTGAGTGCTTCAAGAAATGAATTTGCCCTGGAGATCGAATGGAACAATAAAGACCCATTCTTTCACTCTTCGTAGGAGACGCGTAATGACCAAGGGACTGACGGCCGCGGAGGAGTTTTCCCGATCTTGCGGCGACCTGGCATGCGGTACCGTGCTGGCGGATCCGCCATGGCAGTTTGCCAACCGGACCGGCAAGATGGCGCCGGAACACAAGCGGCTCAGTCGCTACTCGACCCTGACACTCGAAGAGATTGTCGAAATCCCCGTCTTCGAAGCCTGCAGCCACCAGGCGCACTTGTATCTGTGGGTCCCCAATGCGTTGTTGCGTGAGGGACTTCAGGTGATGGAGGCCTGGGGTTTCTCGTACAAGACGAACATTGTGTGGCACAAGATTCGAAAGGATGGGGGCCCCGACGGTCGTGGTGTTGGCTTCTACTTTCGCAACACGACCGAACTTGTCCTGTTCGGTGTGCGCGGGCAGTTGCGAACACGCGATTCGGGCCGGCGCCAGGTCAATATCATGAAGACGAGAAAGCGCGAGCACTCGCGCAAACCCGATGAACTCTACGACATCATTGAGTCGTGTTCACCGGGACCGTATCTCGAACTGTTCGCTCGGGGGCGTCACAGCAGCCGCTGGACCGTCTGGGGCGACCAAAGCGCCGACTATGAACCGAGTTGGCCAACGTATGCCTATAACAGTGCAGCGACGCAATGAAGGGAACGGGGGTACTTGTCGGCGGAATACCGCCGTGGCCCTGTTCAGTCCACTGGGAGGCCGTCGGGCAGTTCTCGGAGACGTTCCAGTTCAACGATTTCGCTGAAGTACCAGGGTTTGCCGGTACTCTTCTTGTAGCCGACGCACTTCGCCGGGTATTGGACCCCGTCGTGCTCCTTCCAGTCGCTGAAGCGGTGGATGTCCGACCGCCAATCGATGCGGACCAGCAGCTTCGTTTCCCGGTCGAAGTAGAGGTCCATGGCCGGAGTGACCGAATCGCTGACCCGCAGCCCGAAGGCGGGCCGTTCCGCTTCGGTGATCTCCGGAATGACATCAACCTTGGATCGGGCGTCGGTCAGCGCCCCCAGCGTCCAGGCCCAGACCAGGAACGTCGCCGGTTCCTTGTCCTGCTTCACTCGATCCCGCTTGCCGACCCACCAGTGGTCGGGCGGTTCGAGCACCGACAACCGCTCACGGGCCGGCTTGTCCGGATCGGAACTGACGTTCAGCAGTTCACGGATCCGGAACAACTTGAGCAGTTTCTCTTCGCCGCCGGCCGCCGTGACGACCTGGGCCACCACCGCCCGCGGGTCGGTTTCGTCCGCAACGGCGCTCGGCGGCCAAGTCGCCAGGCAAACCAGGCAAAACAGACCAGGCCAAACGGCAAGTCGCATGGGGTTGCTCCTTCCAAACGGACAAAAGGGGACGGGGGTAATTTCCAGGGAGACTACCCTCATCCCAGTTGGCGATTGGAACTCGTGTCCAGGGCAGCGTCAAGTAACAGCGGCGGACAGGTCAGAGACGCGGCACCACGGAAGAAGCCATCACCACGGATTCGAGCCGACCGGAGGCAAGCTGATCGCTGCCTACAGGCGCAGGTTCCAGGCGGGCTGCGAATAACGGGTGGCAACCAGATCGGCGGTCAGGGCCTGGGGCCAGGCGTCGAGCGGCTCGGCGGCCTCGAACGCTTTCGGCAAAGTTGCCCGCAGCAGGTCGACCGGGGCCGGCAGATTGGCCACGAACTGGCCGTGCCCGCGTCCAGCCCGGTAGTCCGGCTGCCGGGGCGGGGTGCGCAGGAGCTGTTCGATCTGGGCCAGCGGAAAGTCGTACAGCAGCGTGCCGTGATACAGCAGGTGCCGCCGCTTGCAGCGCAGGCTGTTGCCCGAGATTTTGCGGTCGTGGCAGGTCAGGTCGCTGATGCCCTGGGCGCGCACGGCCGGGAAGTGGGGGCTCAGGCCGGCGACCAGGCGAGCCAGCACGAACTGGTGGGCGTGATCGATCAGCTTCAGTTGCGGGTGCAATTCGTAGCTCAGCACCACCGCGTACATCAGGCAGCCGGGACCGGCGACCACGGCCGCTCCGCCGCTGCAGCGGCGCAGGATGGGGACACCCTGCCGCTGGCACGCGGACTGGTCGACTTCCTGGTCGACGCGGGACGAGCGGCCGACGACCACCAGGGGCCGCGGCGCTTCCCACAGGCGGAGCACCTCCCAGGGCCCGGCCTGCTGCTCGGCCGTCTCCAGCAGCGCCTCGTCCAGCGCGATGTTGGCCGCCGGGTCGGGCAGCGTCAATTCCAGCAGTCTCATGGGCGTTCGAGCGGGGCGAGGCGGAGGGCGGAGAGGGCGGAGGCGGCCGCGTGCGCCCGGGGTGCTCGGTTGACGGGGCGAGGGCGCTGCCTAAACTCTATTAGTATTCTCCCCCCGGATCTCCCCACTGAAGTGAGCACGGTGTCATTGCAACCGCCCGCGGAAGATCGTTCCAAGTCCGAGTCCGCGCCGTCGACTCCGCGGGTCCAGCCTCCGGTCCTGGCCAAGCCGACCGCCGACGACGCGTTGCCCCCGGTGGCCGCGCCGGATGCGGCCTTTCTGCTGCAACTGTTCCTGATCCCGATGATCATCGTGATGATTGTGGTCATGGTCTGGCTGCTGTTCAGTTGGCTGGCTCACCTGGGCACGGACCCGCGCGAGCTGGTGCGTGACCTGAAGGTACTGAATGAGGCCAGTTGGCAGAAGGCCAACACGTTGTCGGACATGCTCCGCAACCGCGAGTACGACCATTTGAAGGACGACCCGCAGTTGGCCGCGGAGCTGGCGGCGGTGCTGAAGGGCGAGTTGGCCAGCGGCCAAGTTGACGAGAAGCGGATCCGGCTGCGAATCTTCCTGTGCCGCGCCTTGGGAGAATTCCGGGTGGACGCCGGGTTGCCGGCCCTGGTCGAGGCGGCGCGGCACGAGCGGGATCCGGCCGATTTGGATGGACGGTACGCGGCGATCGAGGCGCTGGCGGTGCTGGCCCACAATCTGGGGCCCGAACGACTGGCTGGGGACCAGGCGGTGCTGGAGGTGTTGGACCAGGCTTCGCGGGAAACGGGCGAGGGGCCGCAGGAAAGCCGCCGGCGGGGCGAGCTGCGCAGTGCGGCCGCGTTTACGCTGGGCGTGATCGGCGGACCCGTGGCCCAGGAGCGGCTGGCGGAAATGCTGGTCGATTCCCATGCCAACGCCCGTTTCAACGCGGCCACGGGGCTGGCCCGGCACGGCGACCTGCGGGCACTGCCGGTCTTGCTGGAAATGCTGGACCAGGAGAACCCGCTGGCCGTGGCCGACGAAGTGTCGGATTCCGAGCGGCAGCGGAAGCGGATGCTGGTCCTGATGAACGGCATCCGGGCCGCCAGTCAGTTGGCCGCCCGGCAGCCGGAGGCCGATCTGCGGGCGCTGGAAGCCGCTTTGCAGAAATTACAGCAGTCGGGTTCGGGCAGCGCAATTACACTGGAATCCATGGAATCTCTCAAGATTCTGCGGGACCGGCAGTCCGAGCGGCCGGCGGACTGACCGCCGCGCGCGACGCCTGCCGAGGCGCGCCACAATTCGCCCGTTTTTGCAAGAACCGCCGTCCGGTTGTAACGATTGGGCAAGCTTGCATCACAAGACGTGAAAGCGGCGTAATTTGCGGCGACGGGTCAAGTTTTGCTTTCGGCCAGCGAGCGGCGGAACTTCAAAGATTTTTTCTTCGCGCAAGCTCTTGGCCGATCGTCTGTTGGAGTTTCTGGCGGAATTTCTCAAGAAATTTCCGTTTGCGAAAGAACTGTTTGTCCGCAACACTCGCAGTAGAGAGTGCGCGCGACTAGGGCATGTGATTTGCGAGGTTGTGAAACAGCGGTCGCGGCGGACGTCCAGGGAGGGCGGTGAAGGAGCAAGATCGCTACCGGAAACAAGGAGCGGTCCCAGAATGATGGCAAGTTGAGGCAGCGATGAAGACCATACTGGCAATTTCGGCGGCGGCGTTGATCGGCTTGGGCGGCTGGTCCGTCGCGGCGGCACAAAGTTGCTCGTCCAGTCACCGCATTGTCTACCGGACAGTGTATGACCAGGAGCAGGTAACCGCGTACCGCCTGCAGTTCGAAACGGTGATGGAGGAGCAGGAAGTTACGACGCATCGGCCGGTCTGGGAAACCGAAATGCGTCAGCGTCGCCACCGGGTCGCTCGTCCCGTGTTCGAGACCAGCGAGCGGGAGGAACGCTTCACGGTGTTGCGGCCGGTCTGGGAAACGCAGTATCGCGAGACGAGTTTCGACCGGGTACGGTTTGTCGATGAAACGCAGGAACGCGAGGAGCGGCATGTGGTTTCCCGGCCCGTCTGGGAAACTCAGGAGCGCGAGCAGCAGATGACGGTCCGCCGTCCGGTGACCGAAACCGTGATGCAGCAGGAGAACGTCACGGTCTTCGATCCGGTGACGACCATGCACACGCAGTTGGTGGATCAGGGCGGTTTTGTCGATCAGACGGTCTTTACACCCGGCCCCACGCGGAACCGCTTGCGGTGGCTGCCCGGCCAGTATTACGTCGACCCGGCGACTGGCATTACGGTCTTCGGGCGGGGCGGGTTCCACTGGGTACCTGAGCAGCGGCCGGGGACCACGAGTGTTCAGCGGGTGTTCGTGCCCAATGTGGTCGCCCAGCAAGTCGCTCAGACCACGATGGTGGCCCGCGTCGAAACGCGGGAAAAGCCCGTGACGGTGACCCGCTTCGTGGATGAAGTGGTCACGCAGCGGGTGCCTGTGCAAGTGATGCGGATGGAGCAGACCGAGGAAGTCCGCCGGATCCCCGTGACGGTCCGCCGGCCGGTGGTCGAGCGGGTCAGCTACCAGACGCCGGTGCAAGTCTGTCGTTGGGAGCGGCAGGAGATGGTCCGCAAGATCCCCGTGACCACGCAGCGGATGGAAATCGAGGAGCGGATTGAAGAGGTGCCGGTCCGCGTCCAGCGGACGATGACCGAGGTCCAGCGGATCCAGGTGCCGCGAACCGTTTCGCGCTGGGTGCCTTACACCACGACCCGCCTGCGTCCGCGGACCGTGATGATGCGGGTGCCGATCGATGGGGGCGTGGTGTACGAGAGTTCCGTTTACGAGCAGCCCGGCTACGCCTACCCGGCCGAATCGGTGATCGATTACGGTTCGTCCGCTCCGGCCGGCAGCGGCGCGACCGCTGCTCCCACGCCGCCCACCGTGCCCGCCGACGTGCCGCCATCGCTGCCCACCGAGTCGCAGCGAGTGGATTCGTCCAAGCCGCAGACGGGCGCGAACGGCCAGTCGGGCGGCGGCCAGGCAAATGGCGGCCAGCAACAGGCGCCGCCGATGTCCGACGTGCCCTCGAAGGGCCAGGGGGCCGGTGATCAGCCGAACGGTGCGCAGCCGGCGGCGAGCGAGCAGCAGCCGGGATTGAACGGAGCCTCTGGCGGGCAGCCCGGTGGGGCCATTTAGGGCCGCATTGACAGCGCGGCGCTGCGGGTGCGTGCCGATGTTCCATTCCGACGATCGCTCGTCCGAGAGCTCCGCTCGTAGCGGCGTCCGCCCGGCGCCCGATGTTCCGGCCCCCGAGTCGCTCGACCCCAAATCGCTGGACGGGGAATCGCTGGACTCCGGGTCACTGGACGGGGAGCCGCTTCACGGGGGGCAGCGGGACGGCGAGCCGGCGGATCGGGAGCCATCGCGGAGCGAACTCGAAGCCGAGTCGGGCGCCGAGTCTGGCCTGGGGCCGGAAGACGAATCGGAGCCCGAGGAACTGGTCGACGAAAACTGGTTGCAGGGTCGGCACGTGGCCTTCGTCGGCAAGCTGGGAGGTGTTAGTCGGCGGGAGGTCCCGAAGCTGATTCGGGCTCACGGCGGCCTGCCGGTCGAAGTTGGGCATGCGGAGTTGAGCTTGATCGTGGTCGGCGCGGATGAGTTGCCACTGGTCGATCCGGACGAGTTTCTGAACGAGTCCGCTCGCCGGGCAGCGGCCGAAGGCCGGCTGGAAATCATCAGCGAAACGCAGTTCTGGCAACGTCTGGGGCAGGTCGAGGAACCCCGGCACATCCGCCGGCTGTACACTCCGGCCATGCTGGCCCAGTTGCTGGGCGTCTCGGTGGCCACGATTCGCTGCTGGCATCGCCGCCAGTTGATCGTACCGGCCCGCGAGGTGCATCGGCTGCCGTACTTCGATTTTCAGGAAGTTGCCAGCGCTCGCCGCCTGGCCCAACTGCTGGCCACGGGCGCATCGGCCGCCGCGATCAAGCGGAAGTTGGCGGCCTTGGCCCGCTATGTCCCGGACGTGGAGCGCCCGCTGGCCCAGTTATCGATCATCGTCGAAGGCAAACAACTGCTGCTGCGCCAGGGCGAAGGGTTGATCGATCCCGGCGGGCAGCGGCGGATCGACTTCGATGCGCTGGAACAGGCCGCGGGCCAGTCCGAGGACGGTGGTGCCGAGACGGTGCCTCTTTCAGTGACGCTGGATGCCGATCCCGAACTGCTGGAAACGCCCGCGGAGATGCTCCGCTACGCGGCGATGCTGGAGGACGAGGGGCAGTTGCCGGCCGCCGTGGAGATGTACCGGGCCGCATTGACCAGCGGCGGACCACGTCCCGAAGTCTGCTTCCAGTTGGCGGAGCTGTTGTACCGGCTTGGCGACGTGTCGGCCGCCCGCGAACGGTACTACATGGCGATCGAGCTGGATGAGGACTACGTGGAGGCTCGCGCCAACCTGGGCTGCGTCCTGGCGGAGGTTGGCCAGCCCGAACTGGCCGTGGCCGCCTTCCAGGGCACCTTGTCCTTACACTACGATTACCCGGACGTGCACTACCACCTGGCCCGCACTCTGGACGACCTGGGCCGCTCCGACGAGGCCCAGCGGCATTGGGAGGAGTTCCTTCGGCTGGCTCCGGACAGCCCATGGGCGGATGAAGCCTGTCAAAGACTGGCGGATGTGCCGGATACTGAATTCGAGGGGAATGCGTAAGGCCTTTTGCATGTTGGAGTTAGCTAATTCGTCGCCACGGATAGGGTGGTTGCAAATCCTGGCAGGTAGCGTATCGTACAGGATTCCGCTCGCCACCGCACAGGTGCTGCCGAACGCATGAGTGAATTTCTGCTGCAGTATCACAAGGTCCACCCCACGACGTGGGCCTATCTGTCGTCGCTGCTGATGCTGGGCTTGTTCTTCAAGTTCAGTCGTTTCTGGAGTGTGCGCAACCTGGATCTGGTGCTGCTGATCCTGCTGGCACCAGGCCTGTTGCTGGTGCAATACGGCGGCGAGAAGCACGCCATGTGGCTGCTGGGGCCCACGCCCGAAGTTCAGCCGGCGGTGGAGCCGACGTCGTCCGAGCCGGCGGAGTTGCCGTTGGCTCGTCCGCCACGATTGGCCGGTGTTCCGGCCTCGATCCGCTCGCCGGGAGTAGCCGACCTGATCGCGGCGGATCGTCCGGCATCGCTCCACCAGCCGACCGGCTGGGTTGAGCCTGACGATCCGCTGGAGTGGACCGCGATTTCGGCGGCCGACGCGTCGACGGCCCCGGGGCAGTCCGAGGGCGATGGCGAGTTGTCGGAACCGCTGCCCGGAGTTGCCGACTTGGCCTCGCAAGCGGGAGCCTCAGATGGCGGGGTCTCGCAAGCAGGGGCCCCGGATGCGGGAGCTTCGGATGCGGGAGCTTCGGATGCGGGAGCTGCGGATGCGGGGCCGCCGGAAACGGGGGCAAAACCGGCCGCTCAGCCGGCTCCCGTCCCGGAGAACGCCGAAGCGCGAGCATCCGCGGCTCCGGGCGACGGGTTCAGCGAGGGGCAGCGGCTGGCCAAGCAGGGGTTCTTGATGCTGTTCGCCGTGGGACTGCTGGTCCTGATTCGTACGCTGATCGATCCGACGATGGTTCGCCGTCCGCTGCTGGACCCGAATCTTTCCACGGGCGGGCTGACTTTCATTGGCTGCTCGTTGTTTGTGTTCTTGATGGCCAATGTCTGGAACAGCAAGCCAACGGCCGACGACGTGCACGGAGTGGAATTGGCGGACCGGTTGCTGGCCCGGCAGGACGTGGGCGGGGACGACGCCGGACTGCGGCGCCATGGGCCAGGCTACGCGGTCTTGAACTTCATTCCCCGCATCACCACCATGCCGCTGCTGCGGACGAGCGAGGGGGAGGAAGTCAAGCCGCAGTTGGCGTACGCCACGGTGGCTCGCGTGATGGCCATCCTGTCCCACCTGGCGGTGGTGCTGGGCATGGTGGCAATCGGCTATCGGCATTTCGACAACATCAAGATGGGAATCGGCGCCGCGACGTTGTACCTGATGCTGCCGTACACGGCGCAGATGACCGGACGTGTGGACCATGTGTTGCCGGCCGCGTTGCTGGTCTGGGCCGTGCTCTTGTACCGCCGCCCGCTGGTGGCCGGGGTGTTCATCGGCTTGGCAACGGGGGTGGTCTACTATCCGTTGTTTTTGTTGCCGCTGTGGGTCAGCTTCTATTGGCATCGCGGCCTGGGCCGCTTCCTGGCGGGCGTGCTGTCGATGCTGGCGGTGATGGTGCTGTCGCTGGCGTTCATTTCCAGCGATCTGGCGTCTTTCCTGGGCAAGGTCCAGCAAATGTTCGGCCTGTGGATGCCGTACACCGAAGGTCTGGCGGGCATCTGGGGTCTGGGTTGGTCGCCTGCCTACCGGCTGCCGGTCCTGGCGGGCTTTATCGCGTTGAGCGGCAGCCTGGCGATCTGGCCGGCTCAGAAGAACCTGGGCACCCTGTTAAGCTGTTCCGCCGCCGTCATGGTGGCCACCCAATTCTGGCACGGCTTTGGCGGCGGCACGTACCTGGCCTGGTACCTGCCGTTGATCCTGCTGACGATCTTCCGTCCCAATTTGGAAGACCGCGTCGCTCTGGCCGTCCTGGGCGAAGGCTGGTTTCCGCGGCGGCAGCGCAATCGCCTGGCCATTCGAGCGGCGTAGGCGAGCGACTAGCGGTATTCCCCCGGACTGCGGCCGACGTCCACGATGCTGCAGGCCACGATCGGCACCAGCCCCCTGCGCTCGGCCTCGGCGATCAACTCCTCGCTCTCGCTGCCCGGATTCAACCACAGTTCGTCGCAGCCCTTGGCGGCGATCTCGTCCAGCATGGCCAAGCCAATTTCGGGCGGCACGTACATGCTGATCCGTTGCAGCCGCTCGACCGGAACTTCCGCCAGGCTGCGGAAGGCCTCCAGGCCCTCGATCTGACCGCCCTTGGGGTTGATCGGGTACACGTCGTAGCCCTGCTGCTGGTGCGCGCGGACCGATTTGTTGCCGTACTTGCCGCGGTCGGCGCTGGCGCCGACGATGGCCACGCTGGGACGAGTCATCCGGTTTGCTCCATCAATTCATTGCCGCTGCAGGTTGGCGGGCACGGGCCGAGTCTGTTCCTGTGCCAGCCAATGGCGCCAGGCCCGCTGATCGAAACCAAAATTCTGGCCGCCGCTCAGTTTGACCAGGGCGTCGAGCACTTCGGTATTGGGCACCGTCGGGTAGCTGACCAGCGGCCCGCCGCCGGTTGACAGTCCCGTGCCGCCCAAGGGAGTGCCGGTGGCATCGGTGCCGCGACCGAAGGTGGACGAGATGGTGTCGGCGGAGCCCGCGTTGGGTGGAGTGACCACGACTTTGTGCGTGGTCACCAGGGCCTGGATCAAGGGCGCCAGGGCGTGCGGATCTCCCAGGCGGCCCAGGGCATGGGCGGCCCGATTCAGCCGCACGTTGTTTTCGTCCTCGAGCGCCTTGATGTATCGAGGGACCGCCAGCGGGGCCTTGAGCCGCGCCAGACGATCCACGCACTCGTGAAACATTTCGGTGTCCGGATCATTCAGCGAGCAGGCGATCAGCACCTCCAGGGCGGCCGCCGAGCCGATGCCTTCCAGGGCGGTCAGATATAGCAGCTTGACCGCCCGTAGCGGCTCTTGCCCCAGACCTTGAGCCAGCGCGCCGACCGCCGCCGGGTCGCGGATTTCGGTGATCTGCCGGGCCGCGAGGCTTGCCTGTTCCGTATGGAGCTGCTCGCGCCAGCGCTTGAGTTTTACCAGCCACTGTAGGTGCGCCTGCTGGGCGCTGGCCTGCTCCCGCTCCAGTTCGATCTCCTGCGGCAATCGCCAGCGGCCCCGGTGCCGCTGGTAGCCACGCGACCGCATCTGCTCCTGCTGCGTGACCCATTGGCCGTTGAGTTCCGAGTAGCCCAGCGCGTGCCGGGCCGCGACGTGGTCGGGGTCCAGTTGCAGGATCCGCCGCAGATGCGCCTCCCGCTCAGCGGACAGACCTTGCTCCAGGCACCACTCGCACAGCCGCCAATGCCGGTCCACCGTGTCGGCCACGCGCGGAGCCCGACGCTCGTACTCCAGCTCGGCCGCCGACTGCCGCACGACCTGCCGCAGTTGGTTTCTGGCCAGCGTCAGCCGGATGCCGTGGGCAGTCTGGATCTGGACCGCGTCTGGACGTGACGGGCTGGCGCCGCGCAGTTCACCCGGCAATTGCCCGCCGTTCTGGAGCACCAACTGGTCGGCCCGCAGACCTGGAACGCCAGGACCCGCGATCGCCAAGCCGACCAGCGCCCACAGTACGGGCGCGGCCGAGCGAGTTGGGCCGGATTGCGGCCCGGCGCGTCGCGGCCGATGAGTTGGGGCAGCAGGCGGCATGAGACGATCCGCGTGCACGGGTTTCGACGGTTGAGAACGATTGCAGCGGTCCTGTGCAGTATACGCCCGCCGGGTGTGCCGGAGCAAACGGGCCGACCCCGGCTGGTTCAAGCGGCATCCCCCGCGGCTCCGATGACGACTAGTGGGAAATTCTCGTTCCGCGGCCTGATTGCCCGGGGGTCCGCCGTGCGCAAACTGATCTATCTGATTCTGACGGCCGCCGGGCTTGCCGGTGGCGGCGGCTACTTCCAGCAGCACTACCGCGTGGAAGGTCTTGACGACTTCCGCGTGGTGCCGCGGGCGGGCGCCGAGCGACCGGGCAAGTCAGCCGACCGTTCCGCGTCGCGTTCGCTGCCCTGGCAGGACGCCGACCTGCCGCTGCCGGACAATCGCGAAACGATCCGGATTGCCAGCTTCAACATCCAGGTGCTGGGAGCGACCAAGCTGGGCAAGCCGCACGTGATGGACATTCTGGCTCGCACCGTCCGCCAGTTCGACGTCGTGGCGATCCAGGAAGTGCGGTCGCGGAGCCAGGACGTTCTGCCCACGTTCGTCGATCGGATCAACGAGACGGGGCGGCACTACGATTATGTGATCGGACCTCGGCAGGGGCGCACCGACAGCAAGGAACAGTTCGCCTTCATCTTCGATCGGGCCACCATCGAACTGGACCGCCTGCAGACTTACTCGGTGGAAGATCCTGACGATCTGCTGCATCGGCCTCCGCTGGTTGCCGCCTTTCGGGTCCGCGGGCCGCCGGCCGCCGATGCGTTTACGTTCACGCTGGTCAACGTCCATACCGACCCCGATGAAGTCGACGCCGAGCTGGACCTGCTGGATGACGTGTTCCGCCTGATCCAGAACGATGGACGTGGCGAGGACGACATCATCATGCTGGGCGATTTCAATGCCGACGACCAGCACCTGGGAGAGCTGGGACAAATGACCGCGGTCACCTGCGCGATCCTGAGCACGCCGACCAACACGCTGGGCACGGCCCAGTACGACAACCTGATCTTCTGCAGCCAGGCCACCAGGGAATTCACCGGGCGCTGCGGCGTCTTCGATTTCATGCGGCAATACAACCTGACGCTCGAACAGGCGCAGGAAATCTCGGACCACTTGCCGGTGTGGGCCGAGTTCACGGTCCGCGAAGGGGGGCGACTGGGCCAGGTTGCCAGCCTCCCCTAGCGCTGGCTACCGCGCACCCAGTCCAGGTCGAGTTTTGTTGCCAGGCCGCTCGGCAGGTCATCGTCGGAGCGGGCGGGCGACTTCTTGCGCGCGGTCAGTTCCTCGCGCCGGCGGTACATGTCGGCCAGCGCGTCGGACGCCAGTCGCTGCCATACACGGTCGGTGATCGCCGCCGGGCTGAACAGCGGAACCTCGTGTTGCCGCGAGAGCTCATCCCGCTCCGCGCCCTCCCGCGACGCCAGCAGGCTCTCGCCGGCGACTGGCGACGTGGACGACGCCGGTGTTTGCCCCAGCAGGCTGAACAGCGCCTCGTGGCCCGCGTGGTCGTCGTGCTCGCCATGGTCCTCATGGTGCAACGGGGCCAGCAGCGAGTGTCCCGGCTGAATGAACGGCCGCATCACGCCGCCATGGTCATCGTGTTCAAACCCCAGCACGTGTCCCAGTTCGTGCGTCACGACCGATTGCAAATCCAGGCCGCCCGGCCCCGACCAGCCGCGAGCCGCCGCGTCGTGATCGATCAGGATACCGGCCGACAGAGCGTAGCCGACCGTGGAACCGGGAAGATCCAGGACCCGCACATCCAGTTGCGCGAGGGCCGCGAGCTGCTCGTCCGCCACTCCCTGACCAGCCCAATAGGCGATTCCCTGCCTGACGGCCGCTTGTAACTGGTCCGGCGTCAGATCCGCGCCCGCGTCGGTCCCCGACTCGAAAGACTGCGGAGCTGGAGCCAGGTTCAGCGAGCGTCCGCGGCCTTGACCTCGGCCCCGATCGCCGCCGCCGTCCGAACCGCCGTCGGAGTTACCGTCGCTGCCGCCATCGGAACGCCCGTCGCTGCCACCGTCGGAATGCCCGTCGCTGCCGCCATCGGAATGCCCGTCGCTGCCGCCGTCGGAATGCCCGTCGCTGCCACCGTCGGAATGCCCGTCGCTGCCACCATCGGAATGCCCGTCGCTGCCGCCGTCGCTCTGGCAGGCCGGATTCCGCTCGTCCATCTCGTTGATCGCGGTGGCGATGTTGTTGGCCAGCGCGAAGTCCGTGTGCCGGGAGCTGGGGCTGAGCAGGATCGCTTCGACCAGGGCCATCGCCTGGGCGAAAGTCATGTTCGCGGGCGCTCCCGCCACGTTCGGCACCGGATCACTGGCCTTCACGGCACCCTTGGCGAAGTTCAGCCAGGCAGCCAGCGCCTGGGTGACCGCCTTGCCCTTCATGTTGGATGGGTGACGATCGCCGACGTTCGCGCCGCCTTCCTTGAACACCTTCGCGGCTTGCTCCAACGTGGAGGCGGGGACGACTTCGGAGAAGACCTGCGACTGCGCATTGACGATGCTCAGGTAGGACAGCAGCGTGGCATCGTCGATATGCTGATGCCCTCGGCCCTTGAACTGGTGCCGCCAGAAGCCGATCGTCTTGTTGCACTCGCATTCGCCTTGCGGGGCTTCGACCGTCACGGTGACCTGCGCCGTGTCCGTGCCTCCGTTGCCGTCGCTGATCGTGTATTCGAACGTATCGGACCCGGTGAAACCCGTGGCCGGTGTATAGGTGATCGTGCCGTTGGCATTGACCACCGCCGAGCCGTTGGCGGGCGCGGTGGCCGCGGTGACCGTGAGCGGGTCGCCGTCCACGTCGCTGTCGTTGGCCAGGACCGCGATCGTCACGGGCGTGTCCTGGCTGGTCACCGCGTTGTCGTCGCGGGCCACCGGCGGATCGTTGACCGGGCTGACGGTGATCGTGACGGTGGCGATGTTTGAGTTGGCCGTGCCGTCGGTGGCCCGGTAGGTGAAGCTGTCCGTGCCGTGGAAGTTGGCGGCCGGCGTGTAGGTGAACGAGCCGTTGGCGTTGGCGACCACGGTGCCGTGACTGGGCCCGCTGATCGAGCCCACGACCACGGTCAGCGCGTCGCCGTCCAGGTCACTGTCATTCCCCAGGATGCCCGGCGCGGCGATCACCAGCGGCGTGTCCTCGTCGGTAACGTAGGCGTCGTTCACGGCCACGGGCGCGTCGTTCACTGGCCGCACGGTGATGGTGACGGTGGCCGTGTTCGATTCGGCCGTGCCGTCGGTGGCTCGGTAGGTGAAGCTGTCCGTGCCGTGGAAATTGGCGGCCGGCGTGTAGGTGAACGAACCGTCGGCGCCCGCGGTCAGCGTGCCATTGGTGGGCCCGCTGATCAAGCCCACGACCACGGTCAGCGCGTCGCCGTCCAGGTCGCTGTCGTTCACCAAAATGCCGGGCGCGGCTACCACCAGCGGTGTGTCCTCGTCGGTGGCGTAGGCGTCGTTCACGGCCACGGGCGGGTCGTTCACTGGCCGGACGGTGATCGTGACGGT
>JAGFJK010000139.1 GCA_024102795.1 Pirellulaceae bacterium
CCGGCCGCTCCCACGCCCGGCCCGCCATACGCCTGGCCCGGAGTCCCCAGCCGCTCGCCGCCCGCCGGTGGCTGGCTGCTGTCCAGGATCATCGGCCACAACGCCGGCTGGCCGGGCTCGGCCGAGACTTGCAGCCCCAAGTGGGCCGACATCTGGCCGCTCACCACGTCTCCCGGCCGGAACAGCTCCTCCTGCCGCGGTCCGCGGTATGTTTCGAAATCGACCCGCCCGTCTTCCCGCATGTCGCTCGTAAACAGGTACGTCGCGTCGGCCAGCAGCATGGCCAGGATCAACACCACGTAGGTGGCCGAAATGGCCGCCAGCAGCACGTAGAAGAATGGGTCCGACCAGATGCGGCGGCGGCGAACCGTCGTGGCTGCGGAGGGATTCGTCACGGCAGGACAACTCAGGGTTAGCGGCGACTCGGAGCGGTCAGGTCAATCCAGTCGCCAGTTGAATCCCGCCGACTCGAACTTCTCGCGCGAACGGGCGATCGCGTCGAACAGCCTGCGGCTGAGCTGCTTGTGGTCGCTGGAGCGGGCCGTGCTGAACGGCTGAATCGCCTTGGACAGCGGCGAGTTGATCGGGAGCACCTCCAGCCGCTCGCTTTCGGCCAGCGTATCGGTGCGGTAGGCCAACACGGCGTCGGCCGAACCGGTGGTGATGTTCGGCACCAGCATCGCGGAGGTCGGCGTCTCCTGGACCAGGTTCTCGCGCACGGCGTCGTACAGACCTTCGTCCTCCAACAGCCGCTTGGACAACACGCCGATCGTGCATTGGTCGGGCTGCCCCAGGGCCACGCGCAGGCCGGGCCGGGCCAGGTCCGCCAGCGTCCGGATCTGCTGGGGATTGCCCCGGGGAACCACGATCACGATGTCCGTGTCGGAAATGTCCGTGCCCTGCTCGAACAGGTCCTGCACGGTTTGCAGGTAGTACACGTCGCAGGCCATGTAGCTGTCGGGAAATGCGCCCGACTGCGCGTCCCGCAAGGTGCGCATCTGGGCGGTCAGGATGCCGCAGCCGTTATAGACCGTGTTGACCTGGACCCCTTCGCGGCGCTCGAATTGCTGAATGATCGGCTCCAGCGCGCGGCGATTGACCGACCCCACATAGAAATTCAGTTCCGGCCGCTCGGCCCAGACATCCCCCTCGACCACGTCAAAGCCTACTTTGCGGAAGATGGTCAGGCCCTTGTCGCGGGCGCCGGCGAAGCGGGCGAAGTGCAGCGCCGCGGTCGGATCACGGGCGCTGTCCAGCACCATGATCTGGATCAGCGATTGGCCCGCGTCCAGTTCCGGCACCCGCACCGCTTCCAGCTCCGGGTACTGAGCCACCGTGGAATCCCAGACCACGCCCGCGTCCACACTGCCAAGCTGCACGTCGTTGGCCACCTCGTTGACCGTGGCCTGGAACACGCCCTGGCGAGTCACCTGCCGCTCCAACTTCTCCCACAGACCCGCGGGCTCCAGCAACTGCTTGACCAACTGGCCCACCGCCGCCGCGTCCGGACTGGCCAGGGCCACCTTGACGTCGTCGCGCCAGAGGTCGGCCAGCGTTTCGATGCGGCGGGGATTCTGCTTCCGCACGATGATCACCGGGCGCAGGCGGGCCAGCGGCACCGATTCGACCGCCAATCCCTTCTCGCGCGCCAGCCGCAGGTAACTGTCGTCCGCCGCCAGATACAAGTCGCCCGTGCGGCTGACTTCAAGCTGATTCAGCAGCGTGTTCGATCCGCCGTACGTCAACTGCACGCCGCGCCCCGTCTCGTCCCGGTACGCCCGGGCGATGTCATCCATGGCGTAACGCATGCCGGCCGCGCAATACACCAGCAAGTCGCCGCGATTGCCCGAACCGGAAGGCGAACCACCAGATCCTGCCGGCTCCGCCGCTGATGACCCCGTGTCCCGGCCGGCCAATCTCAGCCAGCCATCGCCCGACAATAACAACCCGCATAACAGCAGCACGGCGGCCAGCGAGCACAGCCCCAGGACATACAGCTTGTTGGCCGCTCCCGGGCGGCGCGCGAGTCGCATCAGTCAGTCCCCTCCGACACGGGCCAGAGCACAGGTCCAGCCGTACGATAGCACCTGCCCGGGTCACTGTCGAGAATGCAGTGGTCGGTTGTCAGTGGGTCAGTTGTCAGTTGTCAGTAAGAGGATACCTGTCGTGGGGGCGGTGGCGACAGGCCGTGACCGTTTACGGCGCTTCGTCAGTCAGATACGCGAGCAGGCCTCAATCGATCACTTCTGGCTCCCTCCCCCGGCTTGAGATCGTGCAGATTTGAAGTTGCTTCGTCGTCAGAGTTTAGAGCGTAGCAAGAGCGTCCTCGGCATTCCCGTACGCCGAAGGCGTTCCACAGTCACAGCCCAGGGTCGCCCGCTTCGGGCGCACCCTGGGTGTGGCCGTGATTTTGATATCTCTTGTACGCCGAAGGCGTTCCACAAGGCGCCTTGTGCAACGCCT
>JAGFJK010000152.1 GCA_024102795.1 Pirellulaceae bacterium
CTTCGACCTGCCTCAAGCGCTCGGGATCGCTCGTTTCAGCGGCGGCCCGTTTCTTGGCCGCTTCGGCGATGGCGTCCTGCCATTCCTTCCGCGCGCCCGCGAGCTCGCCCTCCGTCGCGGCCAGGTCGTCGGCGAATTGCTTTTGCCGGCGGGCATGTTCCTCGGATTGCATGTCGCCCAGCGTGCTTTCCACGCCGGCGCGATCCCGTTCGATCTGTTCGCGGCGATCCCGGCGTTCGCGGTCCCGCTGGCCCACGGCATCGAGCATTTGCTGGTCGGCAGCGCCGGTCGCTTCGCTCACCTCACGGTTGATCTGGTTCACCTCGGCATCGACATCCACTTCATCGCTGAACAGCGACTTGAGCCGCACCCAGGCCTTCTTGATGAAGCCGATGGTGTTGTGCCAAGTGTGCGTGAGCATGTTGGTAAAGACGCTCCAGGCGTCGGCCAAGAACCCTACTGTTTCCGTCCAGCCGACTTCGATGGCCGCCCAGCCGTTGTTGAGAATCTTGGCGACGCCGAACACGGCGTCAGTCCAGAGCGACAGAAAGAACTCTTTGGCCCCAATCCACAGTCCATTGAGGAAGTGAATGCCGCGCCGCCATTCCATCTTCAGCGTGAGCCAGACGATCTTCGCCGCCAGCGCCAGGTCGCCCGCCGCCAGCGCGTCGCCGATCCCCTGCCACGCCGCGAGAGCATCGTTCTTGAGTGTCTCGAACCGCTCCCCCAGCCACGCCAGCGCCTTGGCCCCCAAACCCGACGCATATAGGAGGTATGCGCCGAGCGCGACCGCAGCCACGATTACAAGGCCAATGGGCGAAAGCAGCAGGGCGATGATTTTCCCCAGGATCGCGATGGCCGTGCCAATCGCCCCAACCACCGTGACCACAGCGCCAATGGCCGCTCCGAACCCTGAGATGACGCCGCCAAGTACGATGAGCGCCACGCCTGCCGCAACCACTGCAGCCGCGATCTTGAACACCGTGACGACCAGGGCCTTGTTCTGTTTGATCCAATTGACGGCCGCGACCACGAACTTAATGGCCTTGGCGATCAAGTCCGTAAGCATCGGGGCGAGCGCCGCACCGATGGCGAACACGCCAGCTTTGATCGATTTCCACAGATCATCGAGCGTGTCGCCAAACAGCGTGGCAGCATCGGCATCTTCCTTCGAGATCGTCAGCCCCAGTTCGCGGGCCCGCTGCTGCAATTCCTCGATCCCCTTGGCCCCGCCAGCCATAAGCGGAAGAAGTTGAGTGCCCGACTTCCCAAAAATCTTCATCGCCATCGCGGCCTTGAGCGTCGGGTCTTCGATCCGCGACAGGCGATCCGCGATCAGTTTGAACTGCTGGTCGGGCGATAGGCCGGCGAGCTGCTCGACGGTCAGCCCGAGCATGGCCAGGTTTTCCTGGGCAGACTTCGATCCCTTGGCGGCGTCGAGAACCGACGCCTGCATGCGCCGCAGGCCCCCTTCGAGCGTTTCCAAGTTCGCACCCGACTGGTCCGCCGCGTAGGCGAGCTCGGAAAGCGTCTCGACCGCGACGCCGGTGCGATCCGAGGCCTTATTCACCGCGTCGCCCGCCGTGGCGAAGTGCTGCACGGCCGCCAGGAGGGGCGCGATCACCGCGCCGCCGGCCGTAACCAGCTGAAAGCCCATCGTCTGCACGCTCGCGCCGAACGCTCGCAACTTCTGCGACGCCGAGCGCAGACCTTTCACCATTCGGCGGTCCTTGGTGAACAGCTCGATGTAGGCCGCGCCGGCGCGAATGGCTTGGGCTGCCGCCATGACTCACCTGCAATCCACAAAGATGGTTTTCAAAGTGCGAACTCCGGTCTTGGCGTTCGGTTTCTTCCGCTCGTTCACCAGCGGGTTGAACTCCGAGGGCGTGAACGGCTGGGGCTTCTTCTTCGGGTTGCGATGGACGTTGGCGAGCATCGCCAGGAGCGCCGACGTGTGCTGCCACTCGTCGCGCCGCCGGGCGTCGGCCATCCAGACCAGTTCCCGCAGCGTCAAAGGGCCGGGCTCGACGCCGACGATGCCGGCGAGTTGCCAGATGAGTCGCCAGGCGTCAGCGCCGGTAAACCGTCCCCGTTGAGGATCTGTTCCAGCTGCCGGTCGAGCTTCGGATCGTCCAACCGCTTGCTGGCCGTCTCGACCGCCTTCGTCTGGAAGGCTTTCAGCTTCGCGAGCGCCTTGGCCAGCACCTGACGCTTCGCCAACGGGAAAAAATCGACGAGTTCCTCCAGGAGGCAGGTCGTGCCGAGATCGATGGCGTCCCCCGCCATCGCGCGGCCGAAATCCTCGTCGGTGACCTGCTTGGAGTCGGCTTCCGGCTTGCACAGCACGTACAGCACGTCGCAGAGCATGACCGGATCGGAGACAAGCCTTTCGATCAGCTTCCCCTCGACCGCTTCGAGCAAGTTGACGCTCAGCAGCGACTTCACCCGTTTGATCGCATCGACGTTGATCGCGACGGTCCAGGTGCGGCCGGCGTTGTCGTTGAACGTTTTCATGCGGTGACCGCTCTCCTATCAGGCCGAGGAACTGCCTTCGCCGTTGATCCACTGGGGCGCGTTGGCGGCGTAGGTCGGCTTGATGGTCACGTCGACCATGATCGCCTCCTCCAGCGCTTCGTTTCGCGTGAAGTTGAAGATGTCGAACGTGGCCCGCAGGCCTTCGGAAGTCGCATCGCCCATGTCGCCATCCATCACGGCGAACTCGATGGGCGTGTTGCTGAAGAACGCCTGTTGCATGGCAGAGAACCCGGCGTCGGCCGTGTCCCAAACCATCTGGAACTCGATGCTGGCGTCCTTGAGCGTGCCGACCGTCGCCCGCCAACCGCCGTTGGCGCGAGTGGTCACGTCGGCCTCGCCCTTTTCCAGATTGAGCGTGAGGTCTTTGACGTTGGTGACCTCGGTCCAGATGGGCGAACCGAAGCTGCCGGCGTTGCGGTACAGCTTCGCGTCCATGCCGAGTCGAGTGCTCATGGCGGTCTTCTCCTATGCTTTCACCGACCCGGCCCACAGCTTGGGCAGGCGGTCTTGGGTCTTTTCGAGCGCCGGCCCCATGAATGGCCGCTTCGGATAACGCTGTCGCTTGTAGCGCCCGCCGTGTTCGTGCGCCGCTCCCGAGGTGCCGACCTTGGATTCCTCAGGCCCGATGACGACCAGGTCCTTCTGCTTCTCCACGTCGAACATGATCGCGCCGCGAAGCTGGCCCCGGCGGGTGCTGGGAGGTTGACCTTCGGGGCTGGCCTTCTTACGTTTGCGAATGCTGCGCTTGGCCGTCAGGCGGATCGCCGCGCCGGCGTGGCCCAGGCTCTTGAAGTTGCCCTGCTTGGCTTTCGCCAGGACCTTCTTGGTTTCGTCTTTGGTCGTAACCTTCGCGGCGATCATCAATTACCTCGCCATGCGGAAGGTGAGAGTGAGGACGCTGGTGAATTGCCGCAGCTCGTCGAGGTGTTCCTGCGAATAGACCGGCGCGTTCTTCACGTCAACGCAGCGCGCGCCGGGAAAGCTACCCAGCGGTTCGGCACGGAAGTGGTCGGCGATCTCTTCCACGAGCGTCATCAGGGCGTCGAGCGAGGCCTGCGCCATGTCGGTCTTCTTCTGCACCGCCAAATCGATGTCGAAGCTGAACGAATCTCGCTTCCGGTCGAGAGACGTGCTGGCGATCCCGCGCGGCACGACGGTGACGTGGAGCGTTTCCATGTCGGGCAGCTCGAACGACGGCGCGTACAGCCGGGCCGCAGTCAGCGGCTGGCTGAACGTGGCCGCATTGAGCTGCGCCACCACGGCATCGGCGATCTGGATGATCGTGGCCAATTAAGCCGCCTCCGTCGCAATGAGCTTGGTGTGAATCCGTAGCGTCCGCCGGTACGGATCGCTGTAGCGCCAGTGCTGTTCGCCGCCCAGCGGCAGCACCTCGTAGGTATGCTTCTGGCCGGCGTCGATCTCCTCGATCCGATCCCCCTTGGCCGGCAGCGTTGGTTCGCTCGCCAGCACCAGGTCTGCCGTGTCGATCAAGTAATCTCGAACCTGCAAGCGGACGATCACGCCTGCACCGTCGTCCTGCTCGAGCAGTGTTCTGCCAATGGTCGCCTTCACGACCACAGACTCCACGCCGCGCCGGTACGTCACCTCGCGCGTGGCGTGCTTCTTCCGTTGGCCTTCCAGCCAGGCGGAACCTTTGTCGAGCAGATCGGCCACGGCTTACACTCCGCTGCTCGAGGCGCTTTCGGTCGGCACCGCGCACGGGCACAGCCGCACACGCACCGTCGCGTCGGCATCGGCCGCCGCTTTCGCGACCTTGCCGAGCAGCTTGTGAGCCCCGCCGCCGTCATCGGTCACCGCGACCTTGTTCACGGCGTCCCAGTAGGCGAGCGCCCCGACGGCGAATGTCACGCCGCCGCCGGCTTCCTTGGCGAAGTCGAAGACGCCCTCCAGCGCGAGCGACCCGAGTTCGTTGGCGGCAATGGGCCGCTTGGCCACACCGACGAGATCGCCCTGCACAACAACCTGGCCCGACGCCACGGCGCTGCTGGGCGTATAGTCGATGGACAGGCCATCCTGAATGAAAACCGCTTCTGCCATGAAAGACTCTCCTTACGTGATCGGTGAATGAATGGCTGACTACGCCTCGCCCTTGCTCTTCACACCGCCGCGGAAATCCTGCAGCGCGACGCCGAAGTCGTGATAGCCGCGCATCTGCACGCCCAGGACGTTAAAGTCGGCCTCGGCCGTTTCGATGGTGGGAGACTCCTGACCGTTGAGGAACGCCACCTCGATCACCGGCAGATCGTTCGGGTCGGCCAGCAGATACCAGGCCTTGGCCGAGTTGCCGGGGTAGACCGCGTTCGCCAAGTAGCGGCTGACTTCGACACGGAACTTCCCCTGGTGCGGGTTGGCAACCGGGAACTTCGCGTTCGCCGTGGTGTCGCGCAGTTCGAGCGACTTGTAGAGCTGCGAACCGATCGCCGAGAGGGCCGTCGGCACGAGGGCGATGGCCGGCATGATCCCGATGGGCTTGCCATCGCCATCGACCTGATCCATAAAGGCGACTTCGGCCTTGGTCAGACCGTCGATGGTGAGCGCGGTGTCCGCACCGACGAGGAAGTTCTTGTTCCCAGCCGTGAAGAATCCGCTGTTGGCCAGGAAGATTGTCCAGAAGACATCGTTGATCTTCAGACCCGACCCGCGACCGAGTTTGCGGGGCACGGTCGTAATCGCGCCGAGATCGTCGTTGATGATGTCACGGCGGTCGATCCCCAGCACGAGGCCGTAGGTGTCGGCCTTGTTGGTGAACTGCTCGTTGCCGAGCGTCCCGTGCTTGAGCTCGCCGCCCGGCGCGACCAGTTCGTACTGGTCTTTGCCGATGAGCCGGTAGCTCGTGACCGTTTTGAAGTCGCTGACGTTTCGGACGGCGCAGATGTTTCGCCATGTCCGTTCGACGCTGAAGAAACCTTCGAGCAGGAACTTGTTGGCGACGTTGGACAGGATTCCGCCAATGTCGATGGTCGAGAATCCGGCCTCGATCCCGCGCCCGAATGCAAACCGCAGCACGGCCCGGCTGTCACGGAAGTTGCGACCCGTGTAGCCGTTGGCCCAGGCCGCTTCGAGCAAGAGTTCTTGGAGTCCGATGCCGCCGCGAAACCGACGCGACGCCTGGTCCAACGTCTGCGGTTCGAAGCTGGACTCAGGATTGGCGATGCCGGCGGTCAACATGCACGCCGCCTCCAGCACGGCCGCATTGATCGTGTTGTCGGTCGCATGAATGGCCGGCGCGGCGGGGCGGGTGATGCGCAGCACCTCAAGTTCCGTCCGCTGCTCGGTCCAACCCTCGCGGATCGCCTGCGCTTCAAGGCGTGGAGCCCGACCCGCGCAGATGCGGCGGATAGACGAAATGCGCTCGGTCTCGGCTACTGCCTGCGCGCGGATTTCCTCGACAGCCGCGCTCGCGGCCACGGGCTGTTGCGGCGCTGGAGGTGGCGGGGGCGACGCGGGAGTGGCAGGCGGATCGGCAGGCGGGGCGAGGTTGGGCTCGTCCATGATGGGTTCTCCTGAGGATGGATTGGCGCTGGCGGCAACACTGGCGCTCGTGGCTCCGTCGGCCCCGAGGTCGACGAAGCTGATTTCACCAAGCGTCGCCTTGCGCACGACGTTGAGCGGGCCGTTGTATTGACGGCCGTTGACCATGACCTTTTGGCTTTCCTTGACGAACTCGAACTCCTCGACGCTCGCGCCGACGGAGGCCTGCCAGGGAAAGCCGTTCTTGGAACTGACGACGACCTCGCGAGCGGCCGCCGTATCGCGCGATACGAGACCGGTCGCCACGAGTTGCCCCTGGTCGACGCGAATCGCATCGGTGTGGCCGATGCCAGAAAGCGGGTCGTGACCGAAGCGGATCGGCCGGGCCTGCGACGGGATCGCCATTCCAGCCAGGTCCAGGATCACGGGGTGCCGCCAGCCGGCGATCCGCATGGGTCCGCCCGTGTAGGCGATCATGCGGAAGCGCGGCAGGCCCGCAGGCTGAGCGCCCTCGACTGCCGCATCGATGTCGATGACGGCGGTCGCGGTGAGATTCAGCGTTGTGGGGAGGCTACGCGCGTCAGGCGTCGCCGGCTGGGGTTTCGTCGAGAGCTTCATCCTCTTGCTCCGTGGGGGTGGATGATGGATTGGGGAGCGACTGCGCCAGCGGCAGTCCGAGTTCGCTCATGAGCGCCAGCTCCTTGGCGCGCTGGCGCAGTTGCGCTTCCCAGTCTTGGCCGCGCCGCGCGTACTCGTCGGCGAGCGTGGTCGTGTGATTGGTCAGCCGCGTGGCCTGAGCCGTGGCCTCTTTGGCCGGATCGACGTGCTCGTGCCCGTCCCAAAACCACTGGTGCGGCCACTGAGCAATGGGCCCAATGCCCGCCGGCAAGAGGCCGGGGATGAGCACCGCTTCGTCAAACCAGGCGGCAAGAACTCGGTCCAGAACGACGCACTCAACGTGCGCTTGTTCGACACGAATCGCCTTGAAGTAAGTCTGGTGGTCGAGCCGACCGGAGGCGTAGTTGTAGCCCGATGAATTGCCAGCAGCGACATTGAACGGCATGTTCAAGCAGCGGGCGATTTCGTTGAGAATCTCGTGCTTGAATTCGGCATAGGTCGTGGCCGGTTGCTCCGCCTGCATCTGGCTCATCTTCCAGCCGCCGGGCATGGTCACGAGCGCTCGCTTCTCCAGTTCGATCGGCTCGAACGGTTCGGCCGCATCCGCCTCGCCGTTGGCCGGCGCGTCGGTGTAAAGGATGCCGGCGAAGTCGGCGGCCGTTTCCGCAGCGGCGAGCACAGCCAGCGTGAACCGACGCAACTGCGCGAAGAGCGGCAGCGCCGGCATGATGTCAGGAATGCCGCGGGCCTGGCCGGGCCGGTCGCACCGATACCAATGCACGACGCTGCTGGCCGGGAGCCGGTCATATTCACGGTTGAGCCCCGAGCCGGACTCACCCGGATGTTGCTTGAGAATGTGGTATTCGACCGGATTGCCGGCCCCATCGAACAGGATGCCGTCCACGGCGTTCGCAGCGCGTGCGTCGAGATCAGGCGTGCAAACTTGATCGGCCTCGACGAGCCGCAGGTCGAGCTGAATATCGGTCGTCAGCCGCGGGTTGTTCGTAAGGACGGCGAACGCCTCGCCATCCGTAGCACGCGCCATTCGTAACGTGCGGAGCTTCTCGGCCAGCGCCACGGCCTTCGCCCAGCGCGAGAACTCCTGCTCGATGCGGCGATTGGCCTCGCCATCGGCCGTCAGCATTTGCAGCCGAGGTCCGGTGCCCACCACGTCGTGCGACAGCGTCAACACGATCCCGCGTGCGTAACTGTTGTTGGCGACTTCGTAGCGGGCGCGGTTCCGCAGAATGCGGCGGACCTCTGCGCTGTTGGCGCTGTTGGCCGACAAGCCGTCCGCATTCGCCCAGTGGCGGCGGTTGTCCTCGTTTGTCACCGCCGCGTCGTAGCGAGCCCGCACGCGGAGCGCACGAGGCGCGCCGGCGCGAGGGGGCTTGGCAGTGAATAGGTTGGTAAGCCACGAGAACACGTTTAGTCGGCCCCAGGGGGAACAAGCTTGTTGAACTGCAAGCCGCGACGCTTCGACTTGGCGGCTTCCTTCGACGCGAGGTACTTATCCGCCGCGATCTGGTCGGGGAGCTTGTGCTGCTCCATCGAGCCCGAGTCGCCAGCGGCCTTTGCGGGCCCCTGGGCGTTCTCGCGGATGGCGTCTTCGAGTTCGTCGGACATTGCGGATATTCCAAAGGGACGGCAATCCGGCAGAGAGGCCACCCGGCGAAGAGTTAACTCGCTCATGCCGGACTGACCGTCCCTTAGTTACCTATGCCGTCAAAGAGTGGCGCTGCGCGCCCAAGAGAGAAAAAGCCGAACGTCGTGCTACATCTAGCAATCGCGACTGGCTGATCCGCGAGTTACGGTCTCGAATGTGACGAGTCTTCGCCCGCAGTGCCGGCACTCTTTGCGACGGCGAATGCGTCCGTCGCGGAGCGGTTCGGTGTGGGTGGTGTAGAAGTGGCGACAACCGCATTGCGGGCATTCGATGCCGCGCGGTGCCGTGTTCGGCTTGGAGGTGTTCACTCGCGTCGCCTCCGTTGCAGGTCGGCGAAGCTCACCCGCTCGCGCTTGGCCGGAGCCGACGTGCCGCCCGTCCCATCGAGAACGACACCCTGGATCGACGCCGCCGCAGCGCAGCCGACGAGGCAGTCCAGCCAATGGTTGTCGCCCCGTTCGGGACGCATCTTCCATTCATCCACCGTTCGCCCGCGGCCCTCGGTCTTTACGCGATACTCGGACGTTATGTGCTCGGCCAGGAGACGATGCTGGTCCGCACTGTCCCCAAATAGCGAGAGGCACCCACGGTCGCCCATTGGCACCGCAAGCCGAGCGTGGACGAAGGACTTCCAGAAATTGGTGTCGTAGACAACATGGCGCACCGCCCGTTTTCCGGCCACGTTTGGCATGCGCCAGTTGTGACCGACGCGATCACCGGGTCGGCGCTTGTACTCGGAGAATGGCTGGCTCGACGCCCCGACGAACCGGCCGTGGCTGGGCATGACGACGCCCGCGTGCGCCGATTGCCGGCAGAATTGGTAGACCACGTCCGTGCTCGATCCCCAGTTGGCGTCGACCAGGCAACGCTCGATGCGGAGCATCGCGCCGTCGTCGCGCCGCCACTCGCGGCCAAGGTGGGCGGTGGTTAGTTGCTCGAGGCCCGCGTAGATGGCCCCTTCCAGGCCGCTGGCTTTCGTCGCCAGCGGGAGCGTGAGACGGGCGTCGCGCAGCGTGAAGTAGGGGCGCTGCTGGTCGGGAAACGAGCCGTAGTCGATGACGTATCCGGTGAAGTCATCCTCCCAGGCCGCGACCACGAAGAACAGCAGGTTGGCCTGCACGTCCACGAACATCGTCAAGTGATTGCAGCCGACCGGCACAAGGCGGCGCTGCATCCGGTTGGTTTTGCCGGCGATCTGGTCGGCGGAAAGCTCGTCGGTCTCGGAGGCTTCTTCGGGCAGCGGTTCGTTCTGGTATTCGGCGAAGAAGGCTGCTTCGTCTTGCAGCCGTAGGTTCATGGCGTGCTGGATGGCGGACAACTCATCGTGATTGAATCGCTCGGGCCAGGCGACGTCTCCGCCCTCGTCCATCGCCTCGCGATCGGCGGCATAAAACTCCGTCGCCAAGCGGATGTCGCCGTGCATACGGAGGCTCTCCGCCCGCAGCTCACCATACCGCTGCCACTTCTTCTCCGCGGCCGGAAATGAATAGACCATCTTGGTTCGCTCGCCGTTCCACTCAGGGTGCTTGTCCCGCGAGAGGATGTTGTCCGCCATGTCACTGGGACGGATCACGGTGCAAGGCATGATGCCGCTGATCTTTTTGCCGGGTCCAGCCAGCCCCAGAATCGCGCCGGCGAGAATGCCTTCGCGCGTCGCGCATTGCGAGAGCGACCGGGCCGATTCGTCGGTCTGCGGATCGTCGAGCACCACCAGCGATGGCCGTACCGTGTGCCCGTCCGCCCGTTTGTATTTCATGCCGCGTATGCGACCGGTGAGGCCGGCCACTTTGATGATCGCGCCGCTGGCGACACTGCCGGGCATGGTCGGCAGGACGATTTCGCGGGCGGTCCAGCCAATGTGCGTTCGCTCGCCCTTGTAGAGCTGGCCATTGCAACGGTTGGCGATCCCGTCGAGGCACTGGATCGGATAGACGACTTCGGGATAGTCTTCGAGCAGCAGGTCGTTGCCGTCGAGTTCCATCTTGATCGAGTCGAGCATGTCCATCGCGTGCCCTTCGTCGCTGCCGATCAAACAAACGAAGTCGCGATGGCCATTCAGCACAGCCCAGATACAAGCGCACTCGCAGATCGTCGTCTTGCCGCTACCGCGAGGCATCGCCATCGCGAAGAGACCACCGCGCAGCACCGCCTGCTCGATCTTGCCAATGACTTTCAGGTGGTCGGGCGACCACGGCAGGTGGAACGTGAGAGGGAAGTACGAGTCGCAGAAGAAGCGGAAATCGGAGGCCGCTCGCTCCTTGCGTTCGGGACTGACGACCGCCGGCAAGTCACCGATGTCGCGGCCCGCGATGGCCAGTGCCACGTTCCGCGCCCGTGCCCGCTCCTTGAGCTTCTCGTAGGGATCGCCATCCGGTTCCGCTCTTGGCGTATGCCGCAGTTCAGCGAGCCAGGCGACGTAGCGAAGAAGGTCGACGTGACGCGCATCGCCAATGCGCATGCCGGCTCGCGTGCGATGGCGGTGCAGCTGGCGCTCGTTGATGACTTCGCCGAGCGGAGTCGAGTTGAGCAGCCGGCATAGTTCGCTCGGTCGTAGTTTGCGCGGGTCAGTCGCCACGCCCCATCTCCTTCACCAGCCAGGCGGCGTAGTGGACCAGGTTGATCGTTCCGTCGGCGTTCGACGGCGCGCCGGCGACGATATCTTCACGCAGCATCGCCACGCTGACCGGCCGCGGGCTGGCGGCCGACAGCAGACGGGCCGCCTGCTCGACCGTCAGCCGGTTCGGATTCACGGGCGCGGGCTCCGTTGTCATGGCCGCCTCCCATTCCCCAGGCTCCGCGCCTGACGCGACCCGGCGGGAACTGTGGCGTTTTCGGGCGACCTTCGCCTCCTGGTTCGCCCACCCGTTCGACGCCACGGCGGCCCAAACAGGGCCCACTGTGGCCGCCTCGAAAAAGCTGAGAAATCTCGGCGAAAAGCAGCGTTTTGTGGCTTGAGGTTCTGCGAAACCCCTGGCTCATGTGTCACACGCGAAGCGACTTCCGCCCGCGAAAAACACCACGAACCAGAAGCCACCGAATGAACGCTAACCAGGTTGCCTTCGGAATCGAATTTGAAACTACCTTGCCCAACGCCGACGCCACGCCGATCGGACCGTACCACGGCGGCTATCAGGTTGCCTGGCTGCCAGAAGGCTGGAAGGCCGAGCGCGACGGCAGCATCCGCACGACGTTCGACCGCAAGCCTTGCGAGTTCGTCAGCCCAAAGCTTCACGGACCGGAAGGCCTCGCGCAGGTCGAGCAGGCCATCGACGCGATCAACGCTCGCGGGGCCAAGGTCAACGAGACCTGCGGGTTGCACATCACTGTCGAATGGAATGGTGACGCCGCCGCCTTGGCGAGGCTGATCTCGCTGGTCGGCAACCACGAGCGGGCCATCTTCGCCAGCACCGGCACGCGACGCCGCGAGCAAACGATTTATACGAAGCGGATCAAGCAATACGGTGACAAGGACCGCGCCAAGCAGCGCTGCGAAGCCGACCGCTATCATCTCTTGAACCTGACGCACCTGGCCCGCGGACGAAACCGCATCGAATTCCGGGCCTTCGCCGGCACGCTCAACAAGACCAAGGTGCTGGGGTACCTGATGATGTGCCTCGGGCTGGTTGAGCTCGCCTTGAACATGACGCGCTGCGCGGACTGGGACTACGAGAAGAAGGTGGGAACGAAGAGCTGTTGGGATCGCCCGGGCGCGGGTGAAGGCGAAACGGAACTCAACCGCCTCTTCTACCGGCTCGGCTGGACGAAGGGCTGGTACAAGGGCGAACTCCGCAACAAGGTCTTTGGCGAGATCGCGGGCGACGGGGCGAAACCCGATTGGAAGGCGATCAAGACGAAGCTCCTCGAGTTGGCCCGCAAGTATGACGACGCGAACCGCGTCGCCGCCTAACGCGGGCGCGAACGACACTACCCGCCGCGTGGCCGCACGAGTGGCCGCCCGGCGGGTTTTCTCGTTGGCGAGCCACGGGCGGGACCAGCGGCGCGGCGCTTCGCACACGCGGCGAACAGTGGCAACCGGCCGCCAAGCTAAGCGAAATCCACTGCATTTCGCACGGAAAGAAACCTGCTGAATTCCGGTGAAATTGCCGCCAACCGCGCTTGCTGTGTTTCCAAACGCATGGCTCATGTGTGTCTGTCGGAAGACGGAAACCAACCACCAACCACCAGGAGCCGAACGATGAGCGCAAGAGACGACGAACGACCCAGCGGGGCGGTCGACCAAGAGGCCTTCGAGAAAGTGATCCGCGACAACCTTTCGCCCGAGGCGGTCGCCACGATCATCGCCTTCCTGCAGCCGGCCGCGTTCTACCGGCCCGCCAACGAAGACGCGATGCAAGCGCTGCTGCAGGTCGAATGGTTCGCCAACACGCTGACCGACATGCTCGGCGTCGAAGAGCACAACCGCCTGATGAACGAACTGGGTTTGTAAGCCAACCACTTTCACGGAGACCAAGCGATGAACGCACCTCGCAAACGCAAGCGCCGCCGCCTGACCGAACGCAGCCTGGAACGCAAGCTCGTGAACTTGTTCGACAACCTCTTCTCGCGCCGTAGCGGAGGCTGGGCCGAGAACTTCGAGGACGCCGGAGTTCTGACGGGCAACCGTGGGGTGGTCATCTCGGTCGGCAACGGCCAGGAGTTCCAACTCACCATCGTCGAAAGCACGCGTCGCTAAAGCCGAAACGCCCACGCGGGCGTCGCGGCGGATGGTTTCCGCCGCCTGAAGATGGCAGCCACACCATCGCGACCATTGACCAGGAGTAGAACCATGTCCAAGACGAAGACCACCAAGAAGGCGGCTGCCCCCAAGGCGACCAAGAGCGCGAAGGCCCCGAAGGCCGCGCCGGCGAAGAAGGCCGACGCGACGAAGCCCGCCGCCAAGAAGGCGAAGGCGACCAACGGCGAGGCGAAGGCCAAGAAGGTCAGCGCCATCGACGCCGCCGCCCAGGTACTGGCCGGCGCGAAGGAGCCGATGAATGCCAAGCAGATGATCGAGGCGATGGCGGCGAAGGGACTTTGGACCAGCCCCGGCGGCAAGACGCCGCACGCGACGCTCTACAGCGCGATCCTCCGCGAGATCAACGAGAAGGGGAAGGACGCCCGCTTCAAGAAGACCGAGCGCGGGCGCTTCGCCGCCAACGCCTAGCGCCCGCGACGGGCCCCCGCCCAACGCCCCACGTTCGCCACGTCGGGGCGTTTTCTCGTTGGTGGGCGAACTGGCCAACCGGCCCCGCCGGCCACAACGTGGGCCAACGGGTGCGACGGGGCACGGGAACGGGCGGGCCGCGGCCAACGCGGGACGACGAACGCCAACCGAATGGCTCGTGCGCTGGTCAACATTCGCGACCGGAATTCTGTCGCTGCTCCGCTTGATGTTTCGCGCACGGGCTGGCTCATGTGGTGTCACGCGATTGCCGCCGGCGGTCGGCGCGACGCGAGAACACGAACCGCAGGAGAATGAACCATGAATTGCACCATCGAAATCATCGACGACCTGATGTGCGTAATGGATGACGACGGCAACGGCTACGACGCGATGGCGCTCACGAGTTACCGCGACGCCAAGCAGCAGATTCAGAAGTGGGCCGCGGAATACACAATCAACGTCGCGGACGCCTACCGCCAACTGGCCGACTACTTTTCGCAGCGCTAACCGATTCCAAGGAGAACGATCATGTTCACGTACTACGTCGCCACGCTCGCCAACTACGTCCTGGTGAATGCCGCCAACGAAACCGACGCCCTCGAACTCGGACGCGCAGCGCTCATCGAACTGACCGGCAACGCGACGCCCAACATTCGCACAATCCGCTTCGCGACGGATGACGAGATCGAGTTGTCGCGCTGGCACCAAGAGATGTTGGCCCGCGAAACGCAGTAGTCGGTCGCCGCTTATCACGTCGCCCCTCCCACCCCGGCCTCGGCTGGGGTTTTCTCGTGGCCGACGCCCTCTGGAGCGACGTACCGCACCGGCTTGCCGCACTCGCCAGCGATCCGAATCTCGGCCTGCACGCCGACACTCTCCCGCCAGCCGTCCAGCGTCAGCACGAACACCTCGTCGCAACGTTCCAACTGGAAGCGGTCGAACGGTTCCCAAAACCGCCAGTCGGTCGGCAGGCCATACGTGCAGATGCAATGGCCATGCGCGATGGGGGAGAACACCGCGCTGCCCACGCGCATGAACCTCGCGGCCGCCCGGCACGCCTCGCGGAAACGGAACTCGCGCACGGCCGGGTCGGGATGCGAATAGGGACTAGCCAGGTAAATCATGCGACCACCTCTTGCGCCGCCATGCGTTCCGCCTTCCGCCCAGTGAACTTCTCCCAGCGCTGCACAATCACGTCGCAATAGGGCGGATCGAGTTCCATGAGGAACGCTTTGCGGCTGGTCTGCTCGCAGGCGATGAGCGTCGAACCGCTGCCGCCGAATAGGTCGAGGACGTTCTCGCCAATCCGCGATGAAAACTGCATCGCCCGCACTGCCAGCTCGACGGGCTTCTCGGTGAGGTGGACCATTGATTGCGGATTGACCTTCTTCACATGCCAGAGGTCAGTCGCGTTGTTCGGGCCGAAGAACGAATGGCCTGCGCCCAGCCGCCAGCCGTAGAAACAGATCTCGAACGCGCCCATGAAATCCTTGCGCGTCAGGACCGGGTGCTGCTTGTCCCACACGATTCCCTGGCTGAAGTACATCTCGTGCTTCTTCAGGAACGGCGGATAGTTGCCGAGGTTGGCGTACCCACCCCAGATATAGAAACCGCGCCCCGCCTCCAGCACGCGGGCCATGTTGCCGAACCAGGCGTCGAGCAGGGCGTCGAACGCTTCGTCGGTCACGAAGTCGTTGGCGAGCGGTCGATCCTTGGCCCGCATCTTCTTGTGCGTGGCCTTCGCCTTCTCGGGGTGGCGCTCCAGGTCGAACTTCTGATGATGCTTGTTCGGGTTGGCAAAGCTGCTGTTGCCGGCGGCAATGGCGTTGTTGCTGCGGGGCTCGACCTTCACGTTGTAGGGCGGGTCGGTGTTGACGAGTTGGATCGTCGCGCCGTCGAGCAGGCGATCCACATCCTCGGGCTTCGACGAGTCGCCGCAGAGCAGTCGGTGATTGCCGAGAACCCACAGGTCGCCCGGCTGCGTGATCGCTTCGTCGGGCGGCGCGGGCACGTCGTCAGGATCGGTGAGGCCCTCCTGCAATTCACCGCCGAGCAGCTTGGCGAGTTCGTCTTGGTCGAACCCCAGTAGACCGAGGTCGTAGTTCGCCGCTTGCAACTCGCCCAGTTCGATCGGCAGCAGTTCGTAGTTCCAATCGGCGAGCGACGCCGTTTGGTTGTCAGCGATGCGGTACGCCTTGATCTGTTCGGGCGACAGATCCTTGGCGACGTGAACTGGCACCTTCTCGAGGCCCAACTTCTGCGCCGCCTTGAAGCGGGTGTGCCCGCAGATGATCACCCCTTCCACATCGACCACGATGGGTTGGCGAAACCCGAACTCGCGCAGCGACGCCGCCACGGCATCGACCGCGTCGTCATTCACCCGCGGGTTGTTGGGGTACGGTTTGACTTTCGACAGGAGCCACAGTTCGATCTTCATGACGACCTCCTTGATCAGCGGGACGGTGGTTGCAGCAGCAATACAAACAGGCGACTAGCAGGGCGAACCATGCAACGCGCCAGAAGAATCCCTCCAGCCCAATGGCCGTGGGAACGACGACGGAATGCCAATAGCTCGGTGGTTTGGTTGCGGGATCGGACATCGGAAATCTCCTGGGGACGTTCGGACAGCGAAAACAAACTCTGCTCGATATGGCGGCTGTTCCCGCGTGCCTCTCCTGAGGATTTCCGCCGGGAAGGAACCATTGGCCGGCTCGCCACTGGTCTTTCGCTCTGCCAAAGTGGCAGATAGGCCGTGGGCCAACGGGTGGCCCACCGTGGCGTTGGGGCGGAACGGCGGCAAACAGGGCGAAGCGCACGCGGCGGGGCGAACGTGGGCCAACCCTGGCGAACGTCGGCGCGAACCTCGCCCAGCGGACGACGGGCAAGTTGCCCTTGTTTCACCCCAACACCCACGCGGCCTCACACACACACGCGTGGGCGGGGGGACGGGTGAATAGGAGAAAGAAGAGAGAGAGTTCTTCTTTTCCTCTATATCTATGCAGTTTTCCGCCGTTTCATGTTTCACCCCTGCTCGGTGAACCTTGAGGGAATCATGGGAAACATGACGGGCCAGAAACGCCGTCTTCTCGTTCATGTTTCACCTCCCGGCGAAGATTCACTCTGGATCAGCCGGTAGCCGCGCACGGGCCAACCAGAGCGCGGCGTGGTAACCACCTCCAGTTCGCCTTGCTGGCACAGCGTCTCGACGAGCACGGCAAAGCTCTTGGCGTCGGTCTTCATCCGCTTGAGCAACACGCTATGAGCGAGCTGTTGCCCGGGCGCTTCGCGCAGTTTCCGGACCAGCTTCAGGCACTCGGCGTGGAACGGGTTGTCGGCCACATGGTTGTTGGCCATGAACAACATGCGGCGCGTCTGGTGCGTGACGAACTGCGACGCCCAGCGCACGGCGTCCAGGCCGATGTTCGGCGCTTGATGGTTCTCGCTGATCGCGTACAAGAGCGCCAGCTTGCGGGTCTGCTCGCTGACGCGACCCCAGACCGTGGTGCCCACGGAATCATTGCGGCCCTCTGCCCTCGCATACTCGGCATCGGCTTCCTCGCGCGTGGCGACCAAGATGCAGCGCGCCTCCTCGGAGTGCTCCACGACGGCGGGGATCGGATGCACTTCCTGCAAGTTGCCGTGACGGGGGCCTGGCTGGTAGTTCGACCACCATGTGGCCGTGTCGCGGACGCGCTCTGGCAGATCGCGGATGCACGGCTCCTGGCCGCCGCCGCGTTGCCCCGCCTCGACGATCACCATGCGGGCGAAGAAGCCGTTGGTCAGCATTCGCTCGCTGAGCGCTTGGTAGTAGTGGTTCGGGATTGCCGTGCCGAAGACCACCAGGCAAGGTTGGTCGATGACGCCGGGCGACTCCTTGCCGGCCTTGCGGCGCATGGGAAAGACGCTGTTGGCCGCCGAGTACATCGTCAGCAGGGTGCTGAGGAGTGCTTCGTGCCGGGCGTCCTTGGACTTGTTGATCGAGGTCAACATGCCGTCGATCTCGTCGGTCTGAAACAACATGCTGGGCTGTAGGTACAGCGCGTCTTGGATGCCCTCGCCGCTGGCGAACCGTTCCCCCAGGCTGCCCGACAGGCCGACCTCGTGGAGGATGCGAGTGTTGACCTTGCGGGGCCAGTCCTTGCCGGATGCCGAGTGGGCCAGGCCGAGCAAGTAGATGTTCGTGCGGTTGTCGCCGGCGTCGCGGACCTTGCGGCCGGCGAGCATGGCCTGCAGCGCCAGCGCCCCGCAGAACGCCAGCGCCGGGTTGGGATACGGGGCGGTCGCGAGGCAGTGGTCCATCACCTCCGACACGAAGCCCGGCACGCGGAACATTTCGGCTGGCAGCGGGCCCGGATCGGGATACGGAGGCGTGGACGCCGGCGCGGTCGTCGGCCTGCATGGCACGATCCGCGACAGATCCACGTCGCAGTCGTCATCCTCGCCGCCGTACCCCTGGGCGCGGAGCGCCGCCGCGGCCGCCGCGAAGTCACCGCCGTGTTCGAGCAGTGCGAAGACGGTGAACGGGGCGTAGGCGCGATCTGGTTCGAAGGGTGCAGCATTGCTGGAGAACACGTACAGCACGCCGTCCTTGAGTGTGGCGCTCCAGCCTTGCTCCTTGCCGGGCCGTCGCCAGTATTCATTCGCGCCGCCGCGCACCAGTTCCCACCCCTGGCGGCGCAGCACTTCTCGCACGTCGCCCCGCTCGTTGAAGTCGTCGCCCGGCCTGCCGATCGCGGCCGAGCCGCCGCGATGTCGCTGCGCCGCCGGGACTGCCTCGTTCAAGGCGCACGCCGCCTCGATCAGGATCGCCCGCTCGGACTCGGTCAAGATTGGCAGGTTGTCGAATGAGCCATGTTCGAGCGTGTAGCCGGGCGTCGGGGCGCACAGAAACAGCCCTCCTTCGCCGCGCGTTTCGATCAACGTGATCGTCACCTCGAACCGGTCGCCCACGCGACGCGGCACAAGTCGCTTGCCGGAAATGACCACTGGCTCGTCGCTGGCCGCCTCGATGGTGCGCTGCGCCAGTTTGCGATTGCCCGGCACTGCTGTTTCGCAGCGATAGATAGCGTGCCTTCCGCCCGACTGCGAGCGTTCGATCACGAGCCGCTCGACCAATGCCGGCGCTTCGGTAGCGACGAGTTCGCACCAACGGTCGAATAGTTCCCCCTCGTGGTCGAAGTCGATCATCTCCAAGTTGGCCGACACCGCGCCGGCCAGAACGCAGACCGGCTGGTCACCGGCGAACCACGAGCTCACCTGCCGCTCGGTCGGCAGATGTCGCTGGTACTGTTTCCAGCCCGCCAGCGCCGGCCGCTTCTCCGCGAGGATCGCGGGCAGCACGCACAAACCGGCGCGGAGGTAGGCGGTCGCAGTGTCGATCATGCTCAGAAGGGAATCTCGTCGGGGTCGTAGCCGCAGAAACCATCGCCGGCGGGAACGGGATCGGGTTTCGGGCCGAGTTTGTAGGAGACGATGCGGTCGTACTTCTCGCCGGTGATGCTGCGGACCGTGACGCGCTCGGTACTGGCCACGCCGCCGCCGGCAGCGATCTCAACTCCGCGCTCGGCCGTTTCGGGCACCGGGTCGGGTGAGCGTTGCCGCCACCAGGCAACAGCTTTCTGGCGGGCGTAGCCCTCGTGCTCGAAGCACACGAACTCGCTCTGCCAGTGGTTGAGACCCAGGCGGTAATCAACACGCATCGTCTTGGGCGCGTCGGGAGGTGCATCGCGCTTGGTATGCACGCTATAAGTGGTGTCCCGCACTTCGTACTCGATGTCGGTGACCTGCCCCGACAGGATGCCGGCCTCGCTGGCCTTGGCCTCGTGCTTGGTGCGATCTGGCGGCGGAAACACGTAACCGCACTGCGGGCAAGTCGCGTAGCCGGCGGCAATCAGCGCCAGGCATTCAGGGCATTCCTTGGCCGGCGCTACGCCGTCGCCATTGCCGACGGGCTTGATCCGCAGGTCGTCCACCGGGCCGTGCCGCAGCACGTTGCCCCCAAAATCGAGGACGAGGCAGTTCTGCTTGCCGGGATGCAAACGGAAGCCGCGCCCGACCATCTGGTAATACAGTCCTGGCGAGAGGGTCGGCCGCACCAGCGCCACGCAATCGATGTGCGGCGCATCGAAGCCGGTGGTGAGCACGTTGACGTTGCACAGATATTTCAGCTCGCCGCGCCGGAAGCGGCCGAGGACCGCGTCGCGCTCGCGCGTCGGCGTTTCGCCGGTGACGAACCCGCATTCGATGCCGTGCTGCTCGGCCAGCACGCGGACGATGTGTTCGCCGTGCTTGATGCCGCTGGCGAAAATCAGCACCGCCCTGCGGTCGCCGGTGTAACCGACCGTCTCGCCGCAAGCCGCTTCGACGAGCCGCTCGTCGTCCATCAGGCTCTCCACCTCGTCGGCCACGAACTCACCTCCCCGAACGTGCAGCTGGCCGAAGTCGGCCTTGTTGATGCCAGCCTTCGTAAGCAGCGGCGAGAGAAAGCCGTCGCGGATCAGCTCGCGGACGCCCACCTCGATGCAGACGTGGTTCAAGAACCCATCGGGCGTGCAAATCGGTCCGGTCTTGAGGCGGAACGGCGTGGCCGTGAAGCCCACGATCCGCAGCGCCGGGTTGATCACCTTCGCGTCGGCCAGGAACTGGCGATACATCCCCTCGCCTTCGGCCGGAATGAGGTGTGCTTCGTCGACCATGACCAGGTCGAAGGCATCGAGCTCGCACGCCCGGCGATACACCGACTGAATGCCGGCCACGATCACCGGGCTATTCGTGTCGCGACATTTGAGGCCCGCGGAATAGACGCCAAAGGCGATCTCCGGGCAGACCATTCGCAGCTTGTCGGCCGACTGCTCGAGCAGTTCCTTGACGTGAGCCAGGATCAGCACGCGACCATTCCACGCGCCCACGGCGTCCTTGCAGATGGACGCCATGATGGGCGTCTTGCCGCCGGCGGTCGGCACCACGGCGCACGGGTTGTCGTCCCGCGAACGCAAGTGGTCGTACACGGCGGCCTTCACCGCCTCTTGATAGGGCCGAAGCGTGAGCATCAGAGGTTCCGAATCCGAACGATGGTCTTGCCGCCTTCGAGCGGCTCACCCTTCTCGATGGAAAGACGCACGATCTGCGAGTCGTCGCCGTACGCGCCGCCGTGCTGGAGGGCGTCGAGCAGCGCCTTCTGCACGTTGTCGATGTCGCGCCGGCGCTTGTCGGGCGGGTGGATCGTGACCTCGACGACCAGAGCGCCGTCGAGCGGGCGGATGCCGCGGACCGCGAGGATCGAGCAGACCGCTTCGCGGAACGCTCGACCCCCGCGGCTAATCAGCGTCCGAGCTCCCACCCGCCGCCAGTAATGGTTGACCGACGGCGGGTACGGCAATTCCAGGTCGAGCATCGTTAGCGCTTCCACGGCGGCGTGCTGTTGGTCGCGGCGGCGGCCGCGGGCGGCGGCTGGGGCGACTCCTTCTTGGCGTAGCCCTTGATCTCGTTGGCGATCTCGCCGGTGTCGCTGCGCTTCTTGCACCGGACGTGGATCACCAGCGGCAGGTTGTGCAGCTCGACCGAGTCGTTGGGGGCCAGCACGCCCACAGCCCGACAGATGGCGGAGAGTTCGCCTTGCGCGATCTTCCGCGCCGTTTCGTTCGGGTTGTCGAGGTTGAGCCGCGCCCAGAGCAGGCGGTTGGCGCACGGGCCGTCGGTGATCTGAAACGTCAGCTGCAGATAACTGCCGGTGCCTGCCTTCGTCGGTTTGAATTCCGACTCGGTGATCACCGCCAGGTACTTGCCGGCCGGGATCGGCTCGAAGTCGCCGGCGGGCTCCACGTTGTTGGCATCGAATCCACGAAGATCAGCCATTGGGTTGGGTTCCTTGGGGTTGGTGGTTGGACATGGCATGAATGAACGCCGGCCACGAGAGCGGCAGTTCCTCGGTGATCGCGTAGCGGTTCTTGGCGACGCAGGACGGGCCGCCGACGCAGCGGAGGACGCGCTCGCCGCCGTCCTTACCGATCGCGTGGGCAATGGTCCGCTTGCGGTTGAAGCCGGCATCCTCCGACTGCGTGCGCATCTTCCGCGTGGCAAACAGCACGGCGTCGCACCACTCGCTGATGAGCGCCGCTGCGTGCTTGTGCAGGCGCGGCGAGTAGCGGTCGTAGGGACTCGACTCGGGGTCTTCGAAGCGTTCGACCTTGGAGTGCGCGATGAGCAGAACGACCATGCCGCGGGCGCTCCGCAGCACGTTGAGGTGATCGATGATCTCGCGCCAGTACGTCAGCGCGTGGGTGTAACCCTTGCTGTAGCCGCCATCGACCTTCTCGATGGAATTGACGCCGTTCTCGACGCAAAGCTTGTCCCACACCAGGCGTTCGAGCCAGTCGAGCGAGTCGACGACCACGGTCTCGTAGTCGTGCTGCTGGCTGCGCAATTCGCCCAGCGCCGTCAGCACGTCGTCATAGGTCGCCGCCAACGGGAACTTGTCGCAATCGATTTCATCGAGGCCGTCTTCAGTCTGGATGAAGATCGGCTTGGGCGCTTGCGCGCCGAAGGTCGATTTGCCGATGCCTTCGACGCCATAGAGCAGCACGCGCGGCGGCTTGGAAATCCGCCCGCGCTGCACGCGGGACAACACACTCATGCGGCGGCCTCCTGGGGTTGATGCTGTTGGGAATCGACCCGCTCAACGCGAAACGAGTCTTCGCCGAATTCACGCAACAGGAGGCCCGCGAAAACCTGGACCACGGTCGCACCAACTTCCTTCGAGCCGTCGACGAGAATGAGCCGACGGTCGGCCATGACGTGATAGCCGAAATCGAGACGCACGCGCGCCGTGCCGAATAACCCTTCCACGGCGAACGTCGCCAGTTGCAAAGTCATCTCGGCTTCGTCCAGTGGAACGTCGGACGAGAACGAAAAACGGAACACGCCAACGGTCATGGGTCGCTCCTGGAAAGTCGTGTCGTGTGGCCTTCCCGTAGTTACCTATGCCGTTGGCGCGTCCCTCTGCGCGCCGCGGCTCAGTTTTTCGCCAAGCCGGATTGCGCAAAGTGCTGCCGAATGCGGTCCATCGCTGCTTCGTAACCGCGCCGCGACATTCTTAGTTCGGACTCCGTCTCCGTCCGATTCCGCTCCATCAAGGATTTGCAGACCTTCTGCAACTCGGGCGGCAGGGAAGCCATGACGCTGGCGACGCCTTCGACCAGCTCGTAGAGTTCGGCGTCGGACATGGGTGCGCTGCCGGTGCGCCGCTCAAGATCGGCATGAGAGATCGTCGCCCACAGCGGCGCTGGCGGGCCGTCCGCCTGCTCGATCTTCACCTCCAGCGACTGAATCGCGGCGCTCGCCGGGCAGCGCTTGATCCGCCCCCGCTCGCGCACCAACATCTGCACGCCGGAAGTAACCACGCGAGCGATAAAGGTGTTGAGCGATCCGCGGGCGGGATCGAAGTGCTGGGCCTGGTTCAGCAGATGGAGAACCAGATCCTGCTCGACATCATCCTGATCCGAGCGACTGAAACCGGGCCGGCGAATGATCTGCTTCGCCTTCACGCGGATGAGCGTCCGCGCATACTCCGTTACGACCTCATTGGCATGAAACGCCTTACGCATGACTACCTCCTGCCGGAGGCAGCCACCCGAAGACGATCCATCGCTACGCGAAGAAAAACTGTGCCGCAGCCAAACGATTAGCCGCAGTTACAACACAGTCGCGAGGTATGACCGCCGGGTTATGGCCTCTCGGCCGGAAGGGGCGTCACAACTCGTGTGGCAAAGCCACAAACCATGTGGCAACTGGAAATCCCGTGATTTAGGCGGCGAAGTCGGGCGAAAGTCTGCGCTGGCGCGCATCGCCAACTTCAGGCGGCATACATAACCCAGGGGTGGACGCGATGAGCGTCCACGTAGCTGTTCCCTTGGCGATGGTGCCGATAAATGCCTTCTGATGCTGTTCCCCGCGCCGGCGGTCTCACGCCCGACGAACGCCGTCGCCAAGTTGCCGCGATCCTCGCGCAAGGCGTCATTCGTCACCGCCGCGTCGCCCAACTGGCCGAAATCGGCCGCTCCTCTCCACCTCGCGAAACGGGCCTTGAGGTTGTCTCGGAAACGAGGCTCTCTGTGTCCGTGGGTCTCGCCGATACCGCGCGAGACCTGGAATGCGAGGTGAACGATGGACGAAACGCGTGAGAGTTGTCTTGCCGCAATCCTGGCCCGTGGACTGATTCGCGTTCGGCAGCGTGCCGAACGGACGGGCACTTGGACGCTGCAAGGCGACGACCAACCCCAACCGACCGCTGCCGACGCATCCACGGGCGATCATCCGCCCGCGGACCAACTGGCAACGGGCAGCGAGCAAGGAGAACAGCAATGAACAAGTCTGTGGCGGCCGACGTGGCTCGGCTCGAAAAGATGTCAGTCAACCAACTCGCCAAGCGCTTTGAAGAGGTCTTCGGCGAGCAGTGCCGAAGCCGGCACAAGCGCTACTTGATCCGCCGCATCGCGTGGCGGCTGCAAGCCAACGCGGAAGGTGGCCTCAGCGAGCGCGCCCGCGAACGTGCCGATGAGTTGGCCAACGACGCGGAAATCCGTGTCACGCCCCCGCGCGAGAAGAAAGCGACGAACGACCCGCAACCAACCACGATCAAGATGGAGTCGGGCCGCGACGCCCGCCTGCCGCCGCCGGGCAATTGGATCGAGCGCGATTACAAAGGAAGAACGATTCGCGTGCTGGTCGTGGTTGACGGCTTTGAATACGAGGGCGAACGCTATCGGTCGCTTTCGGCCATCGCCAAGGCGGTCACCGGCTCGCACGTCAACGGCTATCTGTTCTTTCGACTTTGGAGGGACAAATGAGCCGCAAACAAAAGAAACCTACGTCGCCCGTCATTCGCTGCGCGATCTACACCCGCAAGTCGTGCGAAGAGGGCCTCGAACTGGAGTTCAATTCGCTCGACGCCCAACGCGAATCGGGTGAGGCGTTCATTGCCAGCCAGCAGCACGAAGGCTGGGTCTGTTTGCCAGAGCATTACGACGATGGCGGGTTCTCCGGCGGCAGCATGGACCGCCCGGCGCTCAACCGCCTGCTGGCGGACATCGCGGCGGGCAAGGTCGACTGCGTGGTGGTCTACAAGGTTGACCGCCTCAGCCGCTCGTTGCTCGACTTCGCCCGCATTATGGAAACGTTCGACAAGAACGGTGCCTCGTTCGTCTCGGTCACGCAGCAATTCAACACGACCCATTCGATGGGCCGGTTGACCCTCAACATCTTGCTGTCGTTCGCGCAGTTCGAGCGAGAGATCATCGGCGAGCGCATCCGCGACAAGATCGCGGCGCAGCGCCGCAAGGGGAAATGGGCAGGCGGCGTTCCCGTGCTAGGGTACGACGTGGACCGCACCAACCCCAGCGCGAAACTTGTCGTCAATGCGGAGGAAGCCGTTCGGGTGCGGCGGATTTTCAGTCTGTACCTGGAACTCGGTTCGCTGCTGCCGGTGGTCGAGGAAATGACGCGACGGGGTTGGTGCAACAAATCGTGGACGACGAAGAAGGGAGCGGCGCGCGGCGGGCGACCGTTCGATAAATGTTCGGTTCACGCGCTGCTGACCAACCCCATCTATATCGGCAAGATCAAGCACAAGACCGACGTTTACGACGGCGAACACGAGACGATCATCGACGCCGAAGTGTTTGAGAAAGTCCAGGCGACGCTTCAAAAGAACGCACGTGGTCAGGGGAACCACCTGATCAACAAGTACGGCGCGCTGCTCAAGGGTCTGCTACATTGCCAAGCCTGCGGGCAGACGATGGTGCATACCTTCACCGGTCGCGGATCGAAACGCTACCGCTACTACACCTGCGTGAAGGCGATCAAGAGCGGCTGGAAGACGTGCCCCACGAAGTCGCTCCCCGCCGCCGAGATCGAAGCCGCCGTGGTCGAGCAGATTCGCTGCATCGCGCATGACGCCGATCTGCGGGGCGAGGTGTTGCGACAGGCCCGTTCGGCGGCCGACGACGAGTTGGCCGAACTGGGCACGCAGCAACGCCAACTCGAACGCCAACTTGGCCGCGACCACGCCGAGATTTGCCGGCTGGCCGTGTCGCCCGAACCCAGCAGCGCCACCACCGCCCGCATCGCCGACCTGCACGAACGCGTCGCGCGGGCGGAACAGCAATTGTCGAAGGTCCGAAATCGCGTTGGCGAAATCGAACGGCAGCAGATTGACGCGGGCGACGTAACTGCCGCGTTCGCCGACTTCGACAACGTCTGGAACGCTTTGAGTTCGCGCGAGCAGGCCCAGGTCATTTCCCTTCTGGTATCGCGCATCGAGTTCGACGCGAGCGATAGCACCATCGCCATTTCCTTCCACCCCTCGGCCATCAAAACGCTGGCCGAAGGCAACGCCGAGGACGCCGCATGATCACCATCAAACGCAAGGTCCAACTCACACGCGAGGCCCACGGCCGCCGGCGCGTCGCCGCCGCAACGCCCGCAGCGCCGCCCGTTGAAGCCGGCCGCGTCCCTCGCATTTCGCGCCTCATGGCGCTCGCCATTCGCCTGGAACGCCTGCTGCTCACGGGCGAGGTTTCCGACGTGATGGAATTGGCCCGCCTGGGGCACGTCACCCAGCCCCGCATGTCGCAGATCCTGAACCTCACGCTCCTGGCCCCCGACATCCAAGAGGAACTCCTCTTCCTCCCACGCCTCACCGCCGGCAAGGCAGCGATCCACGAGAAGTTGCTACGCCCCCTCGTCGCCCAATCCGACTGGAACACGCAGCGACAAATGTGGGATCGAATCAAACAGCGGTCACAGCAATAAACTACGCAAGATCATTGATTGCAACGACTTATGGCGTTTACTCTGGCGTTGCGAAATAAACGCCATTGACAAACGCTCCCATCGCGTGATACAAATTCACGCATGAGCGGCGATGATTCCAAGACGACCGATACCATCCCTCGCGCTTCAATTGCGCAAATCCTGGGGGTACTCGGATATCTGGCCTCGGTCGAAAAGTCGAGCTTTGATTTGGTTCGGCGACAGCTCTATGCACTTTCCGGTCGCAGATCTCCTGCGTCAGCAACCGCGCTTTGGACTGTCGCGAGGGATGTCCTCACGGAACTCAATCGTCTTGGATTGGCGACTATTGGAACGCTGCCGCGCCGCCGGTCGGATGTTGATCGATTGCGCGAATCGCCGTGCGAGATAACTGCTGCCGGAAAGGAACTCGCTCAGGTTCAGGCGGCAAAGTCTGGGCAGGCGTATGACACGTTACTCGTCGCATGGCTGAACTCGCACCCCTACTTTCGGTCGTTGATTTGCCGCATCCTTGCCGCCCCGCTTTACGTTCCAGACGTAACCAGTGCTTCGCAGATCGGCGCAAGTCGAGCTGCCGCAGAATTGGGGACTCACGTTCTGCGTAACTGCCTGGATCGGCTCGTCAATGTCGATTTTGCCGCGTCGAAAGTTGCAGTGTTTGAGCAATCGATGCGTCGCCGCGCGAGTGAGATCGAAAAGCCACTTGCGTCGCCGGACGTTGACAGCAAAAAACTGGTCGATCTCGTCCAAGACTCGATGGTCATTCCGTCTCTGTTAGAAGCTGAGCAATTGGCAATAGATGGCGTGACCTTCCAGCATCTCTTGAAGATCGCGGGAGAATTTTTCGCTGGGGCTTCAACTACGTCACACCCAGACTTTAGTGGTCGTGTTGTCTTTTCGACTTGCGACTTCCTCCCCACTCCCACCGTTGACGCCAGCAGCAAGTCCACGGTGGTTCAACACCACGGGGGCGCTTTCGCCAAGCCTCGATTCGCCGACGCACTAACAGCGGCATACTCGCGGATCGCAGGCAATTCTGGCGGTTATGCGGACGCCTATGCGCTGCGTGCAATCGTTTGCGTTGAATTGCGGGTTCAACCTCCCGTCTTTGCAACCTGCCTGAAAGACATCATTTCCGCTGGAGAAGCGGCAGATCCTGTCGTCTACACCGAACTACCGTTCACGCCGCCGCCGCAAGGCGAGGCTTATGTCGAAGTCGGAGGCCGACGGATCGGCAGGCTCAAACTCAAGTCAACAAGGGGAGCATGAACCAACATGGCCATCAAGTCATTTCTGCAAACGAAGTACGGTCTCAATCAGAACCCGTTCCCTGGCAACGCGACCTACGGCGAAGATACACAGCGCGTGTACGTTCCTGAGATGTTCAGGACGGAGCGAACCGAATTCTTGCGAAAGTTCGTCCTTGCTCCGCTCGAGAACGGCCAGCCGTTGATCGGCGCAGTATGGTCCGTAGTGCCCGGCGACCCTGAGGCGCGCGGCTTCGGCAAATCGACCTTAATGGGCGAAGAGGCGAAGCTCATCAATCGGGACTTCGGTCGCCAGACGCTCATCGACCTCGGTGTCTCGCCAGAGGATGCTGACGAGAATCCAATTCTGGCCAGCTACGTCTCGTTCAACGTCAAGGCTCAGGGCGGCATCGCAAGTATGGACGCTGCGGCGTTTCACCTTACCCGCTTCATGTTGCGTAGCGAACATGAGCGTGGCCAGAGCGTTCATCAATGTCTGCGGGAACTCGCCGCAGCCAAACTCGTCGCCGAGGGAAAGGCAACCGAGGGAAATGAAGCTGATGCCATCGTTGAGGCCATCCGCGAGCGATTTCGCAAATTGGCCGGCGCAATCGACATTCGCAACCTGCTCGAAGACTACCTGTTTCATCTCGCTTCGGATGATAGCGAGGCGTTGCAAAGGTTCCTGGCCGACGATGTGGGAACTTGGCATCACGACCGAAACGGATTGAAGTACCTGCAACTGTTTGTCGCCTTTGCGGAGTTGGCAGGCATCAAGCACATCACTTTCTTCATCGACCAAGTCGAGGACTTCACGGCAAGCGCCGGCACCGCCAAACTGCAGAAGAACGTGAAAATCATTCGAGACGCTCTGATCGAGACAGAGCCATTTGCTTCGACCGGCTCCTTCGTGTTTCAGTTTCACCCTGACGCTTACGAGCGCCTGCGCGATGCCTGGCTCCATGAGGACATGCGTTCGCTCGAATGGGACGATCCGCTGAACGCACCGTATGTGGTCGTGTTGAAGGGACTGGAAACCTTTGAGTCGGCGAAGTTGCTCGCAGAACGCTGCCTCAATCACGAGGCATTCGTCGCGTCGCGGCCCGAGGGTGGAATTAGCCCGTTTACCGAAGGCGGCCTCCGCAAGGTGTGGGAAGCGACTCGGCCGAGGCCGCGCTGGTTTCTACGTGTGCTTCATGACTTGTTGCAGTTGGGGAACACGAATCGCGAGGACGTTCTCGACGAGGCCTTCGTCGTGCCCAAGCTCGAACGGCTTAGCGCGGACGCTCGGACCATCGAACCGGCGACTGGAAGTGGCGATGATCGGCTTGCGTAGGAGCCCGCAATGTGGTGGACGCAACCTCGATCAAACGACTTCAAGCCGTCGTTGCCAGCGAATCTGCTTGACGTACTACTGCGCGCACACGCGGTTGTTGAGGTCGGTGGGCTGAGCGGCACTGGGCCGGATCGCGGTCGAAACTTTGAAAAACTCTTCTATACGATCTGCGAGCGTCGCAAGGTAAGCTTGTCCGAGCGGGCGGGCGCTCGAACGCTCGGTGGGCGACGAAGCGCGTCCGGCTTCAACCATGAAGTGGATGGGGCGTCGCGCGGCATATCGGCCTCGACGATGTGGGAGCTAAAGCACCTCAGCACACCGCTCGAGAAGAACGAGCTTCTGATCTTCAACGGCAAGGCGCTGGATTTTCTTCATGGAGGCGACGCGCTAACGGCAAAGATGCCGCTACGTCGCTTCTTGCTGTCGGGCGGCAACATACGCGACGATTGCCGAAGGTTCGCCATCCTATGGGGAATCTGCGTCATCGAGCCTGGTCGCCTGCCGTTTCCCATCATCTATGAGGCAGTCAGTCGTGGGATTGCCGCAGACCTGAGCGACGCCGACAAAGATGCAGTTCGCTACCGGTCCCCCTGGGCATTTCGCACTCTCCAGGATTCGGTCACGGAGCTTGCAAAGCGAGTTGCCGATCAGGCCTCAGCGCCGCAGTCAGTACCGCCGCTGGATCGAAGGGTCAGCGAGCTTCTGGACATTCAGGAGCAGATCGGCGTCGAAGTACTTGATAGTCTCGATGACCAATGGCCGGACTGGGCCGAGGACTTGGCGGAAGAGACCTGGAAGGAAGTCGGCGGCTGGTAGCGATATGACGCAACGCTAGAAATATCATCATGTTACGCTGCGATTGGCGTCGCAGCTTGTGCGAGCATGACTGCGGGGTTATGATTCTCAGGAGTGTTCGGCGTTTAGTTTACGCGAGCGCCGCCAGGAGGGCGTGCGAAACACAAGTCATTGCCAAGGGGCGAACATGCCCAACGAAGCCGACACCTGCCGACGATATGTTGTCCCCCGGCTGCAAGCCGCCGGGTGGGATAACGATCCGTATCGCATCAACGAGCAGGTGACCTTCACCGATGGGCGGATCATCGTCGCCGGCCAGCGCAGTCGCCGGCGTCCAGGCAAGCGGGCCGACTACATCCTCCGCTTTCGTCCCGACTTCGCCATCGCCGTCGTGGAAGCCAAGCCGACCTACGCCACGCCCGGCGAGGGGCTCCAGCAGGCCAAGGACTACGCCGAAATCCTGGGTCTCAAGTTTGCTTATGCGACCAACGGGCACGGCATCGTTGAATTCGACTATACGACCGGACTGGAGCGGGAGATATCTGCGTTTCCGACGCCCGCTGAGTTGTGGGCGAGGCTCACGGCCGATCAGTCGCTCACCTCCGATGCCGCCGAACGATTGTTGTCGCCGGCCTATCACCTCAGTGGCAAGTCGCCTCGTTATTACCAAGAGATCGCGATCAACCGCGCCGTGCAGGCCGTCGCGCAAGGCAACCCGCGTATTCTGCTCACGATGGCCACCGGCACGGGCAAGACGGTCGTCGCGTTTCAGATCTGCTGGAAACTCTGGAACTCTCGCTGGAACCGCACGGGCGAGCACCGCCGGCCCCGCATTCTCTACTTGGCCGACCGCAATATTCTGGTCGATGACCCGATGGCCAAGACCTTCGCTCCCTTTGGCGACGCGCGCTGGAAGATCGCCGGCGGCAGGGCGATTCAAAGCCGAGAGATGTACTTCGCCATCTACCAGTCGATTGCCAGCGATGTGAATCGCCCTGGCCTCTACCGCGAGTTCGCGCCCGATTTCTTCGACCTAATCATCGTGGACGAGTGCCATCGCGGCAGCGCCCGCGACGATAGCAACTGGCGGGAGATACTCGATTACTTTCAGCCGGCGTTTCAGATCGGCATGACCGCCACGCCGCGTCGCCAGGACAACGCCGACACCTACAACTACTTCGGCGATCCAATTTACACTTACAGCCTGCGGCAAGGCATTGAAGACGGGTTCCTTGCGCCCTATCGCGTCCACCGCATTGTGACCACCTGGGACGCGGTGGGCTGGCGACCCAGCCAGGGCGACCTGGATCGTTACGGCCGGCAGATTCCCGACGAGGAATATCATACGGGCGAGTTCGAGCGGGTCGTTTCGTTGAAGGCCCGAACCGAAGCCGTCGCGCACCACTTGACCCAATACATGCGGCGCACCGATCGCTTCGCCAAGACCATCGTGTTCTGCGTCGATCAGGAGCACGCCGACGAAATGCGGCGGGCGCTGAACAATCGGAACGCCGATCTGGTCCGCGACTATCCCGATTACGTCTGCCAGGTAACGTCGAACCAGGGTGACGCGGGAGTTGGACATCTCAGCAACTTCCAAGACCTGGAACGCCGCACGCCGGTGATTCTTACCACGTCACAAATGCTCACCACCGGCGTCGATGCTCCGACGGTGCAGAATATTGTGCTGCTGCGGGTCATCAACTCGATGACCGAGTTCAAGCAGATCATCGGTCGCGGCACGCGAGTGCGCGACGACTACGGCAAGCTGTTCTTCAGCATCCTCGATTACACCGGCTCGGCGACGCGGCTATTCGCCGACCCAGAGTTCGATGGCGATCCCACACGCGAAACCGAGGTGGTCATCGACGAGGATGGGGAACCGACCGGTGAGGAAACGGATGTTACGCCGGAGCCAGAGCCGGAAGAGGGCGATACCCCCGAGCCGCTGCCGCCCGATGGGCCGGACGAACCTCGCCGCAAGTTTTACGTCGATGGCGGGCACGTGGAGATCGCCGCCCACCTCGTTTACGAACTCGATCCCGACGGCAACCAACTCCGCGTCGTTCAATTCACCGATTACACGGCCGACAAGGTTCGCACGCTCTACCGCAACGCGGCCGAACTGCGCGACGAGTGGGCGAACCCCGAAAGGCGCAGCGACATCATCGAGCGGCTCGAGGAGCGCGGCATCGACTTCGACCACCTGGCCGAATCCGCCAACCAGCCCGACGCCGATCCACTCGACCTGATCTGTCACCTGGCGTTCAACGCTCCCTTGCGCACGCGGCGCGAGAGGGCGCAGCGGCTGCGCACCGATCGCCAAGACTTTTTCGACCAGTTCGGCCCCGACGCCCGGCAGATCCTCGACGAGTTGCTCGACAAGTACACCGAACACGGCACGGCGCAGTTCGTCATTCCCGACGTGCTGGAAGTGCCCCCGATCAGCGAGCATGGCAACGTGATCGAGATTGCCAACCGTTTCGGCGGGGTCGATCAGTTGCGGCAGGCGATCATCCAGCTTCAAACCCTTTTGTATGCGGCCGCCTAGCGCGGTCGATTTGAATACTCCCTCAGGTGCAACGAGACCAAGATGGCCAAGAAGAAAGCCAAGACGGCTGCGGCGAAACCTAACAAACCCAAGAAGTCTGAACAGCCCAAAACGACGGCACAGCAATTGGCAGCGCTCATCAAATCCGCGCGGGACATCATGCGGAAGGACAAGGGGCTCAACGGTGACCTGGATCGCCTCCCCTTGCTCACCTGGATCATGTTCCTGAAGTTCCTCGACGACCGCGAGAAGCTGGAAGAAGCTCGCGCGGGCATCGGCGGCAAGAAGTACAAGCCGGCCGTGGAAGCGCCGTACCGCTGGCGCGATTGGGCGGCGACCAAGGACGGCATCACCGGCGACGAGTTGATCGCTTTCATCAATCAGGAAGAAGCCGTTCGCCCCGACGGTAAACGCGGGCCTGGCTTGCTGGCATACCTGCGCGGGCTGCAATCGACCAATGGAGATCGCCGGCGGGATGTGATCGCCACCGTGTTCGAGGGCGTGAACAACCGCATGCTCTCCGGCTATCTGCTGCGCGACGTAATCAACCTCGTCGATGGCATCCATTTCGATTCGACGGAGGAAATTCACACGCTGGCCCGGCTGTACGAGTCGATGCTCCGCGAAATGCGCGACGCCGCTGGCGATTCGGGCGAGTTCTATACTCCCCGCCCCGTTATCCAATTCATGGTCGCGGTGACCAATCCCACGCTCGGCGAAGTGGTGCTCGATCCGGCCTGCGGCACCGGCGGCTTCTTGGCCGAGGCGTTCGCGCATCTGGAAAAGCAGTGCAGCAAGGCCCAAGATCGCAAGCTGCTTCAGGAGGGGAGCATTCGCGGCGGCGAAGCCAAGCCGCTCCCCTACATGCTGGCGCAAATGAACCTGCTGTTGCACGGGCTCGACGCGCCGGCCATCGAGTACGGCAACAGCCTGGCCGTGAAGATCACGGAGCTTGGTGAGAAGGATCGCGTGGGCGTGATCCTCACCAACCCGCCCTTCGGTGGCGAGGAAGAGGCAGGCATTCGCGGCAATTTCCCGGCCGACAAGCAAACCAGCGAAACGGCCTTGCTGTTCTTGCAGCTCATCATGCGCCGACTGCGCAAGCCGAGCGCCGCCTCACCGACCGGCGGCCGCGCGGCCATCGTCGTGCCCAACGGCACGCTCTTCGGCGACGGCGTGGCGGCGCGCATCAAAGAGGAACTGCTGAAGGAGTACAACCTGCACACGATTGTGCGGCTTCCCAATGGCGTGTTCGCCCCCTATACGGCGATCCCCACGAACCTGCTCTTCTTCGACCGGTCGGCCGCGACGAAGGATATCTGGTACTACGAGCTGCCGCTTCCTGAGGGGCGCAAGAACTACAGCAAAACCAAGCCGCTTGGGTTCGACGAATTCGCCGACTGCATCAAGTGGTTCAACGCCAAGCGCCGCAAGGAGAACGACCACGCCTGGCGCGTGGCGGCTGCGGATGTCTTGAAGTACGACGGGTCGGGTTCGCTCGTCTCCTGCAATCTCGACCTGAAGAATCCCAAAAGCGCCGAGGCGCTTGAACACCTGCCACCCGAACAATTGGCCGAGGACATCCTCACCAAAGAGCGGCGGATCATCGAGATCATGGAAGAGATCAAGGCCGAACTCGTGGGGGCCGGCGCATGAGCAGCAACGGATGGCCTGAAGTTCCGCTTTCTGAAGTCGCTGTGCCCGTACAGCGTTCTATCGCGGTCGAACCGGGAAAGAACTATCGCACGCTAGGTGTGAAGTGGTGGGGGCAGGGTGCCTATGAGCGCCAGACGATTGACGGAAGCCAGACGGCGGCAACGGCGCTGAATGAGGTGCGTGAGAACGATCTGATCATCAACAAGATTTGGGTCCGTCATGGCTCGGTAGGCGTTGTGACGCCAGATGTCGCCGGGTGTTGCGGCTCCAATGAATTCCCTACGTTCGAGTTTCGCGGCGACCGAATTCTGCCCCGATGGATGCATTGGTATTCAAAGACTAGGGATCTGTGGGTGAAGTGCGATATGCTTTCGCAAGGGACGAGCGGCAAGAACCGCATTCGGCCGGAGAAGTTCCTCACCATCACGATCCCCCTTCCGTCGCTGGAGGAGCAACAGCGGATCGTGGCCCGCATCGACCACCTTGCCGCCAAGATCGAGGAAGCACAAGAGCAGCGGCGAAGGATGAATGCTGACATCGATGCGCTCGCGGCCAGCCTCCATGCATCCCTATCGAAAGACCGGCGAGTACGGATGGACTTACTCGTTGAGCTTCACGAAGAGCGCGTCCCAGTTGAGGCGTCGGAGCAATATCCACAGGTGGGAATCAAAGGGTTCGGCGGCGGATTGTTTCCGAAGCCCGCGCTTGCCGGAACGGATACGACGTATCGGCACTTCAATAGGCTCGATGCCGGGATGCTGGTCCTTAGTCAGGTGAAGGGATGGGAAGGCGCGATCGCCGTTTGTCCCGATGAACTAGCAAGGTATTTCGCGTCGCCTGAGTACCGAACATTTCGCTGCATCAAAGGTGCCTGCGACCCTCTATATCTCGACACCGTAGTTCGCTCAGCATGGTTTCGGCATTTGCTTCAGAAGGCCACGCATGGCCAAGGAGCGCGGCGGGAGCGAACTCGGCCAGAACGATTCCTTACCCTGGAACTTCCAATGCCAGAGATTGATGACCAAAGGAGGGCGGCGCGGATTCTGTCGCGCTTAGCCGAATCAGAACCACTTAAAAGTCATGCGGCGGCGGCATGCGATGCTCTGCTTCCTTCGATCCTTGACCGCGCCTTTCGAGGAGCGTTGTAATGCCTCGCAACGATAAAGTCTTGCTTGACGAGAAGGCCGTCCAGATTCTGGGGTTGATTGCCGAGGGGCGGTCGTACCACCAAATCGTCGATGGGATCGGTTGCACGTACCTCGACATCTTCGCGGCCGCCGCCTCGGCGCTGCGGGTTTGCGAGGAAGCGGACCGGCCGTCGTATTCGATGGAAGAGGTCCGCGCGGAACATCCGCGGGCGTACCTGCCGTGGTCCGACGCAGAAGACGCCCAGCTCAAGCAACTCATGGCCGCTGGTAAGTCGGCGAGCGAAATTGCCGCGACCCTTCAGCGCCAAACCTCGGCGATCCGCTCGCGAATGGCTCGCTTCGAGGTGGCCACGCGAAACGGGGAAGGAAGCAACGTATGACCAAAAGCCGTGGAAAGGCCTTTGGGCAAGTGCTGCGCGAGAAGCGAATGAACAAGGGACTCAGCCTGCGGAAGTTCGCGCAGATGGTCGGCATCAGCCCCACGTACCTTTCGCAGGTCGAGCAGATGAACGTCGATCCGCCCACCGCCGATCGCGTCAAACGGATGGCGGAAATCCTGGGCGAGAATGAAGACGAGTTGAACGCGCTCGCCGGGCGGGTGGCTGAGGAACTGCCGGAAATCATCAACGAGGAACCGACCGAGGTTCCCGACCTGCTCCGCGCGGTGCGGGGGATGACGGCCGAGCAATTGCGTAAACTGCGAGAAACCGCCGAGCGCATGAAGAAGGAAGGGGACTGACAACATGGCCAAGCGACACGCCAGTTCCGACCGGACGCCGCGCTACATGCAGAAGCAGGAGTTTGAAGACGAAGCCGCCCTTCTGCTTGCCGAGTACGGTCGCGATCACGGCGTCGTCACCGCGCCGCCCATTCCGATTGACGACATCGTGGAGGAATACCTCAAGATTGCCGTCGAGCTACGGGACTTGCGCACGGAGTTTCCCGAAGGGGATGTTTTGGGGGCGATCTACTTCAACGACAAGCGGATTGCCATCGAGCAGAGCCTGGTGCCCGAGGAATTTCCTTCGATGCGCGGTCGCTACCGCTTCACGCTCGCTCACGAGCTCGGGCACTGGCGCTTGCACCGGCACCTGTATCTGCGCCGCGCGAACGAGCGTCCGCTCATAACGGGTGCGCCCTCCCGGCCCGATCACGTACTTCGCTCGCACGATAGCGACCCCAAGGAAGTGCAAGCCAACCGCTTTGCCGCCTGCCTCCTGATGCCGCGCGAAATGGTAAAAAGGGCCTGGCACGAGCAGCGCGGCAGCATGGACCCGATCTACCTAAATGACTTGCAAGCCCGCCGGCAGCAGATTCTGACGGCCGAGGTCTTGCGCCGCGGCGGGTTCAAGTCTGGCGACGACGCAGAAGCTAATATGTTGTTTGAGCATGCCTGCCGGCCGCTTGCCGAGACGTTCGAGGTTTCCCCCGACGCGATGCGCATTCGGCTGGAAGGCATGCACCTGCTGCTCCGCAAGAAGGAACCAACGCTGTTCGAGTGAACGGCATTTTTTTCAACCTGGCGTTTACTGTTCAGCGAACGGACACGCCCCAACTACGGGAGGCCGACGATGGCCACAAGAACGAAATCCGCGAAATTCACCGAGGAAGAACAGGCACTCATCGTTACCGATCTGCTGACGCTGAAGAAGAAGCAGATCGGCGACTTTCTCGCCAGCGCCGGCCTGGCGAAATCGGGAACGAAGGAAGAGCTTCGAGAACGCATCGAAGTGGCGTTGGAGGATGACTCCCTGTCGCTTCAACAGATCGTGGAGTTCCTGGACAGTGTGATTCCTTGGGGCAAACAGCACGTCTATCTCTTCAAAGGGCCGGCGTCGTCGATTGCCAACTGGCGCAAACCAGACTGGATGGCGACGCTGCTCAAGAAGCACCGGCTTGCGAAATACTTGAACGCCAACCTACCGCTCGCCCTGCCCGACAAGATGAAGGTGTCCTCGATCCAGCACGACTCGCGCCATCTGCGGGTCACGGCGATCAAGCGGCGCGACTGGTGGGAACGCGATGCCGATTACGACGACTCCTCGACAACCGAAGAAGGGGAAGACGTGGAGCTCCGCGCGTTCGTGCATCGCGTGACGCGCAGCCTCGTGGCATTTGAATGGGACTTGGCCGCCAACACCGCCTTTTTGCAGATATCTCAACTCCCGACGGGCTTTGACTACGCCGACGTGGCGGACGAGTTTTTTGAACTGATCGAAGGCTGGCTTGATCGGTCGCTGTTTACGCCCTGCGACTTGCGCCCGCCGATTACCCAGTTGCACGCACTGGAAGAGTCGGGCACGGGCGAAACGCGCTCGCATGGGATCGACTATCGCACGTTGCAGGGCCGGCGGTTCGGGGGCAAGAGTGCTTCGGCGGCCGATCCGCTGCTCGGCGAAGCCACCATCGACGCCGCGCTCAGCGCGATCCGCAAATCGGGGATTGGGCACCTCGGCAACTTCTATTGGATTCCGACCAACGGCGCAGGCCCGGCCCCGTGTCCGTTTGAGTCCGATATCCATGTGATCTTGGTGGGGTTCAAGAACCGAATCAACTTCCCGACGCCGAACGACGAGGAGACGGTGCGCTATGTACTTTCACGAATCCGAAGCCATTGCGCGTGAGAACCGGGATTTGCAGGCGACGATGGAGCGGGTCGATGAAATGCTCGCGACCATCTTCACGGCTGCCCCATTGCGCCCGGCGGACTTCGCATGCCGCCTGGCATGTGACGCCAACCAGGTAGTCGCCATCTTCGATCTTCTGGCCGATCAAGACGTGCTGCTCGCCCAGGAGATGGTTGAGTGCGAGCGGTGCCAGAACCTGATGCTCGCCAGCGAGCTTCGCGAGGCTTGGGACGACGGGGACGATTTCGATTGCTCCAGTTGCGGCCGAATCCTTCGCCGGCGAGCGCCGGTGATCCGAATCTACCGCATGACTGCGGAGACGCTCGCCAGGCCGAAACCGGCGGTGCCGACCGCGGATATCGAACAGGCACTTCGGGAACTCGACCAGCATTCGAGTGTCTTTCGACGCCTGGGGCAGATTTGGGTGATCAAGTACGAGCGCGAAATGATCCTGATGCAGGACGCTCGCGGCCTGGCATATCTTGCCCGGCTCCTGGCCGACGCCGGCCACGATGTCCCCGCCGTATCGTTGCTTGCCGTCGTGGCGGGCATCGACCCCCGCATCACGTCCGGCACGTCGGGGTCTCTGCTCGACGATCAAGCGATGGCAAAGTACAAACAGCGATACTCGGAGTTACAAGAGGAACTGGAAGAGGCCGAGAGCAGCAACGATCTGGGAGGTATTGCCAAGGTCCAGGCAGAGTTGGAGGCCTTTGGCACAGAGATCGCCAGGGCGACCGGCCTCGGCGGCAAGAAGCGGGAACGCACCGATGCAGAGAAAGTTCGCAAGGCGGTCTCAATGGCGGTCAGCCGAGCCATCGACAGCATTCGCAACGAGCACGCCATCCTCGGTCGGCACCTTCAGAATTCCATTTCGTCCGGCCTGACGTTCCGCTACGATCCCGAACGCGACCCCAGCTGGTTGACGCCGCGCTAGCGGGCGGGAGTAAAATGACGGGCCAAATAACCCACCGTGGGTTTTCGCGGCGAGACTTTTGGGTAATGAAGCGTGAATGATTACCGGGGTTTCCGAGACCGTTCGACCGGAGTGCGGCCCCTGCAACTTGTTTTGACGGTAGCGAAATCCAGCTACCATCAGGTTATACGAAAGGCCGGCGTCCCGAGACGTCGGCCTTTTCGCGTTCTATCGCCAGTTCTGGCAACAAGTTCGAGCGTCGTCGCGCGTC
>JAGFJK010000153.1 GCA_024102795.1 Pirellulaceae bacterium
CGGGTGGCGTCGACTTCCAACGCGAAGTCCGGCCGCTGCTGGCCGACCGCTGCTTTCGCTGCCATGGTCCCGATGCGGCCGCCCGGCAAGCCGGCCTGCGGCTCGATACGGCCGAAGATGCGACCCGCGCGGCCGATTCCGGCGAGGCGGCAATCGTTCCTCGGCGGCCCGACACCAGCGAGCTGATCCGGCGCGTGACCAGCGACGATCCCGACCAGCGCATGCCGCCGCCCGACGAGGGCTCGCCCCTGGCACCGGCCGAAGTGGAAACGCTCCGCCGCTGGATCGCGGCCGGCGCCCCGTACGCCCGCCACTGGGCATTCGATCGGCCCAGAGCCGCGGCTCCACCGCACGTACGACAACGCGACTGGCCGCGAAACATGGTCGATCTGTACGTGCTGAACCGGCTGGAGCAAGCGGGCCTGCCACCCAGTCCGCCGGCTGAACCCTCTCGCTTGCTGCGACGCTTATCGCTGGACCTGACCGGCCTGCCGCCCACGCCCGCACAACTCGACCACTTCGAACAAGCGTACGCCGCCGACCCCGAACCAGCGTATCTGCGCGAGGTGGAACGGCTACTCAGCTCGCCGCACTTCGGCGAGCGCCTGGCCGCGGTCTGGCTGGATGCCGCTCGCTACGCCGATACCAACGGCTACTTCGGCGACAAGCCACGGCAGGCCTGGCCCTGGCGCGACTGGGTCCTGCAGGCACTGAACGCCAACCTGCCGTTCGACCGCTTCACCATCCAGCAACTGGCTGGCGACCTGCTGCCCGGCGCCACCCGCGCCGACCGCGTGGCGACCGGCTTCCATCGCAACTCGATGGCCAACAACGAAACGGGCACCATCGATGAAGAGTACCGGGTGGAAGCCGTGAACGACCGCGTCGAGACGACCGGCACCGTCTGGCTGGGCATGACCATCGGCTGTGCCCAGTGTCACGACCACAAGTTCGATCCCGTCTCGCAGCGGGAATACTACCAGTTGTTCGCCTTCTTCAATCACAGCGTCGAAGGGGGACTCGTCACCCGCGACAACCCGCCTCCCACGTTCGAGGTGCCCACGCCAGCGCAGGAGCAGCTTGTGCGGCAGCGGCGGGCGGAGCTGGAGGCCGCCGAACGAGCGTATCGGGCGGCTACCGCGACGCTCGACCAGCAGATCGCCGCGTGGGAACCCGGCGCACTGCGCGGCCTGCCGCCGTTAGCCGACGACGCGATCGTCAGATACGACTTTGAAAACTCGGTCGAAGCAGGCCACGAAGTCCCGGCGCCGCTGGCGCGCGAGCGGGGCATCGCGGGCCAGGCGGCGCGGTTCGACGGCAGCTCGCACGTCGAACTGTCCTCGCCGTGGGATGCCGATCAACCCTGGAGCGTCTCGCTGTGGACCAGGCCGACCGGTTCGCTGGGCTGTCTCTGGTCGCGGATCGAACCGCAAGGCCGGCGGCGCGGCGTCGAGCTGCTGTGGCAGAAAGGCCGCCTGCGGGTCCACCTGGTGCACCGCTGGGGAGCGGACGAGATCGTTGCCACCTCGCGCGACGCGCTGCCCAGCGGCGACTGGCACCACGTGCTGCTGGCGTACGACGGCAGCCGGCAAGGGGCCGGGCTGCGCCTGACGATCGACGGCCACCCGGCGACGCTCGACATCCAGCGCGACACGCTGACCGGCAGCGTGCAGTCGGACGAACCGCTGCGGATCGGCCGCCGCGATGCGGGCCTGGGCTACGAGGGGTTGCTGGACGAGTTCTGCCTGCTGCCGCGGGCGGTCTCCGGTGAACAGTCCACGGGCTGGGCAGACAGTCAGCGGCTGCGCGGCCTCGTGGCACAACCATCCGGCGAACGGACAACCGGCGAGCGGCAGTGGCTGCGCGATTACTACCTCCGCCGCCACGCGCCGCCGGAAACTCGCGACGCCTGGCAGCGCTGGCAGCAGGCCGACCAGCGGCTGCGAACGGCCGAGGCGGCGGTTCCCGCCACGCTGGTCATGCAGGAGAGGACTGAAAGGCGCTCGACCCGGATCCTGGTCCGCGGGCAGTACGATCAACCGGCCGAGGAGGTCCAGGCCGGCGTGCCGGCCATCTTTCCGCCGCTGCCGGCCGACGGTGACCGCGATCGCCTGGCGCTGGCCCGCTGGCTGGTATCGCCCGAACATCCGCTCGCGGCCCGCGTCGCCGTCAACCGCCTGTGGCAGCTCTGTTTTGGCGAAGGCCTGGTGCGGACGCCCAACGATTTCGGCACGCAAGGCGAGCTGCCCACGCATCCCGAGTTGCTCGACGCGCTGGCCGTGCGGCTGGTGGAACGCGGCTGGGACACGAAGGATCTGCTGAGGCTGATTGTCGGCAGCGCCACGTACCGCCAATCGTCACGGGCCACGGCCGAACTGCCGGAACGCGACCCGGACAACCGGCTGCTGGCTCGCGGAGCCCGCTTCCGGCTGCCGGCCGAACTGCTGCGCGACCAGGCGCTGGCCGTCTCCGGACTGCTCGTGCCGCGGATCGGCGGTCCCAGCGTCAAGCCGTATCAACCCGCGGGCCTGTGGGAAGACGTCTCGTACAATGCCGAGGAGTCGTACGTGCCCGACACGGGCGAAGGTCTCTGGCGGCGCAGCCTCTATACGTATTGGAAGCGGCAAGCGCCGCCCCCTGCCCTGCTGCTGTTCGACGCTCCCACGCGCGAGAAGTGCGCGGTCGGCCGTTCGCGAACCAACACGCCGCTGCAGGCGCTGGTCACGCTGAACGACGTCACTTTCCACGCGGCGGCTCGCGAGCTGGCCCGCGACGCGTTGGCGGAATCCACTTCCGACGAAGTACGATTGCAGACTCTGTTCCGCCGCGTCGTCTCGCGCCGGCCAGATGCCGCGGAGTCGCAGGTGTTGCTGGATTTGCTCGCCAGGCACCGCACGGCCGACAAGAGCAGCCTCCTGGCGGCCTGGACCCTGGTGGCCCACACCATCCTGAACCTGGACGAAACACTCACACGACGATGAACCGGCGGCAATTACTGCACACCCTGAGCGGGAACCTGGCGGGCGCGGCGCTGGCCACGTTGTTGTCGGCCAGCGCCGGCGCGCATGGTCCTCCGAACGCACCGCTGGCACCCCGCGCTCGGCGCGTGATCTGGCTGTTCATGCACGGCGGGCCGTCGCAACTGGATTTGCTGGATTACAAGCCGCAACTGCGCCGGCTGCACGGCCAGGAGTTGCCCGCCCAGGTGCGCGGCACGCAGCGGCTGACCGGCATGACCAGCGACCAGGCGTCAAAACCGGTCGCGGCGTCGCTGTTCGGTTTCCAGCAGCATGGCCAGAGCGGGTCATGGATCAGCGAGCTGCTGCCGCACACGGCCGGCGTGGTGGACGAGCTGTGCATTGTCCGCTCGCTGCACACCGAGGCGATCAACCACGATCCGGCCGTGACGCTGTTGCAGACCGGGCACCAGCAGCCGGGACGACCCAGCTTCGGAGCCTGGGCCAGTTACGGCCTGGGCAGCGAGACGGAGGATTTGCCGGCGTTCGTCGTGCTGGTGTCGCGCGGCAGCGCCGCCCGCCCCGCCGACCCGCTGTACGCTCGGCTGTGGGGCGCCGGCTTCCTGCCCTCCAGCCACCAGGGAGTCGCTCTGCGAGCCAGCGGCGACCCGGTGCTGTACCTGGCCAACCCGCCCGATGTGTCTGGCGCGATGCGCCGCGACCAGTTGGATGCGCTCGCTCGGCTCAACGGCCTGGCCGCCCAGCGGGAACTGGATCCGGAAATCGCCACGCGCATCGCACAGTACGAAATGGCGTTCCGCATGCAGGCCTCGGTCCCCAGCCTGACGGACCTGAGCGACGAGACCGAGGCCACGTTCGACGCCTACGGACCCGCGGCGCGGCAGCCCGGCACGTTCGCCGCCAACTGCCTGCTGGCTCGGCGGATGGCCGAGCGCGGCGTGCGCTTTATTCAGTTGTATCATCGCGGCTGGGACCAGCACTACAATCTGCCCAGCGACCTGCGTTTGCAATGCGGCGACGTCGATCAGCCGTGCGCGGCGCTGATTCGGGATCTCCGGCAGCGCGGTCTGCTGGACGACACGCTGATCGTCTGGGGCGGAGAATTCGGGCGGACCGTCTACTCGCAGGGCAAACTGGATGCGGCCAACCACGGGCGCGACCACCACGGACGCTCCTTCACGGTCTGGCTGGCCGGCGGCGGCATCCGCGGCGGACTGGTCCACGGCGAGACGGACGACTTCTCGTTCAACGTGGTGCACAACCCGGTCCACGTCCACGACCTGAATGCCACGTTGCTACACCTGCTGGGCATCGACCATCGCCGGCTGACCTATCGCTTCCAGGGCCGCGACTACCGGCTGACCGATGTGGGCGGCAACGTGGTGCGGGAGATTGTGCGGAGTTAATGTAACGCTGCGAGCCGCCGTGCGAGACGCGGCCGGAGTTGCAGCGCGGGCATGTTTTCCGGTCGAGAAGCATGGCGGGCAGCGGTGTCCGTCTGGCATGAATCAGGGTTCGCATGATGACAGAGTTGGCCGCGGAGTTCGCGTCGTGGATCGGCCGCACCGAGGAGATGGAAGAGTTGCTGCAGCCGGCGACCGCACAGGCAGCCGCCGCCATGCTGGATCTGGATCCCAGTGGATTCGTAACCAACCAAACGCTGCCACCGCTCTGGCATTGGTTCTGTTTCTGGTCCAAGGCCCCGCAATCCGGGCTGGGGCCGGACGGTCATCCGCTGCGCACGTCGCAGAGTTTTCTGCCACCGATCCCGTATCCCCGGCGGATGTTCGCCGGCGCGCGGCTGCAGTGGCATCGGCCCCTGCGGCTTGGCCAGACCGCTCGCCGCCAGGCCGTGCTTCGGAGCATTACGCAGAAGGCGGGTCGCAGCGGCTCGCTGGCGTTTATCAACGTGGGCTACCGCGTCTGGCAGGATGGCGCGTTGTGCCTGGAGGAAGAACAAACGATTGTCTATCGCCATCCGGGCAGCGCCGCGGCGAAAGGTAGTGACGACCAGGCGAGCTCGTCCAGCGCGGCGGTGCCTCACGTGGCGGACCTGCCCAATCTGCCGCCTGATGCCTGGTCGCGGTGGATCACACCCGACTCTCGGCTGCTGTTTCGCTTTTCGGCCCTAACCTTCAATGCCCATCGGATCCACTACGACCGGCCGTACGCAATGGCGGAGGAAGGCTATCCGGGTCTGGTGGTTCACGGCCAGCTCGCGGCCATGCTGCTGCTGGAACTGATCCGCGCTCACACCGATCGTCCGATACGCGCCTTCAGTTTCCGCAGTCTGGGTCCGCTGTTTGACTTGGCGCCGTTCCGACTGGTCGGCGTGCTCGACGGCGACCAGGTCGAACTGGAAGCTCAAGGCCCCGATGGTCAAACAGCGCTCTCGGCCACCGCCCAGCTTGGCTAGCGGCAGGTGCAAATCCCGCCGGATCGTTCGGCCCACAAATCTCTTCTGGCTCCCTCGCCGCTTCGAGATCGTGTAGCTTTGAAGCTTCTTCGTCGTCAGAGTTTAGAGCGTAGCAAGTGCGTCCTCGGCGTTCCTGTACGCCGAAGGCGTTCCACAGTCACAGCCCAGGGTCGCCCGCTTCGGGCGCACCCTGGGTGTGGCCGTGATTTTGATATCTCTTGTACGCCGAAGGCGTTCCACAAGGCGCCTTGTGCAACGCCTTCGGCGTAGAAGGGACTCGAGGCGGTCGTCCTCCCAGGGTGCGCCCGAAGCGGGCGACCCTGGGCTGTGACTGTGGAACGCCTTCGGCGTACGGTGACGAAGCGCCGTGAGCGGTTACGTTGTCAGTAGCCATGTTATCACTCGTCAGCAGCCCAGAGCGACGGTGGTCGGCCAGCAGCGGGAGTTCCCTGGATGATGATTCACAGTCCTCACAACCCGCGGATCAAGCAGGCCGTTCGGCTCAGGGACCGGCGCGGGCGGCAGCAGCAGCGGCGGATCATTGTCGACGGGCAGCGGGAGATCGAGCGGGCGCTGGACGGCGGCGTGCGGCCGGTGGAGGCTTTTTTCCGGGCGGACGACGCGGATCTGCCCGCGGCGGCGGCACTGAGGCAACGGTTGCTCGAGCGGGGAGCGGACTGCTGGGAGGTGGCCGGCCCGGTGTTTCAGAAGGTCTGTTACGGCGAGCGGGCCGAGGGCGTGGTGCTGGTCGCGGCAACTCCCGGCTGCTCGCTGGCCGATTTCCAGCCGCGGCAAACGACGCTCATCGCCGTGCTGGAAGGGATCGAGAAACCCGGCAACGTGGGGGCCGTGCTGCGGTCGGCCGACGCGGCCGGGGTCGACGGTGTCATCCTGGCCGACGCGGCGGCGGACCCGTTCAACCCCAATACGATTCGAGCCAGCCTGGGCACCGTATTCAGCGTGCCGCTGTGCGTGACCGGCAGCGACCAGGCGCTGGATTGGCTGCGCCAGCGGGGGCTGCAGATCCTGGTCGCGCGAGTCGACGGGGACCTGCCCTACTTTGCCGCCGACCTGACCGTCCCCACGGCCCTGGTGCTGGGCGGCGAAGCCACCGGCGCGTCCCAGCGGTGGTGCGATTCGTCCATCACCGGCGTCGTGCTGCCGATGCGAGGCCGGGCGGACAGCTTGAATGTTTCCGTCACCGCGGCGATCTTGTTCTACGAAGCCTTGCGGCAAAGAACCAGGTGATCGGCCCGACAACTGACTACTGACAACTGACAACCGACAACCGACACCTAGCCGCCGACCCCTTCGCCGCCGCCGGCGTCTTCGATTCCCAGCAGTCGATATCCGAGTCCTCGGACGATGCTCAGGATCGCCAGCGTTCCACCGACGGCTCCCAGCCCCAGGCAGAACACGATCGCCACGATCCGTCCGAATTCGCTACTGGTCCCGCCACCGACCACCGCCAGGATGAACGTGACGACCAGCAACGGCCCCAGCAGCAGGAGGGCCAGCAGCATCGCCAGCCACAGTCCCCGTTTCCGATCGCCCAGGACGATCCAGATGCAGGGAATTCCCAGCAGCGTCACAAACGTGCCGCAGATCAGCAGAACGAATGCGATCTCGAACCAGGGAGTATCACGGGCCAGCGAACCGGTCGGCATGGCCGCCTTGCCGATTACCAAGGCGACGGAGATCAGCGTGGTCCAGAGCAGCACGTGCCGCAGTCCGAACTGGCCCTTCTCTTGATCGGCCGTCAGCGGTTGGGCGTCAAAGCGGTCGATCCGCATCCGCGTGCGGAGCCGCACCAGCCACAGCGGGCACTGCATGGCCAGGAAACCGAGCAGTGCCGCGCCGCCGATCACGATGGCGACGTCGAGCGGCAAGCCGGAGTCCATCCATTGCAATCCGGCCAAGTAGGCGAAGGTTCCCAGCGCCAGGGCGCCCAGCGAAAGCGGGATTCGCAGCGGCGCGGGCTGCGCTCCCAGCGCGGCCCAGGTGGCCAGCACGCAGACCTGGCTCACCAGGCCGCCGGCCAGCACGAACGCCGCGTACATCGCCGCGTCCGAGTACGCTCGCTCGAACAGCGGCGGCACGCACAGGTTCAGCAGCGCGAGAACCGCGATCATCGCCACGAGCACTATCGTACGCTGCTTGCCGGTCATGAGCAAAAAAAGGCAAAAAAAGGTGTCAGGTACCTTTATGGTCGACTGGGTAATTTGCGGCTCGTGCCCAATGTGGTTTTCTGGAGCGGTCACACGCTGTACGGCGTCGACTATCTTGGTCTGTTCGGCGAGCAAAGTAAACAGCACCTCCATCGTGCAGCCCTTTCGCGAAGGACGCTGTTCCACGCACATGGCATGTCACGCTACAGCTCTTTTGGCTCCAGCAACAACTCCTTCGCCCATTCCAGGAGCATCAAAATCCTGGCGTCGTCACGAATCCGTTCCTCTTCTTCCCACTCAGCACGGAGGATTTCATGTCCTTCTTCGTCACCCTCGGCCAGCCCTTTGCGGTCTGGATGTGTTCGTGGAGCTTGTCCAGCGTGCCGTTCTTGACCTGAATCCGCCAGCTCGGCGGCTGGGCTTCGAGCAGCGTAATCTTGAACTGGTGGAGTCGCTCTGAGGCCGGAATCGAGCCGATGCCTCTGGATTCGACGAGGGCCTTCGTGACGGCATCGACCACGCGACGAAGCGAGTTCCGCATCATGCCGTTTTCGGCGTGGGAACGAGCAGCCTCGGCCAGACGGTAGCGCACGAGTGCGCTCACTCATCGTCGCCAGCATTCACCGCTGACCACAACGCTTGCTACTCCATCGCCCCGAACGGCGGCGAAAACTCCACTCGACCTTCCAGGCCCTCCAAAGCTCTTGGCGCAAGCTCCAGAGCCATCCAAGCCTCACCGCCGCCGAATGGCGATTCCAGTCGTCGAGCCAGGTCGGATGAGAACCCGAACCGCGGGTAGAACTCCGGGTGCCCAAGAACGATCACGATTCTATGGCCTGACTCTCGGCAGGCTTCCAATCCCGCTTCCACGAGCCTGCTGCCGATCCCTTGCCGCTGGTGACTTGGCAGCACGGCCATCGGTGCGAGCGACAGGGCGTCCACCGGCCCAACTTTGGTAATGATGGCCACCCGACTGAAGAGGATGTGGCCGACGATTTCCCCGTCCACCTCGGCCACGAGCGACACCTGGGCGAAGCCGCCGTCACGCAGCGCATCGACGAGGTTCGCTTCGGCGTCACCCTCGAAGGCCGCCTGATTGACGCTCCAGACCGCTGCTCGGTCTTGCTCGGCTTCGGGTCGGATTGCAGCGCTCATTCGTTCTCCACCAACAGCCGCTGGAAGGCTTCCTTTGGGCGACCATAGCCTCGATCTTCCTCCGAGGCGATTGCTGACAGCAGAAGATCGTTCAGGCCGAAGCCCACGTCGCGTGGATCGACTTCGTACGAGTACAAGGACGCCGCATGGCTCAACAGGATGTACTGCGTGCGGTCAGCCGTGAAGAGGTGGCGCGACCGGTCGGCATACGGGTTCTCGTCCAGCGGCATGTCGGTCAGCTTGCCCGCCTTGAGCTTCGTGTTGAGCTTCTGTGAGAGTCGCAGAATCATCGGCCCCAGTTCCACCAGGTGATCGCCAGTTGCAGCACAGTCGCAATCGATACCCAGACAAAGTAAGGCACCTGCGCCACGGCCACCCACTTGTAGTGCTTCCAAACGGCGACCATCATCCAGAGGATCGTGCCCCAGACGATCAGGATGTCCACCGAAGCCAGCGGCAGGTTCCGCAGACCGAATTGGATCGGCGTGAAGATCAGGTTGGCCACGAGGTTGATGGCGAACGGCAGAGCCACCTTCCACGGCACCTTCTTCCGCATCGCCTGCACGAACACGAAGCCGAACGTGATGAGGATGATCGGGTAGAGTATCTGCCAGATCAGGCCGATGGTGACCGGTTCCGGCGTCCATGACGGCTTGGCCAGCGAGTCGTACCAGTCTTTCCACTCCATCAGACGAACACTCCTTCCAGCGTCTTTGCCACCTGATCCGGCGACAAACCGCTCGCATTGACCTGTCCCTCTTCGTCGAGGAACCGGCCCACGAGTGGAAAACGCTCTTGAAGCTCATCGCTGAACGGCAAGCTCGTCCCGCCAAGCGCCCACCGGCCCGGTGCCGATTCCATCTGCTGCAACTGCACGAAGGCGGCGATCAGCGGGTCATTCTGAATCTCATACCGGCTCATGCCGTCGTGGTACGTCACGCCCGGAACAAGCCACTTGTCCTCGGTGTCGGCCCAGAGATAGCCGGGGAACCAGAGATCGTGGAACCAGCCGGTGGTCCGCTCCACCGAAACCAGACAAACCCGCTCGGCATCCCAGCAGGCCCGCACCTGCGGCCAGAGAAGCGCCTTGGGCGAAATCGCCTCGTTGAACTCAGGCACATAAGACGCTCGGGCATCATCGTCACCGGCGACCGGCAACGGGATGACGTATTGAGTGAGCCGAGCGTCGATCTCCCGGCGCACGATGCGGCCCTGTTGGACAAGCTCGACTCCTTCTCGTAGTGCGGCCAGCGAGTGTTCCATCTGAGCAACATTCGAGTCGCTGCCATCGATCAGGCCGGGGATGCGACGGAACGCCTCGGCGTAGACCGCCTGCGGGTCACCGCCTCGCTGCATCAGGTGCGTGACGCCCTGAAAGACTCGCTGGGCAGGCGGCTCACCCCAGCCCCAGAAGTCGCCCATTTCGGCGGCTTCGATGATCGACTTCCGGTGAGCGAGCGCGTGTTCGCTGTGGACGAGGACGTAGACGGACAAAATGCCGTCCACATCGACGTGGTTGTTCACGGCGGCCGTCCACGAGCCGGGTCGGGGATGGTCCAAGAAGCGGAAGCAGATTTCCGTAGACGTGCCCGCTCGATACTCGACAGGCGTGCGGTTCGGTCGCCAGTGGCTCAGTTCCAGATCGGTCTCGACACGGAAGGAACGGCCCCCGGTCCCATCGCAGAACAGGATGTGTTCCGCCTTGGGGCGAGATGAGTTGTGATCGATGATCTCGAAGCGGTCAATCATAATTCCAAGTCCCTCGGCCCTTCTTCGACGTTCGGGACATCCAGCCCCGACTCGACTTCGCTCAACAAGTGTGTATGCGTAAGTCCAAAGAAAAAGGCCAACTTGCGACAAAATCGCAAATTGGCCTTAGTGGAGGCGGCGGGAATTGAACCCGCGTCCCGCGATGCTTCCATGCAAGCTTCTACGTGTGTAGTCGCTGCTTTGAGTTTCGCCGCCGAAGCCCCCAGCGACAGGGTCCGCGTACGACTAGCCAGAAACAGGTTTTAACCGCAAGCGTGCCCGGCATGACTCGCGGCGATCCGGATTTGCGAACCGGCTTTTGGAACTCTCCGACTAAGTTCCGCAGCCAGGGCAGCCTGTGCTAGGCCGCCATTGCGAGGCTATCCTCGGCAAGTAATAGTTTGGTCGGCTTTTAACGTGGCCTGCTGACCAACCACGACACGCCACTTACACTTCAGTTCACCCGGTCGAATCCAATTCGCCCCCCAGTTTTCCGTTTTCCAAACTCTCGTCGCTGCCCCGATCCGGTCCGCCAAACCAACCCCGCCGCGCCGCATACGCCAACTCGTCCTCGTCCTCGCTCACGCGTCGAGTTCCACGCTTCCCAGCGAACTGGGCAATGAACCCCTGCTGACTGGGAGCGGCTCCCCAGGGAGCCGGGAATGGAACCACCGCTGCCGGCTACCCTGCCAGCCAGAAAAGCCGCTCTGCTCCGCCCGGTACTCATCGTCCGCGGCGCGAACCACCAGCGACCGGGGCGCCGGCCGGAGCGTCTGCTGCAATCCTTATCCTACCCGCGGCGGCCGGTCCGGAAAAGAGTCGTCCGCTGGCCCCCTTTGAAGGCGAGCCGGAATCTGACATACTCAGCGATTTGTCACTCTGACGAAAAGTTCCGCTTGCGCTCCCCCCTCGCGCAGGCGATTGCGCGCGGGCGGTGGTGATCTCGAGGCATCGCAACAGGAGGATCCATGTACAAGAATCTGAGCCCCACGGCGCTGGGAGTTTCCGGCCGCCAGAGCGAGCTGATTGAGTTGGCTTTGACCTACGGGTTTCGCGGCGTGGAAATCGATATGGCCGATTTCCTCAGGCGAGCCCGGTCCAGCGGCGCGGACCAGGCGGGGCGGTTCCTGAACAGCGCGAAGCTGAAAATCGGGAGCTTTGAATTGCCGGTCAATTGGCAGGCCGAGGAAGCGGCCTACCGCAAGGATCTGGCCCTGCTGCCGCAGATCGTCGAGACCGTGGCGACGCTGGACGCCGGCCGCTGTTACACGACCGTCCTGCCCGGCTCGGACGAACTGCCGTATCACGAAAACTTCGAGCGGGCCCGCAAACGGCTCGCCGAAATCGCCGACATCCTGGCCGCTCATCAGATGCGCTTGGGGCTCGGCTTCCTGGCCTTGAGCCGCTACCGCAAGGATCATGACTACCAGTTCATTCACCAGGCCGAGGCTTTGCTCACGCTGCTCAAAACCATTTCCGCCAAGAACGTGGGCCTGGCACTGGACACCTGGAACTGGCGGCTGGGCGGCGGAGCGACCGATCAACTGGACGAGTTGTCGGGCGAACAGATCGTGACGGTGCGCCTGGCCGACGGCCCGCCGGACGTGGACTGGAGCGAGATGACCGAAAAACAACGCCTGCTGCCGGGGACTGGAGGGCTGGTCGATAATGGGGCCATCGTCCGGTTGCTGGCAGCCAAGCAGTACGAGGGCCCGGTGACCCTGGCCCCGCATCCCTCCTGCCTGTCGGGCATGACCCGCGACAATATTGTGCAGCGAGCCAGCCAGATTCTGGACGAACTGTTCGCGGCGGCTGGAGTTGGCCGACCGGCCAAGCCGGCGCCCGTCACGACCGAGAGCTAGGCCGCCTGAAGAGGGTTTGCGATGCGACCGGGCCGACGCTCCGTTGGACTGACGCTGCTGGGGTTCGGCGTCCTGCTGGCCTGGCTGGTCGTCAAGCCGATGTTGCCGACCGGACCGGTGGAAACCGGGCAGGTTCGGCCAGAGACTCCCAACGCCGGCCCGCCAGCAAGCGTCGAACGTCCGGATGGTGCCGCCGAGCAGGCGGAACGTCCGGTCGAACGTCCGATCGACAGCGCGGCGGGCGCGCTAACCGAACTGCCTGGGGACGTGTGGCGGTCTCCCGGCGGGTTGCTGTACGGCCCCGGCAGCCGCGAGGGGCATCGGCTGCGTCACGTACTGCGTCACGCTCGCGACGATCCGGACCGGCCGGGTGAACACGGTGTTTTTGACGGCGATCAGGCGGCGATTGTGGCCCTGATCGACGAGGCCTACGCCCGCTCGGAGCAAGGAGCGGGGCGCGTCGAGCGGGACGGGCCGCGCAGCGTGGTCACGGTGGATCTGCAGCGACGAGTGGGCTATGTCGGCGGCCAGGTTGGACGCCGCCAGGGGCATCCGGCCACCCGGCACGTGCGGCTGGTGTTGGAAGGCCGCAACGTGATTACCGCCTATCCGCTGCGCCCGTGAGCCGCCCGATGTTGTATCTCGGTTACTGTCGCCACTGCGGTGCTGGTTTGCTGGGGCTCCGCCGCTGCGGCCAGGGGCATTTGCTGGTTCTATGCGATGAATGCGACGCCTTGTGGCAGACCAGCGATCTGGGCCAACCGCCGCAGTTTCCGCCGCAACCCGATCTGCCCTGCCCTCACTGCGGACAGTCGCTCAACGGCCCCACCGCCCACTGGGCCTCGCTGGACGAAGTCCGCCAGGCAGGCTGGAACGATGCCCTGATCGTGGGCCCCGGCGGCTGCTCAGCCGCTTCCGCAACCTGACGCGCTGCTGTCGCTCAAGCTGGGTTGCTCCGGCGAATCGGGCAAGATCGGCGGGGTGGCGGGCCGGCGCTTTTTCCTATCGGCCAGGGCGTTGTCGGTTCCGATCACGGACAGGATTTCACGCAGCCGCTTCAACGCTCGGACGTATCGCATGCTGGCCGCCGTGACCTGAATGCCCAGGATCTGCGCCACCTCGTTGTTGCCCAGCTCTTCGAAATGCCGCAGCGCCAACACTTCGCGATCCATCGAGTCCATGCTGTCCAGGGCCCGCCGCAGTTCCTGCAGTGACTCTTCCCGTTCGACGGCACCGCTGGGAGACGTCAAGCTGTCGACCAGATGGGCGGCCAGCGAGAGCGAGGAGGCTTGCGTGAGCGGTTCGAGCCGGATCGAGACCTCGACCCCGGCGCTGCGCATCTTCGCACCCAGATGAAAACGATGGATGTCGGTCAGCACCTGCAGAGTGATTTGCCGGAACCAGACGTAGAACGGCACCGAGGGCTGGTTCAAGTAGCTGGGCAGCCGCCGCGAGGCCGCCATGAACGCGTCCTGCAGTACGTCGCTGACATCCACGCGACCCCACAGCCGGCGGTCGAGCCGAAATTTGACGAGTCTTTGCAGGCGATGCTGGTGCTTGGAGAATAAAGTCGCCAGGGCCTGCACGCCACCCTTTGCCAGGAAAGGGATTTCATCCTCTTGATTGTCGAACGCCATGGGGACGACCGATCCTCCCGCTGTTCCGGTTGGCCTCTCACGAACTCTCGCGGCCTGGCAGCAGATCGGGGCTGGCGCATGGAATCCAGCGCCGCCGGGGGTGAGTCTGTTCCAATTGCGAGAAATCAGGAGGGAGTTTCCCAGGGGGCCGCGCATCAGGTGACGCGGGCGAGTGGTCGCAGCGTGTGCCGCTCCTGCCCCGAGCGGGCTGCAACATGCCTCTTCCACGGAACATTGTCCACTCCGCACGGCCTCCTGACAATGTAGGGTGCGCGGTTTCGGAGCGCAGAGCGAACTTCGTTCCCGAGATCGCTCCGAATACTTGCAGTTGAACCCTGCTGCCCGCTGTCAGTTCCGATCTTGCCTGCACACGCTGAACTGGGGCCGAAATCGTCTCCGTTGACCAGCGGCGGCAAGGCAAGTAAAATTCGTGGTTTGCAGCATGGTGGATGTAGCTCAGTTGGATAGAGCACTGGATTGTGGCTCCAGTTGTCGGGGGTTCGAATCCCCTCATCCACCCCTGGCCGGACCCACGGGGCTTTCCGTCGGTTGTGGCACGTAGCCGTCTGGACAGGGGCCGTCTGGACAGGGGCCGTCTGGACAGGGGCCGTCTGGACAGGGGCCGTCTGGACAGGGGCCGTCTGGACAGGGGCCGTCTGGACAGGGGCCGTCTGGACAAGGGCCGCGGGCCCATCACCACCGTGGGCTACTTGTCAACGCTGCTGTCGTCCACCTGCAGCGGGGGCCGTCCGTAACGCGCTCGCAGCCCGTTCACTCCTCTCAGAATTGCCGGTCGCCGCAAAATGGCTCGCTCCAAGCGGCGCTTCCCCGGCAGATCCAGCAACACGATCCCCACCAGAATCGTCAGCAGGCCCTGGCCCGGTACGCCGGGCAGCGACAACACGGCACCCAGTAGCACGAGCAGCAAGCCGAGCAGGTTCTTGCCCACTCGGCCCAGAAGGCGGAGCGTCGGGTGCCCGTCGCGCCAGAACTCCCGCGGATGGCTGTCCAGAAAGTAAGTCGCCGGCAGGCGAACCAGCAGGAAGCCGATCGCCAACAGGCTGAGCGTCAACGTGGCCAGAAACAGGGCCGCGCCGATTGCCAGCGACTGCCAGTTTAACTCTCCGAACGATGGAACCACGAAAGACACGAACGCGACACCGGGAAGAAACAATGACAGAACGCCGGGCGTCCTGGTGCCGGCTAGGTCATGGCGGTCTTGGGTTCCGCGGCCGGCACGCGCTGGGCCTGCCACCAGTGCCAGAGCCCTCCCAGTCCGAGCAGGACGACGACCAGGCCCAGGATGAGTCCGACGACCGGGATGTAGCTGAGCGCCACCAGCAACAGCAATCCGACGACCAGCGCCAGCACTCGGCCAACCAGCGGCGTGGCCGTGGCCGCGGACTGGCGGAAGATCGTCCGCCCAGCCGTAACCCCCACGACCACCTGGGCCAGATAGGCCGTGTACAGCCAGCCAAAACCCAGCAGCACCAGCACGCTCAGCGAACCGACCACCAGCACCACGGGAACCAGGTCACCGAGGCTGACCAGTCCGGCCAGGACAGATCCCAGGATGGTCGCCAGGAACAGCAGCACGAAGGCGACCAGCAGCAGGGCCAGCATCACGGCGCCCCAGCCCAGGCTGGCCAGTGGCTTTTGCCGCACCTGGTCGGCCACGCCCAGCGTCCAGCGGGGGCAGACCGCGACCAACAACAGTCCCACGACCAGCAACGAGATTCCGCGCCGTGCGGCCGCCCACCAGGGGTTGCGGGGCGGGGCGGCGGCAGCCGCCGCGACCGCGGGCCGCGAATGGCTGGTTTCGCCGGCCACTTGAGCGTCCGGGGAAACACGCCCTTCGTCGGGCGATGAGTAGGTGAAGTTTCCGCCAATCCGGGCCGACTCGCCCACGGTCACTCCGGTCGCGACCTGGGGGTAGGCTACTGGAGGCGGAGGTCCGAAGAAGGGCGGAGGTCCTTCGTTGTTGCCGGCGCCCACGTCCAGATAGACGTCGCCCTCCACCTGGCCCCGCAGTTCAGCGGCGGCACAACCGGCCGCCACGTTCCGGTCCACCTGGCCGGCCAGCAGCATCTGGTAGCCGCCGAAGAACAGGTCGCGACCCACCCGCGATTCCGGCTCGCACTCCAGGCTGAAGCCGCCCGCCATCAGGTCGCCGCCCACGTCGGCGCCGCCAGCCAGTTTGATCACCTGGCCGCCGAGGCGGGCCGAGTTGGCGACTTTGCCGGTGACCAACACCGTCTGGCCTCCCACCGCCAGAGTTCCCTCGACCGTCCCGCCAATCTCCACCTGGTTGCCAAACCCGATCACATCGCCCTGGACGGTCCCCAGAATGCGAATCTTATCCCCGGCCACGTATAAGTCGTCGGCGATCACCTCGTCCTGCGCCACGACCACCTCCTCGCCGGAGCGGAACGTGGCGGCCTGCGTCCACGGCACGCAGCACAGCAGCGCCAGCAAAACAACCACGCAGCGGACCGGCACGGAGTGTGTCATCGGTGGTACATCTCCTCAAGTGCGATGTTGGTGGAACAGATCCGGCGGACGCATTGGCGGTCGAGCTATTCGTTTGCCAACCCCGAAATCTTGGGGGAATTATAGTCGCCTTTCGCTCCGCGAAAGTAGCGGGAAGCTGCATTTGGCCGGAATCCCGGAGGTCGACCGTGCTGTCTCCCTGGCAGAAATCACTTCGCGCCACTGCCTTCGCCCAGCGGGAAGCGAGGCTTCCGCTACTTTCGCGGAGCGAAAGGCGACTATGGCGAATTTCGGCGGCACGTCCGGTGACTTGCTCAGGTAAATGTCGTAAAACGTGTCGAACAGTTGGCCCGTGGCGCGGCTACGATGATGGCTGGCGACTACTTCGGTAAACTCGTCCGTCATGCCGTCCGCCCCTTCGCCCACGGATCCTCGTCACGGATGACCCAGTGTGTCCCATCTGGCTTTGATTCGGCGTTTCGGCGGCTTGCCGTCACCATGAGCTGAGGGCGCGGTACGACCCGCGACGTCGGACCGCCGCCGAGGAGCAGAGAGCGCGATGAAAATTGGCCTGGGGTCCGATCATGCCGGTTATGAGTACAAGGAGTTGATCAAGAGCTGGCTCGCCGAGCGAGGGCATGAGGTGGTGGACTTCGGCACGCACAGTAATCAACCGGTGGACTACCCGGCCTGCATCCGCCCGGTGGCCCTGGCAGTCGCGGCTCAGGAGGTGGAACGGGCGGTCATCCTGGGCGGCTCCGGCAACGGCGAAGCGATCGTGGCCAACCGAGTGCCGGGCGTCCGCTGCGCGGTCTGTTGGGATCCGGCTTCCGCCCTGCTCGCTCGACAACATAACGACGCCAACATGATTTCGCTGGGACAGCGCATGATGACCGGCGACGAGGCGCTGGCGATCGTCCAGACGTGGCTGGAGGCCCAGTTTGAAGGCGGCCGGCATTGGCGGCGAATTCAAGCGATCGACACCCCTTGAATCGCACACTCGGCGCGCGGAATCGTCACACAAGTGTGCCCGCGGCGCGAGTTACTCAAACCGGCTCACAGGCTGAAATTCCCGCGGTTGGCGGCTGTTGCCCAGTAGTCAATGCGCGAGATTTGGCTACACTGGCAATCCTTATGACGCCGGCAGCCGGTGGAATCGGCAACTGTTCGAATGGCTGCTGAGCTCATACAAACCCAGAGGCGATTGCCGGGTGGCGACCGCCGTCTTGGACCGCGCAGGGAGAATGGTCGGGCATGAGTCACGATGCGCAGCGCGTCTGGCAACGCCGGGTGTGGTTCCTGGCAGCAGTGTCCATGTTGTTTGCTGTCGGGTGCGCCCCGCAGGTGGGTCTGCAATACTCGGATTCGGCGGACCTGGCCAAGTTGCCCGAACGGCACCAGGAGCAAGTGCGGCAGTATCTGACGCAATACTTCGGCACACCGGAGGAACCGCGGCTGAGAGTGCCGGCACCGGCAAATCAGCCGGTGACGAATCAACCGCCGGCAGGCCAGCAGGCAGGGGCCAGCGACGAAGCGGTGGAAGAAACGGTGCCCCAAGTGCCGCTGGTCGACAAACTGTCGGTGCAGCATCTCAAGCACGGGGCGGAGGTCTATCGCGAGCGGTGCGCGGGCTGCCACGGCATCACGGGCGACGGCCAGGGCACGGCCGCTCCCCATCTGGACCCCAAGCCACGCGACTACCGCCAGGGCAAATTCAAGTTCACCTCCACGCCCCGCGGGTCGAAACCGCGGCGAGCGGATCTGGTTCGCGTGCTGCGCCGAGGCGCGAAGGGGACCAGCATGCCCGATTTCCGCTGGCTGCCGGAGGAGGACCTGCAAGCGGTGATCGACTACGTGATGGTGCTCAGCCAGCGCGGCGAACTGGAAGCCGCGCTGATCCGTGACGCCGAGTTCGAGTTGGACGAGGAGGACAACTTCGATCCGGAGATCGTGGCGGAATATGCCACCACGATCGGCTCGTCGTGGGAGAAGGCGGCGGACCAGTTGGTGCTGCCCGCCACGCCGCCGCCGGACTACACGGACGAATCGATCCTGGCGGGAGCCAAGGTGTTTGTCAGCCGCGAGTGCGCCAAGTGCCATGGAGCGGACGGGCGGGGAGGGCGGCAGAACTTCAAGCCGGAAGACACGCCCAAGGACGACTGGGGGCACGTGGCTTTTGCCGCCGATCTCACGTCGGGCATGCTGCATGGCGGGCGGCGACCCGTGGACATCTATCGCCGCATCTACTCCGGGATCAACGGCACGCCGATGCCGGGGTTCAGCGAGGCGTTTCGCGACGAACCCGAAACGATCTGGCACCTGGTGCATTTCGTGACCAGCCTGGTGGAGGGCCGCGAGGTGCCGGAAGTGCAGAAGCTGCTGCGGGAAGGCCTGCCGAGTCCCGGCGCTGCGGAATCGCCGGTTAGTGGCGAGGCATCGGCGACCGAGTAACGCAACCGCTGGATCGGAGCGTTTTCCAGCAATTCAACCGAGCGTCACAGGCGGCGGTGGGGCGACCTGCCGGCACATTAGCTTTTTAGCGGTGCAGTGCGATGGAACAAGCCAGTCTGGAAGCAAAACGGTCGGAACTGCAGCGGCTGCGGAGTGAGGTGGCCCGTTTGGAGGCGGAGTTGCGGGAGCCAGCGGGCGGGACCCGGCGCTGGCAGGCTCGTGACTTCTACGCGGCCTACTACGCCACCACCGGCTTCATGTTGGGCATGTTCGGCGCCGTGACCAGTCTGCTGTTCAACGTGGTGGGCGCCACGCTGCTGGGCGAGCCGCCGCTGAAGCTGATCCAGGTCTACCTGACGTTTGGCCTGGGCGAGCGGGCGGCGGGAGCCCAGTTCGACGACCGCTTGTGGCTGACGCTCGGCTGCTGCCTGTACATCGGCACCGGCATGTTGCTGGGCATCCCGTTTCAGTTGATCCTGGGGCGCTTTGCCGCCAACGCGGGACTGGGCAAGCGGTTGCTCATCGCCTCGCTGCTGGGTGTCGCGATCTGGCTGATCAACTTCTACGGCATTCTGTCCTGGCTGCAGCCGCTGCTGTTCGGCGGCAACTGGATTGTCGAACAAACGCCCTGGTATGTCGCCATGCTGACGCACCTGGTATTCGCCTGGACGATGGCTTTGGTCTTTCCGCTCGGCACCTACCAACCTTACCGGCTTCAGACGGAGCAACGATGAGCGCCGCCGAAACGAGAAGCGAAGAAATCACGCCGCCGCAGGATCTGGTCGATACGCGGCTGGTGTTGTGGTACTTCGTGGCCGCCTGCGTGTTTCTGTTGATCTCGATGCTGGGCGGCATCCTGATGGCCCTGCAACTGGTGCACTGGAATCCGCTGGCGGGCCTCGAGCTGTTCAGTCCGGGCCGCTGGCGGATGATCCACACCAACGCCGTGGCGTACGGCTTTCTGGCCAATGCGTTCCTGGGAGCGTTGCACTGGGCCGTGCCGCGGCTGACGATGCACCGCGTCGCCAGCCAGGCTCTGTCGTACTTCATCTTCCTGGCCTGGCAGGCGATCGTTCTGTTGACCGCGGCCGGGGTCGTGCTGGGACCGTCGTTCCAGGACCAGGCGTGGGTGGCGGAGGCTTCGCGGAACCTGGGCATCTCGATGTCGCTGGGCGCGCAGGGACTCGAATGGGGCGAGACGCCGTTCTGGATCGACCCCGTCGCGCTGCTCGGCCTGCTGCTGGTGGCGGTCAACTTCATGGTGCCGATCGCCAAGGCCAAGGGCCCGCTGTACGTCACGCTGTGGTACTTCATGGCGGCGTTTGTCTGGACCTTTCTGACGTACGCGATGGGCAACCTGCTGCCCGAATACACGGTGGCCGGGACCAGCGCGGGAGCGATCGGCGGGCTGTTCATCCACGACCTGGTGGGCCTGTTCGTCACGCCGCTGGGCTGGGGGCTGATGTACTACTTCGTCCCGATCATGTTGCAGCGGCCGATCTGGAGCCACGGCTTGTCGCTGGTCGGCTTCTGGGGCCTGGCCTTCTTCTACCCGCTGCAGGGCATCCATCACTTCCTCTACACGCCGATCCCGATGTTCCTGCAGCACGGGGCGATCATCTCGACGATTGCCGTGGAGCTGGTGGTGACGACGGTGGTGATCAACTTCTTCGGCACGCTCTGGGGCCAGGGCCGGGCCTTCGTCGACAATCTGCCGATCCGCTGGTTCTACACCGGGATGATCTACTACTTCCTGACCTGCCTGCAGTGTTCGATGCAGGTCACGCTGACCTTCCAGAAGCTGATCCACTTCACCGATTGGGTCGTGGGCCACGCCCACCTGGTGATGTTCGGCGTGTTCAGCATGTGGCTGTTCGGCGTGATGACCTACCTGATCCCCCGGTTGTTGAACCGCCCCTGGTACAGCCACAAGCTGTGCGAATGGCACTTCTGGCTCTCGGCGGCCGGCGTGCTGGTGATGGCCAGCGATCTGATTCTGGCGGGCGTGTTCCAGGGTTATTTCTGGGCCGCGCTGCAGCCCTGGGACGTGTCGGTCGTCGCCTCCCAGCCGTTCTGGATCACCCGCGTCTTCGCCGGCCTGGCGATGTTCGGCGGATTCCTCTGCTTCCTTTACAACTTCTGGATGACCTGGAGCGCACGGTCCCATGTTTGAAACCAAAGCCGGCGTCCTGCTGATCGGCGGGCTGGGCTTTTTTGGCTTCGCCTTCCTGTCGAACGCCGTGGTGCCGATCCTGATGTACAAGGACCTGCCGGAACAGACCGCCGAGCAGGTGGTGAACGACCGCGTGCTGTACCAGTTCCACAACTTGAAGGAGCGGTATCCCGATCAGTTCGACAAGTACTTCGCCCTGGAAAGCGTGCGGGACGAGCTGGCCGGTTACGATGCCAATGGCGACGGCCGGTTGAGCGGCGAGGAGCTGCCGCGGCAACACGCCTCGCTGTTGCCACTGGCCGACGCCGATGGCGATCAGCATCTGGCCGGCGACGAACTGGAGCGGGCGGCGTCGATCGTCCGCTGCGCGCAGGCGTTGCGCTTGGGACGGCAGGTCTACATCGGCGAAGGTTGCTGGCACTGCCACAGCCAGTTCGTGCGGCCGGTGTCCAACGAATCCAAACGCTGGGGCGAGGTGTCCCGCACCTGGGAGTACCAGAACGAACTGCAGCGGCCCGTGATGTTCGGCACGCGGCGCGTCGGTCCCGATCTGTCGCGCGAGGGCGGGCGGCGGGGTAACGACTGGCATACCGTCCATTTCTTTCAGCCGCAGGTCGTTTCACCCAACTCGCCCATGCCGCCGTATCCCTGGCTGTTCGACGCGGGCCAGGACGGGGTGAAGACGCCCGATCTGCCCAACCAGCGCGGGCTGGCCCTGATCACCTACATCCAGTGGCTCGGCTCGTGGCTGGACAGCTACCCGTACTACGAAGAACTGCAGGACCTGGAAGCGGAGGCCTACTGATGCCGGCAGTCGACCAATCACCCGCGAACCGCTCACTCCGTTCCGCCCGGCTGCGGACGCGAGTGACGCTGGCCCTGGCCATCGCCATCCTGATTCCCAGCATGTATGGCTTCGCGGGTAAGTTCTACGAATTCCTGCACCTGGTCCGCGGTGAGTCGGACGGGGCGTTCGCCGTGGCCCCGATCCTGAACTACCTGCTGGCCAGCGGCGGCTTCCTGCTGCTGCTGCTGTGGGCCACGGCCAACGGAATGTTTCACGATATCGAGCGCCCCAAGCACACGCTGCTGGATCGCGAACAGCAACTCGACGCCGCTCAGCGCCGCAAGTAACCAGCGGCCGCCGCGCACTTCCCCAGGGACACTCCTCCATGCAACCGCCCGAACAGACGCCGCCCGAAGTCGAACACCAGCACCACCATTACACGGGCAACGCGATTCCCTGGTACGTCCGCCTGATCTGGGTCGGCTTCTGGGTGTTCGCCGTCTACTACACCATCCAGTACCTGTTTCCGGCCTTGCAGTTCGAATTGTTCGTCGAACGGCCATGACCGCGGCCAGCGCGCGGGTGGCGGTCTGCGACTACTGCGGTCTGCCGCTGCCCGGTTGGGGTCCCGAACCGGCGGCTGACGACCAGCCGCGGTACTGCTGCTTCGGCTGCAAACTGGCCGCCGCGATTACGGCGGAGCGCGGCGCCGAAGGGCACGCCCGTTCGACGCTCACGCGACTCGGCCTGTCCGTGTTCTTCTCGATGAACGTCATGGTCTTCACGCTGGTGCTCTGGACCTGGGACGCGCCGCGGCCAGGGCAGCTCGCGGATAACCCGGCCGCGGGCGAGCGGGTGGCGGGCGAACGGGCCGCGGGCAGCGATCCGGCGGCGGACGTTTTCTTCCAACTGCTTCGCTACCTGTGCCTGCTGTTCTCGGCGCCCGTGCTGCTGCTGCTGGCCGGCCCGCTGCTGGAAAGCGCCTGGCAGCAGTTGCAGCGGCGAGCGGGCGTGACCGACCTGCTGCTGGTGCTGGGCGTGGCGGCCGCCTTTGGCTACTCGCTCGTGTCGGTACTCCGCGGTTCCGGACATGTGTACTTCGAAGTCGCCTGCATGGTGCTGGTGTTCGTCACGCTGGGCCGCTGGCTGGAAGCGACCGGCAAGCTGAAGACCACCTCGGTCCTGCGTTCGCTCGAACGGCTGTTGCCCGACCGCGTGCGCGTCCTGCGGGACGGGGAAGTGGTCGAGCTGCCGGCGGACCAGGTTCGGGCGGGAGATACGCTGCGCGTGCTGGCGGGCGAGCGGATCGCCATCGATGGGCTGCTGGTGCGCAATCAAGGCGCCATCGATCAGCAAGCGGTGACGGGCGAAAGCACGCCGGTTGTCAAACGTCCGGGGGACCGCGTGCTGAGCGGCACGTTGAACCTGGACGGCGACCTGTGGATCGAGGCCAGTGCGGCCGCCGGCAGCAGCACGATGCAGCAGGTGATCGCCGCCGTGGAGCAGGCGGCGCTGCGCGGCGAGCGCTATCAGCGGCTGGCCGATCGCGTGGCCGGCTGGTTCCTGCCGCTGGTGCTGGTTATCGCGGCGGCCACGTTCGGACTTCACGCGGCCTGGCACGGCTGGCAGGCGGGGCTGCTGGCCAGCCTGGCCGTGATTCTGATCGCCTGCCCCTGTGCGCTGGGGCTGGCCACGCCGATGGCGCTCTGGGCCGCGCTGGGCCGGGCCTGCCAGGGGCAGATTCTGTTTCGCGATGGCGACGCGCTGACGCGGCTGGCCGCGACGCGGTGGCTGTTCCTCGACAAGACCGGCACGCTGACGACGGGGCTGTCGGAAGTCGAACAGTTGATACTGGATCCGGACACTCCGGGCGAGCAGGTACTGCAAGTGGCGGCCGCGCTGGCCGCGGGCAGCTCGCACCCGGTTTCGGCCGCCGTCGGACGCTATGCGGCTCGGCACATTTCGAGGGTTGGCTCGGCCGAATCAACCAGCCCGCTCAACCCCAGCAACCGGATCAGCAACCCCTGCAGTCTGGCGGGCCGTGGTGTCACGGGGCATGTGGAATCGCTCGATCAGCCGGCCTGGCTCGGCAGCCCCCGCTGGATGGCCGAACTGGGGCAGCAGCCGCTGGCCGCGGACAACCATCCTGGTGCGCACGACGACCATCCTGGCTTGCACGGTCCCGCGGAGGTCGGCCCGCGGGATGACGGCCCGCTGGATGATCACTCACACGACGGCGGCGGCGAACTGTCGCAGGTGTGCCTGGCCTGGGGCGGTCGAGTGCGAGCCGTGTTCAAGTTGCGCGAGCAGTTGCGCGGCGAGGCGGTCGAGGCGCTGGCCGGTCTGCGGCACCTGGGCTGCTCGGTCGAGATCCTGAGCGGCGACGAGCGGCGGCGGGTGGACCGCCTTGCGCGGTCGCTGGGCATCGCCGCGCAAGGCGACCTGCTGCCTGACGCCAAGCTGCGGGTGATCGAGCACGCTCGGCGGCAGGGCGTCGTGGTGATGGTGGGCGACGGCATCAACGACGCTCCCGCGCTGGCAGCCGCCGACGTCGGGGTGGCGATGGGGTCGGGCACCGACATCTCCCGCCATTCGGCCGCCGTCTGCCTGCTGGGGAACGACTTGCTCCGCTTGCCCTGGGCCATCGGGCTGGCCCGGCAGACCGTGCGGATCGTCCGCTGGAACCTGCTCTGGGCCTTCGGCTATAACAGCGTGGGAGTGCTGCTGGCGGCCGCGGGATGGTTGAACCCGATGGTGGCGGCGGCGGCGATGGTGGGTAGCAGCGTGCTGGTGGTCACCAATTCGCTGCGTCTGGCGCGTTTCGAACTGTCACCGTCCTTGCCGGACGCCGGCCCGGGAGCTTGAACCACGTGTTGGAATGGCCGTTGGTGTTCATGGCCGGATTGCTGGGGTCGTCGCACTGCATCGGCATGTGCGGCGGTTTCGCGCTGGCGCTGGGCAGCAGTTCGCCCACGCTGGCGGCCAACCTGAGCCGGCAACTGGTCTACACGTCGGGGCGAGTCTTCACGTACTCGGTCCTGGGCACTCTGGCGGCGTTCGGCGGCTGGCGGATGGCCGCCGCCATGCCGCGGCTGGTGAATCTGCCGGCGGTGCTGGCGATCGTGGCCGGCGGCTTCCTGGTCTATCAAGGTCTGCGATCGGCGGGCTGGCTGGGGCGGCCCGCCAAGGGATCGGCCAGCGGCTGCCTGGCCGGCTCGATCTTTTCCACGTTCCTGACGTCGCCCGGCTGGAGCAACGCGTTTCTGGCCGGCATGCTGACCGGGTTGCTGCCTTGCGGCTTGTTGTATGGCATGTTGGCGCTGGCGGCCAGCACGCGGAACCTGTGGCTGGGCGGCGCGGCGATGGCCCTGTTCGGTCTGGGAACCGCGCCCGTCATGGTGCTGGCCGGCAGCGGCGGCTCGCTGTTGACCTTGGCCGGCCGCCGGCACCTGCTGCGGATCGCCGCCTGGTGCGTGGTCCTGACCGGACTGATCTCGATTGCCCGCGGCTGCGGCTTCCTGACACTCGAAGCGGCCCTCGTCGATCCCAGTCGCTGCCCGTTCTGCCCGTAGCGCGCATGATGCGCACGTAGGGAGGTCGTTCAAGCGACAACGCTCCCCAAATCGGACCCGGGCTTGCTCAGATAACCTGACCCTGGGGGCTGCGGTATGAAGGCCTCAAAGCGTGCCTGCCACTCTGGCTCGTCCACTGGGACCAACAAGGCTGCCGACAGCAACCAGGGCGATGAAACCAGCGACGCGATTCGTCCCGCGGACGCAGACTCGTCCGGCGCGGAGACAACCACGTCAAACGCATCCAGCCATGCCCGCTCTCGGCTGTTTCCTGACGGGCAGCGTCGCCGGCGGGCGTCGGACAGTCCGATTCTGGACATGCCGATGTCCGAGTACGTGCGGATTCTGCTGGGCCGCAGCAGGGACCGCCGCGTGAAGGGCAGCGAAACTGCCGAGCGACGTTCGGCTGACCGGCCGGCAATGACCTGCGCCGGCCGGCATGAGGACCATCGGCGAGATTGATTGTCAGCCTAACACGCCAGCCGCCGGAGCACGTCGCCATTCATTCGACCAGCCTCCCGCGAACCCGCAATCTCGAGCGGTCCGCTCAACGTGCAAGGATGCCGCGTCTCGAAGCTGCCTGACGCGGCCCTTCGCGCCCATCGCCACTCGCTTTCAGCCCGCCTGCCCCCGGCCGCCCCTTTCATTTCCCCCTCCGCCGGGCCATCCACTCGCCGCTCCCCAGCCGGACAGTCGTTCAATTTCTGAGCGTCCGACCTTTCTGGTCCTGACGCTGGTGTTGCTGTCTGGAATCTGACCCTTAGGTCCGAAACGCAAGCCTTGGCAGAGTTTGATCTTGCTCCCTACAGTCCAGCCGCCCGAAACGACCATCTGTAGTGGTTCAGCGTGACGTTGCTCTCGGTGGGCGGGGAGCGGAAGCAACGGTTTCCGGACATCTCAGGTGGTAGAGATCTTGCCCCGGACACAACCCTTTCAGAATCGAGATCGCGTTGGCTCGGCCAGTTCCCGGTTGCTGGCGCGGGGGACAAGCCTGGCAATATTTCGGCAAGGCGGCTATGATTGTGGGAGAGATATCGGCGATATATTTCACATTGCCCTCAATGAAGGAGCGACATGACGCGGCGGAAGGAAGTAAGGGCCTTCGATCTGTTCTGCGGAGGAGGCGGGAGTTCAATAGGGGCTAGGCAGGCCGGGGCAGTGCCGGTTGGCGGGGCCGATTTATGGCCGTTAGCGGCCGAAGCCTACTGTCAGAATTTGCCGGGCGCAAGAGCCTATCGTGACGACATTAGTGGTCTCGATCCGAAAGCCGTGGGCCGGGAAGTTGGCCCTATTGACCTGCTCTTGGCATCCCCAGAGTGCACCCACCACAGCGTTGCCAAGGGAAACAAGCCGCGCAGCGAAAAAAGCAAGCAGCTTGCTTTCCAGGTGGTACGGTTCGCGGAGGTGATGAAACCCCGGTGGATCGTTGTAGAGAACGTGATCCAGATGCGATCGTGGGCGGCGTACGGGGATTGGCTTGGGCAGATACAAGGGCTTGGCTACAAGACAATCACGCCAACACTTGATGCACAGCATTTCGGCGTTCCACAGACACGAAGGCGGCTGTTTGTTGTCTGCGACCAGGAACGCGTGCCAGAACCACCACGGTTCTATCGCAAGAAGAACGCGACGGTCAGCGCCATCCTCCGAAGGGCGAAGCAGGGAAATTGGTCGTATGACTATTCCCCGCTCGACAATGGTAAGAGAGCGCAGAAGACGATCGAACGAGCGGAGCGAGCAATCCAATCGGTCGGTCAGGACCAAGAGTTCGTGATGGTGTACTATGGCTCCGACGGAGCGGGAGGATTCCAAACGCTTGATCGACCGCTTAGAACCGTGACGACCCTTGACCGGTTCGCTATCGTCCGGCCGAATTGCGTCGGGCACGAAATGCGAATGTTGCAGCCGCCAGAGCTAGCCTTGGCTATGGGTTTTCCGCCGAACTATCGGTTTCCAGCGTCAGCAACGCGACGTGACTGTATCAAGCTCATAGGCAATGCGGTTTGTCCGCCGGTAATGCGAGCGATTGTCAAGTCTTTGATGTTGGATCGGCCTGCCCGGAGTACTTGCTGATGGTTTCACGAACGCGGGCTGCACACTGATGCGGGTCGCGCTCTATCTGATGCTCCCATAACCTGACGACAGTCCAGCCTAGTTGGCGCAACTTGGCGAAGTTTCTTTGGTCGCGGGCCCGCGTCTTCTCGATTTTTTCCTGCCACTTCGCCGACAGCTTGTGCCGCCATAGCGGAAAGCGGAATCCATGCCAAAAGTCGCCGTCCACAAATACGACGACCTTGGTGCCTCGGAACACGAAGTCTGGCTTGCCGGGCAGGTCGTTGCAGTGCTGCTCGTAGTCGGTCAGCTTGACTGCTGCTAGTTCTCTGGCAATTACGCGCTCTGGTGTCGTGTCTTTGCCGCGGATATTCGACATAACGCGACTGCGGGTTGCCCGATCCATAGTGTCGCCCTGATGCTTGCCGGGAACTTTCTTGCCCCCTGGCCCCCAATTCCTGTGTCCCGCCTTCTTCTTTCCCATAGAGGGTTTCTCGTTACCTGCTGCCGCATTGTCGCGGATGTCATGAAGGCTCTAGCCTACGGTATTTGCGAAAAACCTCAACGATTCGAACCCGGGCCTTGCGTACCTGTATTTTACCTGTATTATGCCGTTATGGATGAAGTACTAAAGGCAAGACAGCTCCTTGCCGAGGCCGAGGTCGGGCTCCAGAAGCTAGTGGCCGACGCGGCTTCACAAGGGGAGTATGAATCCGTGGTCAGAATCGCAGATTGGGCAAAGGCTCTGTGCGAACTGGTTTCGGCTGAATCGCCAGAATGGCGCCCGACCGCAAATCAAATCGCTGCCACAGCACCAAGGTCAAGCGATGCCCAATCCGATCGCGGCAGGAGGGCCGCCGCGAAGCGAAAGGGGTATCCTAAATTCTTCCGCGATGCCAGTTCTTTGATAAAAGTAGCGTGGTCAAAGTCGTCAAACTCAGAATACGAACATAAAGCGCCGTGGATTGCTGCCCAGCAACTCTTGGCGGCAATCAAGAGGCATGCGCAGAAGAGCGAACTGATTTCGATGGACGAGATTCTACCTCTCAAGGACAAGGACGGGACAGAGGTCCCATCGTACCAGTCCTATCTTTGCTTGGCATGGTTAAGGGCAGAGGGCTTGGTTCGACAGCACGGCCGTCAAGGATATTCTACGAAACGCGGGACTGATATTTCTCAGGAGGCGACGCGGGCCTGGGAGTCCCTACCGGTACGCAAACGAACGTAACAACTCAAGAAAAAGGGGTGGTGATGGGATGGTCATTCCGCCAGATGTCACGTGGAGAGATGAACGCCGACCCCATCGAAGGGGAGTTCTTCACTCCTGAGGGCCTGGCTGACTCGCTTGTGCGTGAGTCCATACAGAACTCGCTGGATGCCCGCCGCAACGGTGAACCGGTCCAGGTTCGACTGCATTTCTCTGGAGAGGGAAATGCTCTTTCCTCGAAAACTGGCAACCGCTACCTGAGCGAATTATGGCCTCACGTGCAGGCAATCGAAGGTGGACGATCGAATCTGCCCAACGAAGACGAGCCAGTAACATTTCTCGTCGTCGAAGACTTCGGAACGCGGGGGCTCTGCGGATCGCCAGAGCAAGATCGCGACGGAGAAGACCCCGGCGGCTCAGAACACAAGGACTTCTATTACTTCTGGCGAAACATTGGGCGTTCACGAAAGGAAGATACGCAACGAGGACGATGGGGGCTTGGCAAGACAGTGTTTCCGGCCACGTCGCGGGTGAACTCTTTCTTCGGCTACACAACCCGATACGACGACGACAGATCCCTGCTAATGGGACAGTCTGTGCTGAAAATTCACCGGGTCGGCGATGACCGATACTGCCCCTATGGTTTTTTCGCAAGGACGGGGGCCGATGATTTCCAAAATCCTTTCGACGAAGATGATGTGCTGGGGCAGTTTCGCAAAGATTTTCAACTGCGGCGCACCAACGAACCTGGCCTTTCGATCGTTATTCCCTTCCCGGACGTCGATGAGATTCAGCCGGAACACATGGTCCGCTCTGCGATCGTCCACTACTTCTACCCGATTTTGCGAGGAGAACTAATCGTCGAAGTTTCCGCCGACGAACTGCACTTTAGAATCGACGCCGACCACATCGACGAGATTGTAGAATCGGTTAGCTGGAAGGATTCCCCGTACGGAGCGGACCAACTGCTTCACCTCTTTGCGTTCGTACGACGAACCATTGGTTTGCACGAGTCGGAATTGTTTGTGCTCCCAGAGCCTAATCCACCAAGAGCTCCCGACTGGAACGTTGGACGGTTCGATCCTGATACGATTGAGGCCATCAAGAAGCAATTTGCCGAAAAGGAAATGCTGGCAATTCGTGTTCCCGTCACCGTACGTCCCAAGAGTGGCGATGATCGCGAGACGTTCTTCGATGTGTTTGTCGAAGAAGATCCAACGATGGCGAAAGCCGAGGATCACTACATCCGGCAGGGGATTACGATCTCCAAAATCGCGACGCTCCGTGAAAAGGGATTTCGTGGGCTGGTCGTCGTTTCTGACGAGGCTCTTTCGACACTTTTGGGAGACTCGGAGAATCCGGCTCACACCGAATGGCTGGAGAAAGCCACGCGGTTAAAGGAACGCTTTAACTGGGGGCCATTCACTGTCCGGTTTGTGCGCAACGCACTTCAGCGGATCGTTGGCCAATTGCTCCACGTGCCTGAAGGGCGAGATGAGCAACTCCTCAAGAATATATTCTTTTTAGAGAACGACACCGATCCCGGCCATGAGCCAACAAAGAAGAAGCCGAAGAAGCCCGGCGAACCAGATCCTGATCCAGACGGTCCGCCACCTCCGCCAGCACCTGCAAGATCTGTATTTAACCTTCAGAAGATTGACGGCGGCTTCCGTATTACACGAAAGGACGCCGAGACGCTGCTGCCCGAACGGATCTCCCTTGAGGTTGCTTACGAAGTCAGGAGAGGGAACGCTTTTAAGAAGTACGCGAAATGGGACTTTGATCTGGGCAAAAAGCCGATCGTCGTTACACCCGTCGGAGCGAGTTGCACGGCCCACAAAAACACGTTGTCAATCGAGCCCACAAGTGACGAGTTTCTCGTCGAGGTAACGGGTTTCGATTCCAATCGAGACCTGGCCATTCGCGCGGTAAAGGCGAAGACGGAGGTGGTAGATGCTGAGACGGTTTAACTACACCGGCCGCAAGAAGATTCCCCGATCGGCCATCACAGTCAAGCTCTCCAATGATGGCCTGCCTGTACCGACATTCGACGCCAAGTTCGACCTTTCAGCATTGAAGTTGCCGGGCCACGCCAAGATCTACGTCGAAGCGTACCATCGTGCCTCGTACATGCGCTTCGACTACGGTCAGGTTTCCGACGTTCGCCCGCCGAAAGATCGGCGGCTTATGGATATTGAAGGTGGCGGCACGGCGCAATTCCGCCTCAAGGTCATTGACGAAACTACGAAACACGGATGCGTACTCGCGGAGGCAGAAGGCATAACACCATTGGACGCTGATGAAGCTGCCGCCAACCGGAAATCCATCTTGCCGGTAGTGATCACCGACCTCGACGACCAGGTGTGGCGGATTGATTTCGACTCCCCGGATGGTCGTCCAGTTCTGGAATTGAACAAACGTATCGACGGCGTATCGCGACTGGCAGCGGGCGATGATCAGTTCTTTTCGCTGACATATCCGGCCGTGTTGCGTCAGATTGTCCACCGCATCCTGAGAATCGAGCAAATCGCCGATGTTGATGGTCCGGCCGATGATTGGCGCGTGCAGTGGTTGCAGTTCTGCTGTTCCTTGCCGGGGATCCTCGCGCCACCGAAACCAGACGACGATGACGACGAGTCGGTGGAGCAGGAACAACTGAACTGGGTTGAGGACGTGGCTGCGGCCTTCTGCCTGAAGTTCAAGATACTGGAGAGATACAACCGTGCCGTGGTGAAAGAGGACGAGTGATGGCCATCGTTAGAAAACTGACTGAGACCGGAATCAAAGCCTTTACGGAGTACTTGACGCGGTTGGCCGATGGCGAAAAAATCGATCCACCCATGCACCTCCTAACCGACGCTGACTCATCCCAGGAACTGTTGGGAACTGCCGAAGTTGAGCCGGTGACCCTTGACAGCAAGTTGGCAGCGGCCAAGTACCTCACCATCCAACTGGCATCCCTTGACAAGTCGGAAGTTGACAACAACGTCGGATTGTGGACATGGCTGTCACTCTTTTTCTTCGACCAGGTTTGCCCAGAAAGTGCGAGTGGCGAGCGGAAGCCGGGCGAAATCGTCCGCCACGTTCTCACGCTGAGCGCACTCAAATACTACCGACATTTGCTCGCCGGACCGTGCCGCCTTTGGCAACTTCATGGAAAGTGCTCACGCGTGTTCCTCTATAATCCACTTACGGAACACGGAGACTTCTCGGAACAACTTGCTTCGCGGCAGCAGCACATTTCCAACTTGCATCTGATCGAGGCCGTTGATCGACTCTACTACGATCCCGAATCCATTGGAGCAGGCCGTCCCAAGCGCGGTGCACTGACTAGAACTCGGCCCGGCAATCTGCGACGATTGGTTGCCGTCATCCAGCAGTTCGATCTAACCTACGATATGTACGCGATGAACTCGGAACAAATACTGACCTTGCTTCCGGACGAGTTCGATCATTGGCGGGAGTAGGCCGACGAAAGGAGAATGATTTGACATTGAACGAGAGCAACGAAGGCGTCGAAAGTGGCGAGGCCCGGATGTGCTGGTTCAGCGGTAACTGGAATTCCTTCGGCGGCGCGTTAGCGAAAAAGACCAGACACCCAGCAATCGAGCGGCTGCGCGGTGGAAGCAGCGGCTGGAGTGGTGGGGGGGCGGTCCGGCGGAGGGGGAAAGGGAAGGGGTGACCGGGGATAAGCGGGCTGAAAGCGCTGGTCAACGGGCGTCAAACCGCTCGTCAGGCAGCTTCGAGAAGCGGTATCCCTGTCGACGTTGAATTGCCGAAGCGCCTTGTGACAAACTTGCACTCGACTTGAATCGACGTTTTCCAACAAAAAGGCCACAACAAAAAGGCCAGACACCCGGAATTCGAACGGCTGGGCGAAGGGACCGGCGGTTGGAGTGGTGAGCGGGTGATCCGGCGGAGGGGAAACGGGAGGGGGCGGCCGGGGGCAAGCCGGCTGGAAGCGACGGGGAACGGGAGCGAAGAACCACGTCAGGAAGCTTCGAGACGCGGCATTCTTGCACGCCGAGCGGACCGCTCGAGATTGCGGGGTTGCGGAACGACGGATAATTGCAGGGTGACGTGCTCCGGCGGCGGGTGTGTTGGTGCTGACGATCAAGCAAGTTGATCATCTTCACGCCGGCCGGCGCAGGTCACTGCCGGCCGGTCAGCCGAATGTCGCTCGGCAGTTCCGCATGCCTTTGACCCAACGGTCCCCGCTGCGGTCCAGCAGTTCCCGCAGGCGTTCGACCGAACCGACCGCCCGGCCGAACCACTCGTCAAAATTGTCCACCGCCGCGGTCCAGCGGTCCGGGTCCAGCCCGCAGGTCCTCAAATGTTGTACCAGCGCCGACGGGTCCGACTCCGGTGCCGCTTGTGCCGCCACGGTCTGTGCTACCACCCACAGCAGAATCCGAACGTACTCGCTCATCGGCATGTCCAGAATCGGATTATCCGACGCTCGGCGGCGACGCATCCCGTCAGGAAACAGCCGCCGATAACGAGCGTAGCTGGGTGCGTTCGACGGCGGTGCGTCCGCGCCCGACGAACCGGCGTCCGCGCCGGACGAGACCGTGTCCGCGGGGAGAATCGCGTCGCTGGTCTCGTCCCATTGACTGCTGTCAGAAGTCTCGCTGGTCCCAGTGGCCGAGCAGGACGAAAGGGACACTGGCGGCTCTTCCAATGTTTCAACACTGGCAGCGACTGTGGCACAAGTTTCGACCCGCTCGGAGGCCACTTGCGGTGAATCCAGCAACGCGGGTGTCGACTCGTCAGTAACTTCAGCAACTTCGAACTTCGACGAACTGCCAGACAATTCCTCCGCGCCCTGCGTAATCAACAGTCCGCCCGAACAGATCGGTGCCAGCCAGGCGTCCTTCAGCAACGCTTCGACTTGTTCCAGCGACAAGTCGTAACCACCACCGCCGCGCGAACTTTGAAATTCCTCCAGTGAAGCCTGTGCCTCGCGCGCCCGCCAGGCGGCCAGCCGAGCGGCGATCGCGCTGGTGCGTGAATCCTCCAGCGTCGCGGCCATGCCCGCCTTGATCTGGTTCATGTCCACGTACACCATGCAGGTCAGCAGCGCCTGCTCATCCAGGATTTCCCGGCACCCGTAGCGTTGCT
>JAGFJK010000157.1 GCA_024102795.1 Pirellulaceae bacterium
CGGGTGGCAGCAGCGCGGGCAATCGCGGCGCGTCGGGCGGCAACTCCGCCGGCGCCTGCTGCACGCGGTCGAGCCACGCGACGTGTCGCTGGGCGGCTTCCTGTGGATCGGCTCGAAGTTGCCTGGCGGTGAGTGCGGACGCGGGCACGACGCAGCCGGCGGCGGCGAGCGCCGCCAGGAAGCGGCGGCGGGAGAAAGCGGAAACGCCACTTTCGCGGAGCGAAAGGCGACTTTCAGGCGAAGCGCTACTTTCGCGGAGCGAAGGCGACTATGGGGCGAAAGGCGAGTATGGGCGGGGTCGTTCATCGGGCGGCACTCAGTCCACGTACAGGAATTCGTTGCTGTTGAGCAAGGCCAGGCAGAGATCGGTAACCGCGGCGGCTGCCGGCGATTGGTGGGCCGGCGGGCAAGGCACGGGCAACGAAGCCCGCCACGTGTCGTCCGCTTGCTGCTGGATCAAACGAGTCTGCTGTTCCAGGAACGCGTCGGCCGCGGCCAGCTCGTCGGGCCGCGCGGGGCGCGCCAGGGCCCGCCAGTAGAGCCAGCCGATGGTGGCCTCGCGGGAATCGCCGGCAGCTTCGAGCGCGGTTCCGGCCAGGCGTCGAGCGGCGTCGAGCGACTGGGCCGAGTTGAGCAGCAGCAGCGCCTGCGGCGCGGTGGTCGAGACGGGGCGCCGAGCGCAGCTCGCGTTCGCGTCCGGGCGATCAAACGCTTCGAAGATCGGGTACCGCAGGTTGCGGCGGGCGAACACGTAGACACTGCGGCGGTAGTGGTCGGCCGCTCGCGGACTTTCGTTCCACTGGTTCTTGAGCAGCGTGGCGACCAGCTCCGGTGGCAAGGGCGGCAACACGCCCGGACCGCCGGCGCGGCGGTCGAGCGTGCCGCTGACCGCGAACATCGCGTCCCGCAGCATCTCGCCGGTCAGTCGCCGGCGAGGGTTGCCAGCCTGGCAATAGGTCGCGCTGGTCACGATCAGGCGATGCAACGACTTCAGGCTGTAGTCCCGCCTGATCAGCTCGCTGGCCAGCCAATCCAGCAGTTCCGGCTGCGCGGGCTCGTCGCCCATCAATCCCAGGTCGCTGGCCGACTCGCTGAGCCCCCGGCCAAAATGCTGTTGCCAGAGCCGGTTGGCGATCACGCGACTGGTCAGCGGATGATCGTGCCGCGTCAGCCAGCGCGCCAGCGCGAGCCGTGGGAGTTCCGCGCCCGCGACCGCCGCGTCCCCTGGCGCTTGGTCCGCGGTGCTGGCGATCCGCGGGAATCCCGGTTCGATCCGCGGACCTGGCCGCCGCCAATCGCCGCGCAAGTACACGTAGGCCGGTTCGTCGGCGTCCGGCACCTCGTTCAAGTAACCGACCGATTGATCCTTCTTGACATGCACGGCCGGGGCAAAGACCGCTCGCAGCCGATAGAAATCCGCCAGGCTGATCGGATCGTACTTGTGATCGTGGCACTGAGCGCAACCGAACTGCAATCCGAGCAGGGCCGAACCGACCGTGGCGGTCAGCTCGTTCAACAGGTTGTGTCTCCGCTCCTCCTGCGAGTTGACGTCCGGCATGTCGGGCCCGGCCAGGCAGAAGGCGGTTGCCGTCCGCGCATCCGAACTTTCCGGGGCCAGCAGGTCGCCGGCCAGTTGCCATTGCACGAACTGGTCGTAGGGCAGATCGCGGTTCAAGGCGGCTATCACCCAGTCGCGATAGCGCCAGGCGTCGGGGCGGACCTTGTCGTGCTCGAATCCGTCGCTCTCCGCAAAGCGGGCCAGGTCCAGCCAGAACTGCGCCAGATGTTCGCCATGCGCGGGCGATGCCAGCAGCCGTTCGACCAGCCGCGGATAGGCATCGTCCCGCGGGTCGCTCACAAACGCTTGCACTTCGGCGGGAGTCGGCGGCAGGCCGGTCAGGTCGAACGTGACTCGCCGGATCAGCGTGTGCCGGTCAGCGGGCGGCTGAGGTGATTGCCGGCGCTGGTCGAGCTGCTGGAGGACGAACAGGTCGATGGCGTTCCTGGCCCAGTCGGGGTCGCTGACCCGATCGGGCAGCGGCGGTCGGCGCAGCGGCCGGAACGACCAGTGCTGCCGCACCGCCTCCGGGATCGGCTCCTCCCGGTAGGATGGATCCGAGGCCGGTCCCTGGTCCTCCGCCGGCGCATCGTCCGCTCGCAGCAACCCGCCCAGTCCCCAGCTCAAGCCGGCCACCAGGATCAGCAGGCACCGCAAGCGGACAGCCGATCCCCGCGACGGCTGTTGCCGCGGCACCCTGCCGCGCGCCGTGGGAACTCGATGCCATTCGGACCGCTTCGGACAGGCCATGCGAAAATCTCCCTCGCCGACGCTTCGGAAGTCGTGCTGTTTTTATTTTAGAACAACACGTCTGGTGGAACATCGGCGGCGCTTACGAGATCGCCGAATCACCGTCACGCCCAGAATCACGGGCTGGAAGCCCATGCTACGACCATTGGGAATCACGGGCTGGAAGCCCATGCTACGACCATTGGGAATCACGGGCTGGAAGCCCATGCTACGACCATTGACGCCGCAACCGCTCAGGCCACGATTTCCTGGACCACGTGAGCTTCGTCGGGTCCGGTCAAGCGCTGTTCCAACCCGTTATGAAAGTAGCTCAGCCGTTCGTGGTCCAGACCCAGCAGGTGCAACAGCGTGGCGTGGAAGTCGCGGACGTGGACCGGCTGCTCGGCCGCCCGCAGCCCCACGGCATCCGTGGCTCCGTGCGCTCGTCCGCCGCGGATTCCCGCGCCGGCCAGCCACACGCTGTAACCCCAGGGGTTGTGATCGCGGCCCGTCCCCTGCTCGCTCATCGGCATCCGTCCAAACTCGCCGCCCCAGATCACCAGGGTATCCTCCAGTAGTCCGCGGCGGGTCAGGTCCCGCAGCAGACCGGCGATCGGCTTGTCGGTCCGCTGGCACATCAGGGCGTGATTCTGAGCGACATCCTGGTGAGCGTCCCAGCCGTTAGTGTCGCCGGAGTACAACTGCACGCAGCGGACACCCCGTTCGACCAGGCGGCGGGCGAGCAGGCAGCGGCGGCCGAACTCCTCGGTCCGCGGATCATCCAGGCCGTACAGCGCATGCGTCTCGGCCGTTTCGTCCGCCAGGTCGACCAGCTCCGGCGCGGCGGCCTGCATGCGGTAGGCCATCTCGTACGATTCGATGCGGGCCGCCAACTCGTCGTCGCCCGGCCGCTGGTCCAGCCGCCGAGCGTCGAGATGCTGGCGATTCCATTGCCGGACCAGGTCCAGGACGGCCCGCTGGCGATCGGCCGACAGACCCGGTGGCGGCTGCAGGTTCAGCAGCGGCGTGGGACCCGGACGCATGGTCACGCCCTGGAACATGGCGGGCAGGTAGCCACTGCCCCAGGCCGGAGGTCCGCCTTTCAAACCGCCGCCCGGATCGGGCAGCACCAGAAAGGCCGGCATCTCCTGATTCTCGCTGCCCAGGCCGTACGAGACCCAACTTCCCAGGCTGGGCCGGCCCATCAGAATGCCGCCGGTGTTCATCTGGTACACCGACTGCGGGTGATTGACGCTGTCGCCATGCAGGCTGCGGATCACGCACAACTGGTCGGCGCACTCGGCCAGGTGCGGCAGGAAATCGCTCACCTGCAGCCCCGACTCACCCCGCGGCTTGAAGGGGCGGATCGGCCCGAGCAGCGGGTTGCGGGCCACGGCGCGGCGAGTCATGACCATCCCGAAGCTTTCGGGCAGCGGCTGGCCTGCGTAACGGACCAGGTCCGGCTTGGGATCCCACAGGTCCACGTGGCTCGGCCCGCCGTGCATGAACAGCCAGATCACCCGGCGAGCTCGCGGGGCGAAGTGCGGCGGGCGAACCGTTGGCGGCGCATGCCGCTCGGCGGCCGTGCCGCGGGGAAAGAACCCGTCCTCGGCCAGCAAACCGGCCAGCGCCACCAGCCCGGCACCACCGCCGGCCTGCCGGAGAAAGCGGCGTCGCTCGTGGCGCAGCAGCTCGTGCGATCGGTTCATGTCAGCGATGCTTCTGCCGCATGCGGCGGCTGTAATCTTCCAGGATCCGGCGCTCCTCCGACGTCAGACTCGACTCGCCCTCCCGGTGGACCTTGTCCAGGAGCCGGTCGGCCTGCTCATCCAGATCCCGATAATACTCGTCCGGCCGGTGGACTTTCAAATCGGGCCGGCGCTGAAACAGGCGGTCGAGTCGTATGCGGCGCGTGGGCAGCAGCCGGCCCAGGTTCCAATTCCAGCGAAAATAGGCCAAGGCGAACGCCGCGCCCGCCAGGTGCACGTCGAAGGCGACCTGCGTATTGGGGCTGAAGGCCCGCAGCACATCCAGGCCCACGAAGGCCACCGCCAGCAACCAGGCCGGCACCGGCAGCAGGCCCATGACGTACAGCGTGCGCTGGGGGAAATGCAGGCAGTACAGCACCATCAGCCCGGTGACCGCGCCCGACGCTCCCAGCAAGCCGCTGGCGTTGATTCCCCACACTTGTTGCCGCACGGCCCACACCAGGCCGCCGAAGACGACCAGCGCCAGGTACAGCCGCAGGAACTCCGCGCGGCCGTACCGCGCCTCCATGTCCCGGCCGAACAGGTACAAGCCATACATGTTCAGCAGGATGTGGGCCAGTCCGAGGCTGGTGTCGAGCGGCGCGTGCACGAAGCCGTACGTGACCAGTTGCCAGACGTAGGCCAGGTTCGGCCAACTGGAAAACAGGTCGGGGCGCAAGGTCAGCAGCCCGGTAATCTCATGCTCGCTGCCGCCGAACAGCAGGTCGATCACGTAGAGGACCACATTGATGATGATCAGATTCGTGACCATCATCTTCTGGCCGACCCAATAAAAGCCCTTGGGTTCCTCGGCCTGGTAGTAATCGCGATCGTAGATACCCATCGTCGTGCCGCTTCTCGCTCCGTCCACGGGACCCAGGTCTGCTCGGCCGGTCTCGCGGGAAACCGGAACCGAACGCGCCGCGCGGCCGGTTCCGCGCATCGCCGACGGCCGCCGGCAGCCTGACCGCTCTCTTATCGTACGAGCAAGCCGAGCCGTTGTGGAGTGCAAATTAGGGAGCGGCCGATTTTCGCGCGGGGCCGATGTTGGCTCGGGACCGAGGGCCACCGCTGGCGGGAAACCCGCCGCGGGCGGTCTTTGATTACGGGGTCGCGGCGGCAGTCCGCTGGTCGATCTCCTCGGTCATCTGGGCCGAAATCCGGCTCAGCTCCGCGGCCATCGCCAGGTTCATGTTGTACATGGTGCTCAACGACTGCCGCATCGTTTCCCACTGCTGATCCAGTTGCCCGGCGTACTGGGTGATTACATCCCGCTCCAGGTTGAACTTCACCAGATCCGCTTCCAGCTTGGCCTTTTCACCCTGGCGGAAACGGATCTGTTCGTTCGTCTGCTCGTCCGCCTTGACCACCTCGGCCGTGTCGCGCTTCACGTTGCGAATCAGCTCGTCCAACGACTGCGAGCGGCTGAATAGTTGATGGTACTCGAACTCGAAGTCGATCAGCTTCCGCACGTAAATCGTGCTCAGTTTTTCCACGATCCCCTGGGCTACCAGGCCGTCGGCCGTCGCCTTGTCGAACACGGCAATCGCGTCGATCTCGAACTTCGCCGGTTCCGGGGAATCCGGGTCGCCTCGGCGGAGCCGCTGCACGATCGCCCGGCCGTTACGATCGAAGTAGGACGTATTCAACACGCCCTGCACGTCGCCGCTGTCGACTTCGATCTCGTGGTTCTTGAGGAACTTCACCTTGTACCAGATCCGTTCCGGCACCCGCGCCTCGTCCTCGGGCGTGGCCAGCGTGCCGTCCTTGAGCAGCTCGGCGATCAGCAGGTCGTAATTGGGCAGCGGCGGCGTCGGGTTGGGCAGCCACTGGCCGCGCAACTTCTGCTCGTCAATCTCGCCAAACAGATGCTCGTCGTCCGAGGCGGTGTCCGCGAACACGAGATGGCTGTCCAGCGGCATCATCTCGTACAGCGACCACGTGGCGTTCGACTGGGTCACCGCCTGCTCGGCGGCCGGCGTGAGCGGCCGCAACGGCTGGATGGTCACCGACGAATCGGTCACGGCCGTGGCCTGAAATTCCCCCAGATAATACACCGGGACCAGGATGCCGTCGGGATTCGTGGCTTCCAGGAATGCGTACAGCACCATCCTGTCCACGATCCGGTTGGGACGCTCTTCGTCCGGCGGCGTGTTGGGCGGGACCGTGTTCAGGGTCACCGTCAGACCGTTGACGCCCGTCTTGGTGCAGTTCCGCCAGATGCGTCCGCCATCCATCAGGTAGCGGTTCAATTCGCCCCGCGCGGTGAGAAAGGCGTCCGTGTCGCTAGTCCGCCAATCCCGGACGACCGCCATATCGCCCAGCAACAACTGCTCGCCTTCCCTCTTGGCCGCCTCGAGCTGGGCCTCCAGCCGCTCGTGGGCCGAACGCCAGGCTTTTTGGGTCTTGAGCGCCATCGAGGCGTAAATCGCGCTGGCAATCGACGCTCCAAACACCATGAACAGCAGCAGCACGTGCACGATCTTCCAGGTCTTCGTACACATGTACGTCAGAAACAGGAAGAAGAGGATCAGCAAGACCCCCACGATCTGAAAGATCAAACCGTTTCCGCCCATGAGTCGCAGTCTCGGATAAAGGATCGGCCGAACGAAATCAGCAGGTCGCCGGTCGCCTGCGCGACAGCTCCCCCGCTGGCGCCGGGCGGAAATCACCCTACGCGATAATAAGCTGGGCAAGTGGGGGTGTCAAGTTGAACCATTCCCGGCAGGCAGACGTAAGTCTCAACCAGCAAAAAACTTGGAGCTACGCACCCAAAGTAATCCGAATCCTCGGCACAATCGTTGAAGTCGGAACGGTTTATTCCCGAATGATTCAGTAGCGAACGAACGCCCGCGGTACGTGCCGTGCCGGACGCCGCACTGACGGACGACCAACCATGTCTGCCAACTGGGGGATCAAGATGGGAACCGTTTCGACATCGGGAGCAGGAAGGGATCTGGGCGCGGGAGGCGGCCCGTGTGCCTTGGACACCTCGCCCGCCACCCTGCCCGTGACCATACCCGTGCCACCGCCGCGGACGACAACGACGACGGCGCCGGCGGGGCACCGCCTACCGCTGCACTGCCAGGACATGGCTCGTTGGGTGCACATCATCCAACGCGTCTGGTCATGCGGTCGGCAACTGCGCCGGTGGCTGGCCGATCAGTTGGCTCCCTGGCAACTCAGCGACAGCCAGTTCCTGCTGCTTTTCTCCTGCGGCCAGTCGTACGGCGAGGGAGTGGCCCAGCAGGACTTGAGCGCGGCACTGGACATTTCGCCGGCGCGGATCAGCGGCCTGGTGGAGGAACTGGCCGCGCGGGAGCTGGTCTGCCTGAGCCGACCGGCCCAGGACCGCCGCCGGCAACTGGTGCAGTTGACGACTCGCGGCGCTCGGCTGCTGGAAACGATCCTGGGCACATTGTCGCCGCTAGCATCGCGGTTGGAGCCGGACGAAGTGGCCGGCCGCCGGGACGCAGCCCTGGACTGGCTCGGCGGCTGTTACCGGGCGGCGGGATGAGTGGTCAGTAGTCAGTGGTCAGTGGTCAGTGGTTGTTGGTCGGAAGTCAATTTGCAATTTGCAATTCGCAATTCGAGACCCTCAGCCAGCTTCAATCGTTCCACGACGCCAGTGCTGACGGGCCTGTGGCCTGTCTGGGAAATACTTCGAGGTCAGGATGATCGACATGACTGGGCATGGACCTTGGCGAACCGGCAAGTTGTGGCGCGGCGTGCTCCGCGGGTGGTTGTGGTTGCTGCTGGTGCTGTTGCCTTGCGCGGCCGGCTGCCACCGGGCGTTCTATCGGCAGCAGGCCGATAACCAGGCCTATTCGCTGGTGTTTGAAAAGGCGGAAGATCCTCGCTGGCCGCTGGAGGGCTACACGATCCAGGTCAACCCGGAATCCCGGATGTTCGACGCATTCAATCCGGACCGGCCGCCGATGCCGCCCGACGATCCGGTTTCGCACCAGTTGATGCACTGCGTGGACGACAAGCGGGGCTATCCGCACTGGCATGCCAACGGGGACGTGACCGACGTGGAGAGCCCGTTCTGGAAGTCGTATCTGATGGTGGACGAGAACGGGGTGCTGGTGCTGGACATGGAACGTTCGGTCCAACTGGCGCTGCTCCACTCGCCCGAGTATCAGAACGAGCTGGAGGACTTGTACTTGTCGGCACTGGACGTGAGTGCGGAGCGGTTCCAGTTTGACGTGCAGTTATTCGGTCCCAACGGGATTCATTACCAGACGGCTGGCCGGGCCGACGGTCGTCCGCGGAGCCGGTTGCAGGCCGACACGCTGGGTCTGCGGCTCAGTCCGAGCGGCATTCCGGGCCCGGCCTCGTTCCGCGTGAACAAGGCGTTCACCACGGGCAGCGAGCTGGCGGTGGGGATCGCCAACAGCCTGGTGTGGGACCTGTCGGGTTCGACCACGAATTTCTCCAACACGCTTATGGACTTCGTATTCATCCAGCCGCTGCTGCGCGACGCGGGCCGGGACCGGATCATGGAAACGCTGACCCGCTCGGAGCGCACGCTGCTGGCCAACGTGCGGCAGATGGAGCGGTTCCGCCGCGGGTTTTATGTCGAGATTACAACGGGCAGCGATGCCGGGCCCGGGCCCAACCGGGCCGGTGGCTTCTTTGGCCAGTCGGG
>JAGFJK010000176.1 GCA_024102795.1 Pirellulaceae bacterium
GGGCGGCCTCGGATGGAGGTGGCCGGCGAGAAAAGTAGCCATCACGCTCCGCGTGGCCTGCTAAAAACAAAGCCGTTTTGGTGGAATACCGCGGTTTGTCGATCAGGCTGCTTATATTCCGTATCCATGTTGGAACTGAATGGCCGCGTAAGCCACCTAACTCCTTCTGGCCCCCTCCCCGGCTTCCGGGGAGGGCTGGGGAGGGGCTCTTTTCTGCATTACCAGACTCGACTCGCAACTGCCAAATTCACTCAACAACCACCCGGACGCATTCATACGAACCCGGATTCCGAATAGGAATCACAATCAATCCGCGTGCGCTACAGTCCATTGCACGAGATGAGCGCATGGTTGTCCGCTCGAACCCCGCGGGCCCCTCCCCAACCCTCCCCGGAAGCCGGGGAGGGAGCCAGAGGGATATCAAGGGTGAGCGTTCGCCGAGGCGAAGGCGGTCCGAGTTTCCCTCGGCAAAACAACTTAAAAGCCGCACGATCTCGAAGCCGGGGGGGAACCAGGTAGGCATGGAACGGATCTCGCGTGGCAAATCACCTGATTGCCCCAGCTCGTTTTTGCAGACCACGCTCCGCGTGATCAGCCTTCTGTACGCCGCCTCCATCGCAAACGCGGCGGGACTACAGCGTCCGCGCCAAGCCAGCGGCAGGCGGCCTCGGATGGAGGTGGCCGGCGAGACGGAACGTCGGCTGTAAAAGGGCTCATCACGCGGAGCGTGATGACTACTTTGCCAGAGCTCCCCATCCTGCCAAATCGACCCCAGTGCCAAATCGACCCCAGAGGTCAATGGTCGGCGGCAGACCTGCCGTGCAAGCTGGCCAGTTGAACTCGCCGTCGGTATCATCAGGGACGAGCGGTTGCGGCTCCTGGTTCCCCCCTCCCGTACAGGATGCACATCATGAAGCGGTTCGGCACGTGCAGCGGCGAACAAACGTTGCGGCTCGATCGACTCTGGCTGCTGCTGGCGGTTCTGGCCGTCGCGGCGACGGGCGAGCAGGGCGTGCTGGCGGAGCCGGGCGGACCCGCGCCGGCGGCGCCCCTGGTATCGCTCGCGGCCGCGCCCGAACTGCTGCAACCGCCGGACGGATTGAGCGGCGATTTCCAGGTGGCTCGGACGCCGCCCCGCCTGCAATTCGCCGTGTTTCCGGGCCAGACCGAGGACGCTAGGCTGTGGTCCAGTTGGGGTGACGCGCTGTACGCTTCCGACGGCCACTTTTACACCTCGTTGGGCGACCACGACGCGCCGCACGGCACGGCGTACGTCTACCGCGTCGATCCGGCCGCTGGCACCGTGACGCTGGTGGTCGATTACAACCGGCTGATGGATCGCGGGCCGACACAGTACACGCCTGGCAAGATTCACGGCGCGATCGTCGAGGGGAACGAGCGAGGATTGTACTTCTTCGGCTATCGCGGCAGTGTGCGGCAGACGACCGCTGAGGCCGATTACCAGGGCGACTGGTTGCTGCGGTACGATCTGCAGGCGGGCAAGGCCGAGAATCTGGGGATCGCGGTCCCCTTCAGCAGTGTTCCCGTGCTGGCGGAAACGCCAGACCGCGCCGGCCTGTACGGCCTGTCGGTGCCGGGACTGACGATGCCCGAACCGGCTTCCCAGTTCTTCCATTACGATCTGGCCAAGCGCCGCCTGTTGTTCCACGCGCCGGTTCCGGCCGACGGGCCGCGCTGCCTGGTGGTGGGTCGCGACGGACTCGCCTGGTTCGGCGTGCGGGACGAACCCTCGGGCGAAGGCAAACTGGTCTGCTACGATCCCGTCGCGGCGAAGTTGGTCGAGACCGGGTTGAAAATTCCCGGTGACGGCATGTTGCGCGCCGCCACGCACGCCGGCAGCGACGGCGTGGCGTGGTGCATCAGCAAGGACGGCATCGTGTTCGCACTCGATACCAACCGGCGAAAAATCCGCGTCCTGGGCCCCTCGTTCGTCGCCGGCAAGCAGTACAACGCCACCTGCCGGCTGGATCCCAGCGAGCGGTTCCTGTACTACGTGCCGGAAGCGCATGGCGGATCGAGCAAAATCGGCTCGCCCGTGATTCAACTCGACGTCAAGACGGGCCAGCGCAAGGTCCTGGCGTTCCTCAGCGAAACTTTGCGGAAGCAACAAGCTTACAATCTGGGCGGCACGTATGGCATCGCGCTCAGCGACGACGGCAGCCAGTTGATGATCAACTGGAACGGTTCCCGCTGGCCCGCCACGGGCCGGCAGACCGAGTTCGGGCTGTGCGCGGCAATGGTGCTCCACATTCCGGAAAGTGAACGGACCGCGGCGGCGCCGTGACACCGCCGTGACGCCGCCGTGCGGTAAAACCGCGCAATCTGATCAAGGCTCGCCGTCCAGGTCGCACACCGCCCACTGGCCGCAATTCTCGTCCACGCCCACGCGCACCCGCCGCGGACGGGCGCCCAGCCGCTCTTGGAGCGCATCGAGTAGTTGCTGGCCAATGTATCGAACCAGCAGCTCGGCCGTCGTGTTGGCCACCGGCAGCAACTGGCAATCCCCGCGAGGAAACACCCACCGGCGGTCGCGAAACGTCACCTCCACTTCCCGCTCGCCCGCCATCACGCGGATCAGCGGATGCCCGGTCGGCAGCAGCACCTGGTGGTCCAGCCGCCGAGTGATCTCCTGGAGCGTGTCGCGCAGCGCGATAAAGTCAACCACGTACTGGTTCTCGTCCAGCTCGCCAAACACCTCGGCGAACACCCCGTAGTTGTGCCCGTGCAGACATTCGCACGTGTCGCCGTTGAACGTGATGAAGTGCGCCGCGCTGAAGACGAACTGCTCCTTCTCCAGACGGACGTGGTACGAGGCGGACAAGGTGCTGGCTCCCGGCGGAATGGTTGTCGGTCGTAAATTATCAGTTATCAGTTGTCAGTTCCAGGGTGGTGGCAGCAGCCGCTGGCGCAAGGCGGCGAACAGACCGGCCGCGATCAAATCGGCGGTCGTGCCCGGATTGCGCCGGTTCCCATCGCTCCGCAGCCAGAAATCCAGGTCGGCCACCGCGGCGTAATAGTCCGGGTTGGGAGGCGGGCCGGCGTCCAGCGCCGCCAGCGCCATCCGGGCCGCTCGCCGAGCGACTTCGGGCCCGCACTTGCGGGCGATCAGACTGTCGGGATACGCCTCCATCAGCCGCACGTGAGTGTAAATGATCGACTCGGTCAGCGACCAGCCCGACGAACGGCCGGCGACCAGCCAGGGCACGACCTGGTCCAGCACGGTGGCGAAGTTGGTCGTATACTGTCGAGCGACCAGATCACGGTCCTCGGCCACCCGCATCGCCTCCAGCAGGCTTGCCGGCGGCGGTCCGTGCACGTCCAGCTCGCCGCTCTGGCCAAGACCTCCCGGCTGTGCCAGCAGAATCGCCTGATAGACCAAGGCCGCGTCGGCGGCGGTCAGTCGAGCCAGCACGCCGGGAACCCCGTCTGCCAAGACCATGCCGCGCGGGACGGCAGCCAGCGGAGCGAGCAACAGGACGGTGCCCAGGTTGGTGTTTCGCCCGACACAACTTCGGGTCGCGTGGATCGCGTCTCGAACGGTCAGCCCCACGCCCCGCTCGGCGGCGGCCTGCATGGCCGGACCGATGCAGGTGGCGCTGACCAGGAAGTCGTTGAGCGTCAGGTCCTCGAAATCCGCGCCGCGATGCACGTTGCCTGGCTTGGGAGCGGAGACCTCCAGCAGGCAGGCCAGCGTGGCCAGTTGGCCGACGGACCCGAATCCATCGACGACTGGCGACGGATCACGGCTGGGCAAACTATCGGCGCCCGGCGTTTCCCACATGCCCGCTTACTCCCACATGCCCGCTTGTTTCCCACCGCGGCCCCTCACCGGCTGCTCGGCGGCTCCGGCTGCTCGACCGGCAAAGGGTGCCGAGCGAGGAACTGCCGGACGATCGGCACGATCCGCTCGCACGCATCCTCGACGACGTAATGCCCCGCCTCCGGAAAACAATGCACTTCGGCGTGCGGAAAGATCCGCCGAAAGCGCTGCAAGCAGACTTCCGTAAAGCACCAGTCCCGCATACCCCAGCAGATCGTGATCGGGCGATCGGCCAGTTGTACCAGATTCCGTTCGATCCGTTCCAACGTGGCCCAGGTCGGATGCCGCGGCGAGGCGGGGATGTCTTTCACAAACCGATCGATCGCCACGCGGTGCGACCAGTTGTCGTACGGAGCCAGCAAACCGCGGCGGACGGCGGTTGTCAGCCGATCGGGGCGGGCGGTGGCCATCGTCAGGGCCGCGCGGGCGAACAGGTTCAAACCCCGCACGGCCAGCGTGCCCAGCAGCGGCGTCCGGCAGACGCGGATCCGCCAGGGGATGAATGGTGGCGGAAAGGCCCCCGTGTTGAACAGCACCAGCCGGCTGATCCGGTCGGGCACTTCCAGTGCCGCGCCCAGCCCGATCGCTCCCCCCCAATCGTGCACCAGCAGCGTGATGTGACGCAGGTCGAGCTGTTCGATCAGGGCCACCAGGTTGGCAATGTGTTGCCGCAGACAATACGGATAACGCTGAGGCTTGTCGCTGAGACCGCAGCCGATGTGATCCGGGACGACCACCCGAAACGACGAGCGGAACTCGGTGGCCAGGTTTCTCCAGTAGAACGACCAGGTCGGGTTGCCGTGGACCATCAGCAGCGGCTGGCCCTGACCTTCGTCCACGTAATGATAGTTCTGGCCATCCAGCCGGCAGGTGTGCGATGTGAAGGGGTACAGCGCAGTCCAATCGAGCGTGGAAGTCGGGTCGAGCATGCGGCCGATGTACCATCGGGGCGGAACGGAGGTCAGGTTCGTATTCTTCGCACAAACAGGCCCACGTGCAAGCGGACTTGCCGCGTTGGGCGGCTGATTTCGCCGTCCGGGCGGCTTACAATGGCGGTTCCGTCCTGTCCGGTTGGCCAGCGTCCTGGTGACCACCTTTCTTCCACCGACTTCCACACCACCTGGCTTCTGCAACAAGGTTTGAACAACATGCAGGCACGAATTTCCACCCATCGCGTCCCGCGGATTCTGGCCGCCTGGCTGGCGACTTTGCTGGCGATTGGTCTCTGGTTGCCGGGCGGCTCCCGGGCAGTCGAATTACCCGTCGAGTTGGAAACCGAACAACCTGCCGTGTTGATAACCGAGTTGCCCATCGAGCTGGGAACCGAGTTGCCAGTTGAGCTGGAAATCGACGCCGAGGTGAAAGCCGGCGATGAGTTGTCCGTGTACCTGGGCACGTACACGCGGGGCGAGAGCCGCGGAATCTACCATTGTCGCTTGAACATCAAGACGGGTCAGTTGAGCCAGCCGGAGCTGGTGGCCGAAATGACCAACCCGTCATTTCTGGCGCTGCACCCGTCGCGACGCTTCCTGTATGCCGTGGGAGAAGTTGACGAGTTCCAGGGGAGTCCGGGGGGCGCGGTGAGCGGCTTTGCCATCGACGAGGCCAGCGGCCGGCTGACGCCGCTCAACAGCCAGTCGTCGCGCGGCGGCTCGCCTTGCCACCTGATCGTCGACCGCACGGGCCGCAATGTACTGGTGGCCAACTACGGGGGCGGCAGCGTGGCCGCCCTGCCGCTCGACGCCGACGGCAAACTGCGCCCGGCCAGCGCGTTCGTGCAGCATGAAGGTTCCAGCGTTGATCCGCGCCGCCAGCAGGCGCCGCACGCGCATAGCATTCACGTCAGCCCGGACAATCGCTTCGCCGTGGCGGCCGATTTGGGGCTCGACAAACTGCTGGTCTACCAGTTCGACGCCGAGCGGGGCACGCTGGCGGCCCACGACCCGCCAGCGGCGACGGTGGAGCCTGGTTCCGGTCCACGGCACTTCGCCTTTCATCCGTCGGGCAAGTACGCCTACGTGATCAACGAACTGGCCTCGACCGTGACGGCGTTTCAATACGACGCGCCGCGCGGCTCGCTGACCGCCCTGCAAACCATCTCGACCTTGCCCAACGGCTACGAGGGGAACAACAGCACGGCCGAGGTGAAGGTGTCTCCCGATGGACGGTTCCTGTACGGTTCGAATCGCGGCCATCACAGCCTGGCCGTGTTCGCCATCGACAAGGAAAGTGGCCGGCTGACGCCGGTGCAGCATCAGCCGACGGGCGGCCGCACGCCCCGCAACTTCAACCTGGAGCCTGGCGGCAGGTTCTTGCTGGCGGCCAACCAGGACACGGACAACGTCGTCGTGTTTGCCGTCGACACCCAGACGGGCAAGCTGCGCCCGGCGGGTCACGAAGTGCGCCTGCCGGTTCCCGTGTGTGTCGTGTTCCGCCAGCCGTAGGACAATCGTAAGTTACCGACGAAAACCCGCGGGCTGGACAAGCAGCAGATCGCAAGCTGCTCATCATTCGAACGGGCGATGGGGGGGCCAGAAGTGATCGATTGAATACTTGTCGTCTATCTGCGTGACGAAACGCCGTCAACGGTCTCGATCACGGCGTTGTACGCGACGAGTCTAACCGCTTCACAATCCATTCAGGATCACGCCGACAGTCCAATATGGCGTAAACATCAACGGTTTCACTCTCCTCGATAGCCGAATCTCCACGCAGTTCCCTCCGCAGGTCGGCAATGGCTGTATCCCAGTCGACGAATTTCAGTTTCCCCTCAGCAACAAGGCGTCGACGCTCATCCAAGACTTCTTTGTGCCATTCGGGGGACGGTAGATCGGCGGATAGCTTTGAGATGTCTGCCCAAAGCAACTCCATTGCCTCCAGTTTGTCGGCAAGCGTCATCCTGTCCAGCGGTATATCTATCGACATGAAAAAACCTCTGCATACGAGCGAACGTTCCATTCTCCGCCGCAAACGTATTGCGCTCTATCCGGCGGCAGGATGCGAACGGAGAAATCGGCGTTGAACCTTGTCGCACGCCCACTGGCCCCTCGCCGCGGACTATACGAATTCTATCTGCTGGCGACTGGTGGTCACAAGGGATTTCGGGGCCGCGTCCGACAACCGCACGTTGGCGGCCTCCAGCAACCGCACGCACCGATCCAGATTGCTCGCAGGCCGCCAAGATCCGCGCGTCCGAAGTCCGACCGCTCACGGAAAAAACACCTCGGCCGGGCCGCCAAGTCGACCGCCGGGACATCTTCGGGGCGCCCCGGAACAGCTCATCCGGCCATGACGGGTTCCAACGGGCGGGCGCGATGCAGAATCAGCCACTCGGCATTCTCGTCCAGCGCCTCGCCGCCCAGTTCGAGGATCGCGTCCTGCACGACCTTTATCTGCTCGCGGAAATCGGTCAGCCTTTGGTCCGCCGCTCGCCTGGCCGCCGCGATCACACTTGGATCCGGGGGACTGGCGGCTTCCGCCTGGCGTACCTGTTCGTCGGCACGCCTCCAGTCCGCTTCCAGCTCGGCCAGGCGGTCGATCTGGCGGCTGAGCGTTTCGTCCGCGTTCGCGAACAGACTGAGCATGGTGTGGTACTGATAGGCCAGCTCGGACTTCAGGTTCTTCTCCGTCCAGGCCACGATCAAGGCGCCAAGGATCAGCAAGCAACCGGCCCCCACGATCACCAGGTTCTGACCGTTGGGCAGGTTGCCAGTCCGCGTACTGAACACCACCAGCAAGCCGATCAGAATGGCGGCCAGGGTGAGCGAGGCGGGCAGATAGGCCGCGAAACTTCCCAACATCTGCCACCGTGTGCGCACCACATTGTGCGGATCGCGATAGGTGTTCACAGCGGGTATCCACAGGTCGGGCAGCCGATGCCGAAAGTGTTTCCAGCGGTCTTTCAACGAGCGGGCCGCTGGACGCCTTCCTGGTTCAATTGCCGGCTCGGATTGCAGCCAGGCCAACAGCGTCCCTAGAAGGGCGATGGCCCCACCAGCCAGAAGGAACGTCTCACCCCAGGGATTCAGCCAGTCCAGGTGGTCGTGGTCGGCGCCGGCGGGCGTGTGCAGCGCCACGGAGCAAACCAGGAGCAGTATGATCCACAAGCCGGCCAGCGCCAGCGTGTTGCCCCATTTGTGTCCGGCGTGCAGCGCATGTTCGTGCTTTTCAAAACTGTTCTTGAAATACTTCCGCTGATCTTGAACCCAACTGTGCAACACGCACCGCAGGGCCTTGACCTGTAAATCGGGGCCGAGGCGAGCGAAGGCGAAGCGGGCCGTTTCATAGGGAAAGGAGGCGGAACGGATGGCCGCTCGGATCCAGTCCAGCTCGTTTCGCTGGCGGTCCATGTAGTGGGCCGAGACGGACTTGCCCAGGCCGGCCAGGTGCCAGTAGAACTGCACTCGCGCGCCCTCGGCGATCGCCCGGTAATCGTGTGCCCGTTCGCCCCGGAATAGCGATCGCTCCCACCAGTACCAGAGCATGGCCGTCACGGTGAACAGGACGGTCAGCCCGCCAAGCAAGGGCTGGCTGATCCAGCCAGTCGCTTTGTACAACAAGATCCATTCACCATGCTGGCTGGCGGCATCGGGCGGCTCGTGGGCGTCCGCCGGGATTTGGGACGGGGTAGCGGCGAGGGCGTGGTCGGGCGCGCCGGACACATCTTCCGCGAGGCCGGCGGCCGCGCCGCCCGAATCCCCCGCCGCATGACCCACGGCGGCTGACGGTGCGTGATGGTCCGCGCGCGGATGCCAATGGGCGAAGAAGTCAAGCGAACAGGCGGCGAGCGCCGTGAACACGAACAGCCAACGCAACGCCCGGTCCCGCTTGGAACTCAGATTCCGGTTGGCCTCCGATGCCTGGCGGCGCAATCCAGCCAGGCGTCGCAGCGGCGCGACCAGGTCGTCGCTGGCGGCTTGCAGCTCGCCCGCCAGCGTCTGGGACCTTCCCTGCTGGTCGCGGTACATCAATCGCTGGAATAGTTCCTGCTGCGCTCGATCGTCGTTGATGTGGCCCAAGGCGTTGAAGTGATCCAGGTTGGCGGCGATGCGGGTCATCACCGTCAGCCCGAGCTGCTGCCAGTCCGCGTCATCATCGATCGCGTTCTTGCGCCGCGGAACGTTGCAGGCCTGCAGGAAGCGCGCCGGGGGAGTTGCCGCGGGTGGCGCCGTCGAATTCTTGAGCCGCTGGGTATGCAGATGCAGCACGGGTCCGCCGTGCGGCATGCCCAGCGAGTCAGTTGTGGGCAGCAGGCCTGGTTGCGGCCCGCGCCGCCGAGCGTCCACGATGGCCGCCGTGCCCTCGGCATTGTCCGCGTTGTGGTGATGATCCCAAATCGCCAGCAGCAGGTGGCAATAGCTGGCCAGGTACTCGCCCGCCACACGGTATCGTTGGCGGCGTTGCGCTTTGTCCTGTTGCGCCGCGGCCTCGAAACGCTGGCGGAGCCGTTCTTCATCGCACAACTGACCCGCCGGACACTCGGAGTCCTGCTTCAAATGAACGACAAACGTGTTCTCCGGTTGGACCTCGGCCAGCAGTTCGCGGAATCGTTGTTGGCGCCGTTGGTTGTCTTCGTCGGTTCCGTCGGCGCTGACAAACGAGGTCGAATTGACGTACAAGTCGGCGGGCATCGGCAGGGCCGCCAGCACCTGGAAGCCCGCGGCTCGGAATTCGGGCTCCAGCGCCACTTCGGCCACCAGCGTGTCGGCACCCGGCGCCAGAGCGGTCAGCACGAGCACCGGCGTGTGCTTCAATCTGGGCCAGCACTCCACGGCCAATTCGTACGGCCGCTTAGGTTCCTGGTCCTCGTGCCGCCCACTGGTCGCCGGCAACAGCTCCAGCAGTTGGTCCAGGTGCGCACGCCAGCGGGTTTGATGCTCCGACTCCACGTCGCTCGCATCCCAATCGTCGCCCGCGACACGAATCGAAGGGGGCTTGAGGAACCGAAATACCAGGCGCACGCGTTCCTTCAAGGGCTCCACTTCCTCGTGACGCAGGTCCATATGCCCGGTGACTCCGACCAGGTAGGCGGGCTGTGCGGGCAAGTTTTTCAGCGACGCGGCGAAGGAACTCATCAACTCATCTCGGCGGTCGGACGATCCATGGGTCTTCTACGGTGGTGATGGGCCGCCGGACTGGCAGTGTGTGCCACGGCCGGTCGTTTCCGTCCACGATAGTTGGGGGAACGCGTCTGTGCGAGATGCACTACGGCAAGCCCCGTTTCGCGGGCCTCCCTCGGCCAGCGCGCCGACAGGCCGCTCAGTCATTTTTTCTACTGGCCTCTCCGTCGTTCCCTCGGCCAGCGTGCGATTCCGTCCGCCCGCCGCGGCTCCGTTTCCAGGCCGTTAGGGTCCAGCGCGCGGCCAGCGGAAACAGTCCCAGCAGCACAAAGGCCAGCATCAGCCGAGGAGTAATCAGCGACTGCGCGCCTTGCCGCGACAGTTCCTCCAGCGAACGGATCGACGACCCGGCGAACACATAGACGATGGTTCCCGGCAGCATCCCGATCTGGCTGATCCACCAGAAAGTCCGCGTGCGGATGCGTGTCAGCCCCATCACGACGTTGATCACGAAGAACGGCACCAGCGGGATCAGCCGCAGCGTGAACAGATAGATCGGTCCCTCGCGGTCCAACGACTCGTTGAACGTCCGTAGCCGATCGCCAAAACGCTCTTGCAAGGCGGCACCGAAAATGTAGCGGCTCAGCAGGAACGAGCAGGTGGCGCCGGCGGTGGAGGCGAAGCTGATCAGGATCAGCGCAGGCCAGAATCCGAACAGCCAGCCGTAGACCAGCGACATCACGGCGGCAAATGGCAGGGCCAGGGCCGTGACCGCGACGTACAGGACCAGCGCTCCGCCGTAGGTGGGCAGCGGATGCTGGTCTACGGCCAGGCGGAACTGTTGTTCCCGCTCGGCCAGTCGCTCCAGGGCGAACTCCTGCCGAAATGTAACGAACACGTACAGGCCAGCCGCCACCAGCCCCAGCAGCAACACGCCGCGCAATAACCACCGCCAGGGCGAGCGCCGCTTCGCGTCCGTCGCGAAGCCGTCCGGCGACGAGCTCTTCGGTTGGCGACTTCCGGGTGGGGAACCATCGGGAGCGGCGTTGCTCATGGCCGGCCTTCGCTGGCGCTGCCACCCGTCGCCAGTCGGCCGGCCGGCGTGTCGCTGCGTAACTGAGCGATCATGTCGAGCGTAGCTGCCTCGACCGCTCGCTGCCACTGGGCGTTCCCGAACCGCTGGCGGTAGGGCGCTCGCTCGTAAGCAAAGATGATGCCGCGGGAGTTGTTGACGATCGCGCCCAGGCCGCGCGGGTCGAACGCGCCGGCCACGTCCCGGGCCGTGCCGCCTTGGGCGCCGAAGCCGGGTACCAGAAACCAGGTGCCGGGCATCGCCGCCCGCAGTTCCAGCAACTGCTCCGGATGCGTCGCTCCGACGACCGCGCCCACCGCTCCGTAGCCGGACGAACCGTGCGTGCGCTGCGCGAGCTGCTCGACCATTCCGCCCACGTGCCGGTACAGCGCCTGGCCGCCGAACTCCAGATCCTGAAACCGCCGACTGCCGGGGTTTGACGTCTTGACCAGGACAAACAGGCCCGCGCCCCGATCGGTGGCCACCTGCACGAACGGTTCCAGGCTGTCATCGCCCAGGTAGGGACTGACCGTCAGGGCATCGGCGCCCCAGGCACTCGCCTGGCCCGGTCCCAGGTACGCCTCGGCGTAGGCCTGGGCCGTCGAACCGATGTCGTTGCGTTTGCCGTCCAGAATGACCAGCAACCGCCGCTCGGCCGCGTGGCGGATCACATCGCGCAGGGCCTGCATGCCGGCGGGCCCCAACTGTTCGAAGAAGGCGGCCTGCGGCTTGACGGCGGCCACCAGCGGCGCGACCACGTCGATGACCCCCTGGCAGAAGGCGCGGTACGCCGCGGCCAGCTGTTCCAGCGGCGCGGAGGTGCCGCCGTCGGGCAGCAGCCCCTCTGGCAGATTCTCGGTTCGCGGGTCCAGCCCCACCAGCACGGGATTGCCGCAGCGCTGCACGCTGCTGGCCAGGCGATCGGCAAAGTGCTCCATCGGCTTGTCTCTTCCGGAAGAGTTAGACTTCGGTGGCAGCCCGGATTGTAGCGGGTTGCCGCCGAGGTCGTCACCGCCGCGCGAAATCGTTGCTCCTGGGAAGTCGCGCAGTGGAAATCGGTCGCCGGATCAGGGATACTTGCCAGCAGTTGCGGGTCGCGGCGCGACGCGCGGCGACCGGGACCGTCTCCAACGCCTGACTTTCGATTCGACGCACCTGTAACCGCGCGAAAGGCGACAATGTACGAACTGTCCGCAAAGAAGAGCTTCGCCCGGAGATCAGCGCTTCAAGTCTGCCTGCCGCTGCTGCTGCTGCTGCTGGCGGGAGTTGCCGGCGGGCAGGCACTGGGCGACGAGCGACGGCCGAACGTGGTCGTGATCCTGGCCGACGACCAGGGCTGGGGCGACTTGAGCGTGCACGGCAACCGCAATCTCAGCACGCCGTCGATCGATTCGCTGGCCCGCGACGGGGCGTTGATCGAACGGTTCTTCGTTTGCCCGGTCTGCTCGCCGACGCGGGCCGAGTTCTTCACGGGCCGCTATCATCCGCGCGGCGGAGTGTACAGTACGTCCACGGGCGGCGAACGGCTGGACCTGGACGAGCGGACGATTGGCGATTTCTTCCAGGCCGCGGGCTATGCGACCGGCGCGTTCGGCAAGTGGCACAACGGCATGCAGTACCCGTACCATCCCCGCGGGCGAGGCTTCCAGGAATACTATGGATTCTGTTCGGGGCATTGGGGCGAATACTTCAATCCGCCGCTGGAGCATAACGGCCGGCTGGTGCAGGGCGAGGGATACATCACGGACGATCTGACCAGCCGCGCCTTGGACTTTATCGAACAGCATCGGGACCAGCCGTTCTTCTGTTATCTGCCGTACAACACCCCGCACTCGCCGATGCAGGTGCCCGACCGGTTCTACGAGAAGTTTGCCCAGGCGGAACTCGCGCAGCGCCACGATGATCCGGCGCAAGAGGATCTGGCTCATACCCGCGCCGCCCTGGCGATGTGCGAGAACATCGACTGGAACGTCGGCCGGGTGCTGACCAAACTGGACGAATTGCAGTTGGCCGAACGGACAATCGTGATCTACTTCAGCGACAACGGTCCCAACGGCTGGCGCTGGAACGGCGGCATGAAGGGCCGCAAGGGTTCGACCGACGAAGGCGGAGTGCGGGTGCCGTGCCTGGTGCGCTGGAGGGGCCGGATCCCGGCCGGCGCGCGGATACCGGAAATCGCGGCGGCCGTGGACCTGCTGCCGACGCTGGCGGAATTCTGCAACGTGTCGCTGGCCGGCGGCAAGCCTCTGGATGGCGTCAGCCTCGTGCCGCTGCTGGCGGGCCAACAGCGCGACGACTGGCCGGACCGGATGATTTTCTCTCACTGGGCCGGCCGCGTCAGCGTGCGCACGCAGCGCTACCGGCTGGACGCCGCCGGAAAGTTGTTCGACATGCGGAGCGATCCGGAGCAGCGGCGGGACGTGTCCCGCCAGCATTCCGACGAAACGGCTCGACTCGCACAGGCCGTCGACCGCTGGAAGCGGGAGTTGCTGCCCGGACTGGGCCAGGACGACCGCCCGTTCCCGGTGGGCTTCGGGGAATTCCCCGCCACACAACTGCCCGCTCGCGACGGCGTGCCGCACGGCAACGTGCGGCGCAGCGCCCGGGCGCCCAACTGCTCGTTCTTCGAGAACTGGACCAGCCGCGACGACTCCATTACCTGGGACGTGCAGGTCGAGAAGGCCGGGCGGTACGAGGTCGTGCTGCACTACACTTGCCCGCAACCGAACGTCGGCGTGAAGCTCGAATTGGCGCTGGGGGACAGCCGCCTGGCGTGTTCCGTCACCGAAGCCCACGATCCTCCGCTGCGAGGGGCCGCCGAGGACCGCGTCTCGCGCGGGCCGGAATCGTACGTCAAGGACTTCAAGCCGCTGCCCATGGGCACGATCGCTTTGGAGCGGGGACGAGGCCAATTGACGCTGCGGGCCCTGGAGATGCCGGGACCTGGCGCGGTGGATGTGCGGCAGTTAATGCTCACGTTGCTGCCGTGATTCGACCTTTACAGAGCGCCGGGGATCGCTCACAATGTGGGAACCTAGAGTGAACGTGAGTGGCAAACCAGCGACCTCCTACTCGACGAACCGACGCGGGAGGTCGCTTCTTTTTGGTTTCGGCAAAGAGTGGAGTGATGACCGACTATATTCCGATGACCCGCGAGGGCTACGATCGCAAGAAGGCGGAACTGGATCGGCTGGAGCATGACGAGATGCCCAAGATCGCCGAGAAGATCGCGGTGGCTCGGGCCGAGGGCGACTTGAAGGAGAACGCCGAGTACCACGCCCAGCGCGAAGCCCAGGGAATGCTGCAAGCGAAAATCAACAAGCTCCGCAGCGACCTGGCCCGGGCCACGATCATGGATCCGGCCAAGACCCCCAAGGACCAGGTGGCGTTCGGCGCCACCGTGGTAGTCAAGGATCTGGACTACGGCGATGAGGAGGAGTTCACCCTGGTGGGTGCCGGCGACGAGGACTACGACGCGGGCCGCTACCTGATCACCAGCCCGATCGGCCAGGGCCTGCTGGGCCGCAAGATCGGCGAGAAGGTGGACATCGAGGTTCCCAAGGGGACGCTGCGTTTCGAAATTCTCGCCATCCGCTACGAAGAAGTCTGAAGCAACGTTCCGCTGGACAGCATTGCGTTTCCGGGAGACTCCGCGTGGCCTACGACGACCAGAAATTCCAGGCGGAACCGCCCGCTCCCCGTCGCAGCAACTGGACGCCCATCCTGCTGGGCTGCCTGGGGGTCGTGCTGTTGGTAGTGCTGATTTGCGGCGGCGTGGTGTGGTACGTCACGACCAACATCAAGCGGATCGCGGCCGATACGATTCGCAACGGGATCGTCAGTGCCGTGAACGACTCCGAGTTGTCGGCCGAGGACAAGCAGAAGATTATCGTCCAGGTCGATCGGGTGGTCGACGACTTCAAGGCCGGCAAGATCACTCTGGAAGACCTGGGCCGGATCGCCGAGGAACTGGGCGAGTCGCCCATCATGGGCGCGGCGTTCATTTTCTTTGCCGAGGAGAAGTACGTCAAAGTCTCCGGTCTGACCGACGAGGAGAAACTGGCCGCCCGCCGCACGCTGGAGCGGGCCGCCCGCGGTGTCCACGAAGGATTGCTGTCAACCGACGACTTCGAGGAATCGATGCAGATCGTCATGACCACCGGGCCCAACGGCGAACAGCAGATGAAGGAACGGCTGACCGACGAGGAGGTGCGGCAGTTTCTGGCCTCGGTCAAGCAGAAGGCCGACGACGCCGGGGTGCCGGACGAAGAGTTCAAGATCGACATCGGCGAAACGATGCGGCAGGCGATCGACCGGGCCCTGCAAGGCGATCCGGCCAACCCGTAGCGGCGATTCAACCGGGTCCGTTGTCGACGTAGGGCTGCAGGGAGCGCCGCAGAGCTTCCAGCGGCATGCCGCGGATCAGCAGTTTCTTTCTGGCGGTAGTCTCGCCGCTGACAATCTCGATCGCCGACCGCGGCACGCCCAGCGTGTCGGCCAGCAGGCCGATAATCGCCTGGTTGGCCTTGCCCTTCTCGGCCACCTGCGTCACGGCCACTCGCAGGGCGCCGTCGTGTACGCCGCGCAGAGCATTCCGGCGGGCGCCGGCCTGGGCTTTCACGTTCAGCAGGACCCCATCGGCGTGCGGCTGCAGGTCCAGCATCAGTCCAGTCCCTCGAACAGGGCGGAACCGATGCGGACCAGCGTGGCACCCTCGGCAATGGCCTGCTCAAAATCTCCGCTCATCCCCATCGACAGCTCATCCAAGCGCACTTCCGGCGGGCAGACCGCCCGCAGTTGATCGCGGAGCTGGCGGACTTGCTGGAACTGCCGCCGGGCCTCGTCGGGCGCACTGCCCAGGCCGGACATGGCCATTAGTCCGAGAACGCGGAGCTGCCGATAGGTTGGCAGTTGTGGCAGCAGCGGTTCGAGCTGTTCGGCCAGGAATCCGTGCTTGGCCTGCTCGCGTGAGATGTTCACTTCCAACAGCACGTCGACCACCCGCCGCAGTTCGGCGGCCACGCGGTCCAGGGCCGCGAGCATCGGAAGGCTGTCCGCCGAATGCAGCAGACCGACATAGGGCAGCGTGCGGCGGATCTTGTTCCGCTGCAGGTGGCCGATCAGATGCCAGCGGACCGGCATCGCTTGCAGTGCCTCGGCCTTGGACCACAGATCCTGCGGGCGACTTTCGCCCAGATCCTGGCAGCCGGCGGCCACCACGGCGGCCGCTTCCCGCGGGCCGACGTACTTGGTGACCGCCACCAGCCGCACGTCACCGGGTCGGCGTCCCGCCCGCTCGGCGGCCCGCGCGATGCGTTCCTGGACCCGCTGCAAATTGCCCGCGATGACCGATTGCATGGCGGTTCAAGCCGATTCAATCTCGATCAACGGTTCACAGGTCCCGTCCCGCGTGAACCGCGCCAGTACGAATTCGTTGGAGTAGTTCTGACCGAGCAGCGTACGGTTGGCGGCCGCGGCCAGCGAACGGTACAGCATCCACTGCTTCTTGCCGATCTGTATCCGGTAGCCAACCGCCACGTCCGCGGCCTGGATCTGCCGTTGCTCGCCGATCGTCAATCGCCGCCAGGTGCACTCCTTGTCCATGCGCTGCCGATCCAGATCCAGCAGCAGCGGGTGAAACAAGTTGCGGCCGCGACCGGAAGTTTCCCAGCAGAGCTGCCTCGCGTCGGCGCACAGCTCGCCGCTGGCCGGCTGGATCCGCCATTCGGGCAAGGCCAGCGGCAGGCAACGAGCCATCCCGGTTTCGGTTCGCAGCAACAGCTCGCGAGTCTGCTTCGCCGGATAAACGCGGGGCTCGTCCGCCAACGGTATCCGTGATCGGCAGCTTAGTTCCGCTGGACGTTCGCCCAGCAGCGCGTCGCAGAGCAGCACGAATCCGTCCCGCCGAGCGAGCAGCATCTGCCGCTGCACGCGCCACTGGTCCGACAACGGTCGCTCCAGCTCCAGGTAGTCAACGTCTTCGTCCGAGAACCAGCAGACCTCTTCCCAGACGCTGGCCTGATCCACCGCCTGGCCATCGACCAGGAAGTCGGTTTCCCAGTCGCCACCGAGCCATGACTGGCGGTCGCTGCCGACTTCGCAGCGCATCCGGGGCCGATCGAACGCGACGGCCAGGTACGTGGAGCGCGGCGCCCAGTCCGATCGCAGGACGGCCAGTTCAGACCAGGCGGAATAGACGGTCGGATCGGGCAACTTGCGTTTGCCGGACTTGCCGCTCTGGCCCGCTTCCAGCCGCAGCCAGCGGGCGGCCGCCGAGCGATCGGCCGCATCGCCCGCCACCTGCAGGAGCGTCTTGAACAATGGGCCACACCAGTCACTCTGTTCCAGCTCGCTCAACAACTGGCTGCCGTCCGGCCGGCAGAGGCGAATCGCCTGCCGAGCCAACCATTCGAGCTGCGTCCGGGCCTCGGAATTGAAACACTTGGGGTCCAGCACTCGACAGCGGATCCAGCAAGCCAGCAGCGGCCGCAAGCGGGCCAGGTTCGAGGCGTGCGGCAGGCCTTCGCCGTCCAGCGCCTCGCAGATCCCCAGCGTCAGCAGCTTGCGAGCGGGCCCGGCCAGGCGGCGGCACGCCGGCAGCTCCGGCAACTGGCCAGCCAGCGTCAACGGCAACTCGCCCGCCAGCAACTGATGCACCAGCAGGTTGGAATCCGGCTTCAGCAGCGGCTCCCGCCGAGCGTCGTCGGCCAGTTGCAGCAGCGCGTCCAGCAGGTCGTTCCAGGAGTCCGCCGACAGACTTTCGGCCAGACTCGGCAGCGCGCCGGTCCAGGCCAGCGCTTCCCAGGCCAGCACGTGGTCGGCCGGCCGAGTGGCCAGGGCCGCGAGCCAACTTTCCGCTTCGACCGCCGCCTGGAAACCGCTCCTGGGTTTGCCTCGCGTCACCCGGTCCAACTGGTCCAGCAACCGTGTTGTCTCGGCCGGCGTGTCAGTGGGCAATCCCCAGGCCAGAGGCTGGCGGACGCGCTGGTCGATCTGTTCGCCGATCAGTCGCCGAAGCGTCTGCGGCTCGCGGCGAGCGGCCAGGTGCTGGACCCACTCCTGCCAGTTCTCGCGCGGCGTGAAGGCCGTCTTCTGTCGCTTAGACGCTTTCGGTTCCCGCGCCCTTGGGGCGCGCGTCGTGCTGGCCATCCGATTCGACTCTCTGCTGCTGGTGAACCACAAGGCGTTTGCTTCGCCGGCGGGTGGCCGGCATAATGGAGGCGTGAGGCACCATCTTAGCAAGCTGCCGGCAAGCTGCCTGCCCCTGGATGGTCCGTTCCGAGACTCGACGCCACCCGTTCAGGAAATGCCCGGATGTCTATCCCCCGAACGCTTGTCTGTTTCTGGTTGATCCTGGCCGGACTGGTCGCGGGGACCCAGGCCCAGGAGACGCCGGCCGAGCCGACTCAGGCACCTGGCGCCGCTCAGCCGCCTGATCCGTCGGTTCCGTCGGCTCCGTCCCAGCCGGGCAACGCCGATGCTCCGGCCGACAAGCCCGCGGATGCCGCGCCGGCGACGAAGGATCCGCCCGGCCTGACGCGATTGACGAAAGACTACGACCTGTGGATCGATTCAAAACGCAAGCTGGTGGTGGTCGACGGCAAGGTTTGCCTCCGCGAGGGGCAGTTGGAGATGTTCGCTTGTCCCAAGGGCAGCAAGGAACATGAATCGATCGTGGCCTTGAACAGCAAATCGCAGTTTGTGCACGCGGCATTGCTGGCCGTGGGAGCCAAGACGGGCACTCCGGTGCGGTTCAATCCGGAATACCAGGCGGCCACGGGCACCGAAGTGGAAGTCTTTGTCCTCTGGAAGGATCGCGACGGGAAAAACCGGCAAGTGCGAGCCCAGGACTGGATCCGCAACGTCAAGACGGGCCAGGCGATGACTTTTCCCTGGGTCTTCGCCGGCAGCAGCTTCTGGGTCGACGAGCAGACGGGCGAAAGGATGTATAACGCCGACGCGGGCGACCTGATCTGCGTTTCGAACTTTCCCACCGCCATGCTGGACTTGCCGGTGGAGAGCAGCCAGGGCAATGCCGACCTGCTGTTCGAAGCCTTCACCGAACGGATTCCGGCCATCGGCACGCACGTGCGGCTGGTGCTGCGGCCCAAGCCGGCCGCGAAGTAGTTACCAGGCGAGCGGCGGGCGTCAGCCCGCTGTTTCTCACCACGCGAGCGGCGGGCGTCAGCCCGCTGTTTCTCGCTGTTGTCCAAAACCGAACGATCCGCCAGGCAAACCAGCGGAATTTCAAACGAAGAGAACGCTGTCCAGCAAACACTGCTATCAGCCGCCCAGTTCGGCAAGGACTGCCCACGCGACGGCGGCCAGCACCAGGCAGATCAGCACCAGGCTCAGCAGGGCCGCCGCCAGGCCGAGGGTCAGCCCCAGGCCCGTCTTCCTCCAGCCACTTGCATCCATTGCCCCGGCATGCATCGCTCGGCGATCGGTCAGGCCCATCATGCAAGCGGGCAGGCTGGCTCCCAGGCTGAAGAAGGACAGCGGCGCCAGGCCGAACAGCAGAATGGCATCGATATAGTTGTAGCCGAGCAGCCAGCCGGCCAGGCCGCCCGTGGTGCCCAGCAGCGAACCGATCAACCCGGCGCATCCCAACGTCAGGATCAATCCGCCGCGGTGCGGCAGCGTCTGCACGTAGTTGTTCGGTCGGTAGGGGCGTTCGTCGGTTGCCAAGGTTGGCGTGGCCGGGGCGGCGAACAGGTTTTCGCCCCCGGCGGCCGGCGGCGGAGTGGAAGGGGAATCCGTCGCCGCCGAGTTAACCTCGGCCGGCGACGACTCCGAGGCGGACGGGGAAGCAGCGGCGGCCTCGGATCCCGCGGCGGGCGGGTCGGCGAACGGATTCTTTCCGTGTTCGTCGACGAACGGGTTCTCTCGCCGCAGCCCCGGATGCCGCCGAAAATCGGAGGGAAGCGGCATGTTGAACCCTCAGCCAATCACCAGGCAATGCCGCAAGATGTCGGCCGCCGGCATCACGTAACTGGTATAAAACGGTCCGAACTCGGCGTACCGGGCACTCGCTTCGTCAAACCGCATGCGATACACGATATCCTTGAGGAAGGCCGGATTGCGGGCCCACAACGTGACGCCCCATTCCCAGTCCTCCAGGCCCACCCCGACGGTAATTAACTGCGACACCTTGCCGGCGAACTCCATCCCGCTGCGAGCGTGCTCGGCCATCAAGCGGTTGCGTTCGGCGAACGGCAGCAGGAACCAGTTTTCCCCAACCTTGCGCTTCTTGTTCATCGGATAGAAGCAGGTCGCGGGCCAGGCGGGAAAATCGGGGGTCAAGCGCTGCCGCCGCATCATCGGTTCCCGCCGCTCGTACGCCTGCACCTTGGCCTCGAACGCCGGACTCCCCCGCTGCTCGCCCTCCTCCAGCAGCCGGGCCGCGTACTGCTCGACACTCGGCACGTATTCGGAAACCTCCGAGACCGACACGAACGAGTACGTTGGTTCCAGCGCTGGCCCGAAGTCCGAGGCCAGCAGGCGTTGATGCACGCCGTCCACCTTCAGCGGATCGGGATCCATCAGCATCAACCCGAAGTCCGCCTTGTGCCCGCTGACCACGCTGGCCTGCAGCCGCTCGGTCGCACCCTCGCCCAGCGGGTCCAGGGCGGCGACAAACTGCCGGGCGGCTTCCTGACGATCGTTTTCGCTGAATGCCCGCAACAGGTCGCGGCGAAACCGGTAGTACAGATGGCTGCAATGCCAGCCGTCGCCGGGAGACAGGGAAACTTCAGCCGACTGCTCGGCGTGCGGTGGTCCATAACTCATGGCGAATTCCCTCGCTTACGCGTCGGGCTGCAAGTGGCGACGGCTTACGTCGAAGGCGGCGTTGTACAAACAGGTACCTGTCCTGGTTCTCGGCCGCTGGTTCTCAGCCGACATCATAACAGATCATCCAGCGACCTGTGTCAGGGCGACGGCTCCGCGGCCAGCACGCGCACCGTCAGCGGCCGGCTGGGCAGCGAAACCAGCGTATTGGGCCGCTCGGTGGCTGCCGCATCCTTGTGAAAGGGAACTTGCGCCTGGCCCAGCACAGCCAGCGTGTACAGGCCGGGCCGCGTGCCGGCCTGGACCTGCAGCGGCAAGTGCAATTGCCGCTGGCCGCCCGAAAAACTGGCGTTGCTCAGTTGAAAGTTGCCGGGAAAGGCCAGCGGCTGGATTGTCACGTCGGCGGTCAGGTCCGGCCAGCGCCGGTGGAGGTTCAGTTGCAGGTCCAGCGAACCGCCGGCGCGGACTTCCACTTCGGCTTGCGTCCATTCCAGTCGATACGGCGAGCTGTCGCGGACCGCCACGACCAGCTCGCGCGTGGGCCGGCTGGAATTCATCCCGGCATCGTTCCAGACACGCGTGTAGCCGCGCACCTCGCGGCGGATCACTTGGCCATTGTGCTCGCCCGTTGCCACCAGCCGGATCGGGCCGGTGAATTCCGGTGCCTCGTCGTCGGCCCACACCACCAGCGTGCCGCGGGAGTTGTTGTTCACCACCGTCGGCGCGATGTGCAAACCGGCGGGCAGGTCTTCCGCAGTCAACGTGATCGGGCCGTTGAAGCCGTCCCGCTGGTGAATCACCACGTCCAGGTAGACGGCGCCGCCGCGCCAGACGGTGGTCCCGCCAGGACCCGGATTCTGGCTGTGAATCACGGCCGCGTAGAAGTCGGGGACAGGTTGGCGAACCGACAGCACGTATTGGTAACCGGCCCCTCCGCGGCGATAGCGGTCCTGCACCAGCACCCGGTACTTGCGGCCCGCCGACAGGTTGACCATGCCGACCGGGTCGCGCAGATGGCCGTCGAAAGCATTGATGCGGTGTCCAAAATCATCCAGCTCATTCAACCGGTTGCCCTGGTCGTCGACCACCACCAGGTACGGGTCCGCGCCTCCGCGAATGCGTTCGCAATACACTTCCAAAGCATATTGCCCGTTCTCCGGTGCTTCCAGTTCAAACCAGTCGGCGTCCCGCGGCCGGTCGAAGCGGCCGGCTACCACCGCGGGCAGCGACACGGCCTGAGCCTGCGGCGGTTGATCGTTCGGTTCGGCTTCCAGGTGCACCGGGTCGGAGGTGACCAGCAACGTTTGTGCGCCAAGTGCGGCCGGATCGGGCAACCGCCACTGGCAACCGGTCAGCGTGCAGGTGGCGGCGGTCGGCAGCACGCTGTGGTCGGTCGGGTGCTCGTGGAACGTGAACAGGCCCAGCGACGCGGTGTCCGCCGGAGCGGTGAACGGCACGCGGAGCTGCTGCAGCGGCAGGTCGGACGACCCCGCGTCGAACGGCGTCGAGTCCGCTCCCAGGTTGCGCCCCACGACGTTCAGATCCACCTGCCGGCCGCTGGTGACGGCGGCTGGATACACCGTTTCCAGATGCGGCTGGTCGGTCACCAGCAACCGGTAGGGAAAACCGCCGCGGTAGGACAAGTCGTGGACGCGAATCCGATACTCGCCGTCGGCCGGGACCAGAAAGTCGATCAGCGGATCGCGGCCGCGATAATCGCTGCTGGAGGCCAACAGCCGGCCGTCGGCCGCTTCGAGCGACATGGTGGCATCGAGTGGCGAATCGAGCCGGCCGGCCTGGCAATCCACCACCAGCCGCTGGCCCGCGCGGGCGACGAACGAGTACAAGTCGACGTTATTTCCGTCCGATTGGCCGTTGATCGCCGCATTGATCTCGACTCGCTGCGCTTCCGCCGCCACGTTGTTCGGTTCGCTCTCGGCGACGTCGCGCAGTCCGTGCGTCACGGCGAACAGCCGCGGGTTGCTCACGCCCCAGCGTCCGACCAGCCGGACGTCGTAAGTGCCCGGCGGCACGTCGGCCGCGATCCGCACCTGGAAACGTCGTTCCTTGTCGGCCAGCGGTTCGGCCGTCAAGCCGGGGTGGTCGAACAGGAGCGTGGAGAGTTGTTCCAGGTCGGCTCCGGCGACTTCCACTTCCACCGTGCTGCCGGCCGCTCCGCCCAACGGCGTGAGTCGGTCCAGGCGGATCGACGGCAATTCGGCCCGCGCCGCGGGCAGGGACGCGAAGCCGGCTGGACCGATGATCGCCGCCAGGATGATTGCAATCGAGCGGACAATCGCCAGCGGTGCGGCGAATAAGGGCGGGCTCTGGCGAAGATATTCTGATTTCAAGGTAGACCACATCGTCTGGACACCGTGAGGGCTTTAGCGGCTTAATCAGCAGACTTGAAGAAGCGATATTCGATTGGTCGATCGGGCAGCCGCTGTGCTTCGGGCCACAACCAGAGAATCACTTCCGGGTCCCTCCCCGAAGATATCGTGCAGCTTTCAGGTTGTTTTGCCGAGGGATTTTGGTGTTTCAACCGAGGGAAACTTGGACGGCCTCCGTTTCGGCGAACGCTTCCCCTTGATATCCCTCTGGCCCCCTCCCCGGCCTCCGGGGAGGGTTGGGGAGGGGCCTGCGGGACTATAAAGCAAAGCGATTCGCTCAATTCGCGCATGGCCACTCGCGGGACGCGGCTTTCGGACGAGTCGAGCATCACTTGAGGATCTGAATTCATGAGTGCGACCGCTGTAGGGTGATTCCATCGGGCGCCAGGTGCGTCAAAACAGGGTGCATAAGAGCCCCTCCCCAGCCCTCCCCGGAAGCCGGGGAGGGAGCCAGAGGGATATCAAGGGGTAGCGCTCGTCGAAGCGGCGACCGTCCAGTTTTCCCTTGATCGCAACGCCAAACTCCCTCGGCAAGTCAACTCAAAAGCTGTACGACCAACAATGCGGTCGATGCCCGCAGCGATCAGATCAGCTCCTCGATCGGCCGGCCTTCGTTCAGGATTGGCAGGGGCCGGTGAGCCTGATCGTGGAACACGTGCCGATGGTCGATGCCCAGGGCGTGGTACATGGTGGACAGCACGCAACCGGGCGAGAACGGCCGGCTGGTCGGATACTCGCCCTTGTCATTGGTGCTGCCGACTACTTGTCCCATGCGCAACCCGCCGCCCGCGTACAGCACACTCATCGCGCCCGGCCAGTGATCCCGGCCGGCGCCGGGGTTGATCCGCGGCGTTCGCCCGAACTCGCCGAACGACATCACCAGCACATCGTCCTGCCGTCCGCGGTCGCACAGATCCTGGACCAGCGTGGCGACGGCCCGATCGTACTTGGGCAGCAGGTTGTCCTTGAGCTGTTTGAAATTGTCGCCGTGTGTATCCCAGCCGCCGCCAGCTTGAATGGCGACGAACGTGACGCCCGCCTCGACCAGTCGCCGAGCGAGCAGGCAGCTCTGGCCCAGATCGTTGCGGCCATAACGATCGCGCAGCGCGTCTGGTTCCTGCTTGATGTCGAAGGCCTGGATCGCCCGGTCGTTGGTCACCATCCGCAGCGCGTCGCGGTAGAACGTGTCGAGTCCATCCAGGTCGCCGCGCAGGTCGATGTCGCGGCGGATCGCGTCCAGGGTACCCAGCAGGTCGCGGCGCCGCTGGAGCCGCGCGAGATCCACGCGGCTTGGCAGCTTCAGGTTGCGCACCTGGAAGCCGTCGGAGTTGGGATCGTTTTCGGGCGAGAACGGATTGTACGAAGCGCCCAGGTAGGCCGCCTTGCCCAGGTCCAGCGAGCGGGGCAGATTGACATAGGCCGGCAGCGCCGCATCGCGGGCTCCCAGCATGCGGCTGACCACCGAACCGAGGCTGGGATAGATGTTGTCGTTGACTTCGATCGTCGGCTGATAGCCGGTCAGCATCCACTGCGAGCCCATACCGTGGCCGGCGTTGGTGTGGCAGGCCGAGCGGACGATGGCCAGCTTGTCCATGATGGCGGCCTGCAGCGGCAGATGCTCGCTGATCTGGATGCCGGGGACATTCGTGGCGATCGGCTGAAACTCTCCGCGGAACTCGGCCGGCGCCGTGGGCTTCAGGTCGTACATGTCGATGTGGCTGGGTCCGCCGGCCAGCCAGACCAGGATCACCGACTTGCGAGGCCGCGGCGTCCCTTCGGCCGCCGCCCGCGCCTCGCCGCGCAGCAACTCCGGCAGCGCCAGCCCGCCCACGCCCAGCGCCCCCACCCGCAGCAGCGTCCGCCGACTGAACGACTTGCCGACGGATCCACCAGTACAACAAATCTCAAGCATGGCAACGGGCTTCCTGCTTCCCAGACAACTGATAACTGACAACTGACAACTGATAACTACCTAATGATTAAACGCGAACTCCTTCGAATTCAACAACGTCCACAGCAGGTCCTCGAGCGCCTGCCGCTGATTGTCCTGCGATTGGACGTAGGCCGTCGCGGCTTGCCGTTCGGCGTCCGTCGGGCGGCGAGCGTAAGCGGCCAGGTACAGCTCCTCGACGGCCTCTGCCACCGGCCGCTGATCGGCCACCAGCCGTGCCACACGGCCTTCGCCGCTGGCGATCTTGTTTTCGATTTCATCTGAGTTGGCCAGCAGCAGGACCTGGGCCAGCGTCGCTCCGCTGGACCGTTCGCATTCGCAGCCGGTGACGCGTCGAGGACGGTCGAAGGTGTCCAGGAAGTACGAACCAAAGCCTTCGTGCGGCAGGTCGACGGCGCGGGCCGAGTCGCTGACGCCGGAGAATCGCGTGCGGGTTCCGCAAAGCTGATCGGTCGCGTCGTGGAACACTTCGGCGATCAGGCGGCGAGCGTAAAAGCGTGCGAAGTTCTGCCGGTCGTCAAGGTTCGATTCGTTCGGTTCCGAGGACAACTGGTAAACGCCGCTGCCAACGATCGTGCGGATCACGTGCTTGACGTCGAACTGGTGAGCGACGAAGTCGCGGGCCAGCGCGTCGAGCAGTTCGGGGTTCGAGGCGGGATTGGTCTCGCGCAGATCGTCCACTTCCTGGACCAGTCCCCGGCCCAGGAAATGTCCCCACAGGCGGTTGACCAGCACGCGGGAGAAGTACGGGTTGTCGGGTTGGGCCATCCAATCGACCAGGGCGTGCCGCGGGTCGTCTTCGGGCGAAAACCGGGCATACTCGCCGTCGGGAAACTTGGGTTCGGGAACCTTGCCGGTCAGCGGATTGGTTTCGCCCGTCGTGGGGTTCGCGGCGGCGTAGTAGGGCGGCGGCTGACCGAAACTCTTGCGGCCCAGGCGAGTGAAAAAGCCGGCCAGGCCGTAGTAGTCCTCCTGGCTCCAGCGTTCGTACGGATGATGGTGGCAGCGGGCGCACTGCAGCCGTACGCCGAGAAACACTTGGGCGGTGTCCGACGTCACCTGGTGCAACTGGTCGTCGCGCATCTGCCAGTACCAGTTGATCGCCGGCGCGTCCTGCCACTCGCCGGCCGCCGCCACGATGCCGCGGACAAATTCGTCGTAGGGACGATTCCGGGCCACCTGGTCCTTGATCCAGTTGTGGAAAGCGTACGCCGCCTGGTCGGCGCCGGCCAGCCGCGAGTTGCGGAGGATGGTGCCCCAGCGCATGGCGAAGTAGGCCGGGTAGTCGGGCGAATCGAGCAGCCGGTCAATCACCCGGCTGCGTTTTTCGTTCGCGGGATCGTCCAGGAACTGGCGGGCCTCATCCACCGTGGGCAACCGGCCGCAGAGGTCGATGGTAACTCGGCGCAAAAAAGTGGCGTCGTCGCACGCCGGCGACGGGGCCAGTCCCAACTGCTTCCAGCGGCTGGCCGCCAGTTCGTCGATCCAGTTGCGCCGCTCGAAGCCGGGCAGTTCGCTCAGCGACTGGCCGTGAGGGACAATCGCCCGGAACACGGCGACCTGGCCCATGTAGCGGCACATGACGGCCGCCTCGCCGCTTTGCCCCCGCGCCTCGACCCAGCCGGCGTCGTCGACCGTCGCCACCACGTCCAGGTTCGTGGCGTATTGCGCGTGAGCGGTCACGTCGCGCCGCGAGCCGTCGCTGTAGACGGCTTCCACCCGCAATTGCAGCGTGGCATCGCGGGCCAGCACCTGGCTGCGGGGCGTTACGCTGACGGCCACCACGCGCGGCGCGGTGGGCGACGCGGGTGGGCAGCCCTGTTCAATCCAGCGATGCAGCACCTGGTACGCTTCGCTCTGTGGATCCACCCGCGCTCCGCCGCCGTGCGGGACCGCGCCGGTCGCTTTGCGCAGCAGCAGGCTGTGATCGGGGGCCGCCGGGAACACGCGGCGGCCGCGAGCCTGGCGCGCGAGCGCATCGTAGTCGAACTGCGTATCAAACCCGAACAGCGACAGCTTGAAGCCGTTCTGCCCGCTGGCCTTGCCATGGCAGCCGCCGGAATTGCAGCCGTAGCGGCTGAGCAGCGGAGCCACATCGACTGCGAAATCGACGTCCCGCGCTATCGGCTCCGTCCCCTGGTCCGCGTTGGCCGTAGCCGGTTCCGCGCCGGCCACCGCCAGCGGCAGCCACCACAAGACGACGCCCGCCACGGGGCCCACCAGCCTGCCGCCGAATCGTGAATTCACCAACCGTGCCCCTGTTGAGTTGTTCTGCCGAGGGAATTTGGCGTGACGACCGCGGGAAACTTGAACGGCCTGGGGTGCGGCGAGCGCTCCGCCTTGAAATCCCTCTGGCTCCCTCCCCGGCTTCCGGGGAGGGTTGGGGAGGGGCTAGAAGGATCGGTTTGTTTCCTCATCACCGATCGGAATCACGAACTCCCGTGAACGGTTACGCTGACAACTGACCTACCGGCCCGCCTTGCGATCCTCGACCGGCTGAGCCTTATCCCATTTTTCCTGGCGTTCCTTGTCGGTGGGAACTCGCAGAGGCCGCACGATGCGGAAACCGACGTGCAGGGCGTCCGTGTGGTACCAGATGCTCTTGGGAATCTGCGGATCCTGCTGCTTCCATTCCGGAGTGCTCTTGTCTCGGGCCGCGCTGCGAAGCATCTCGGGGTCGCTGTCCCAACTGCCGCCGCGGACCACGCGCGGATACAACGTCGTGGGATTCACCAGCGGGTTCTCGGCCACTTCGCCAGCAAACTTCTGATAGATGTCGGGCACGTACTGGTCGAGCACCCACTCGGTGACGTTGCCGTGCATGTCGTACAGTCCCCAGGGGTTGGGCTTTTTCTTGCCGACTGGCTGGTACTTGCCGTTCGAGTTGTCGTAGTACCAGGCGAAATCGTCGAGCGCGTCCGGATCGTCGCCAAACGAGTAGGCAGTGGTCGTCCCGGCCCGGCAGGCGTACTCCCATTCGGCTTCGGTCGGCAACCGGTAGTAACGTCCTGTCTTGGCCGACAGCCACTGGCAAAATGTCTTGGCCGCCAACTGGGTCATGCAGATCGCCGGGTACCCCTTCTTGCCCATGCCGAACGTCATGTCGGTGTATGGTTCGGTGGGCTGGGAAACCTGGTATTCGTCGGCCGCCGAATCCCGCGCGTTGGGCTCCTCGCGGGCCAGCTTGCGGCGCTGCACGTCCAGGTCGAACATCCACACCTCAAAGGCGTCCCACGTGATCTCGTACTTGCCCATCCAGAATGGTTCCAACGTAACCTTGCGTTGAGGCCCTTCGTCCGGCTGCCGACCGGCTTCATCGTCCGGGCTGCCCATCAGGAATGTGCCGCCGGGGATGGGCAGCATTTCGATGGTCGCGTCGGTTCGTTCGATCAGTTCGGCGTACGGCTTCATCTGCTCGGCCTTGCCGGCGTCCGCGTTGGGAACCGTCAGCTTCGGCACGTCCTGGGCATGGACCGGCTGAGGCCACAGGCAGGCTCCGACGACGCTCGCCAACACCGTCAGAAGACTCGCCAAAAGCCAGGCTGCCGGTTGCGGCACAACGCGACTACGAATTAGGCTGATCATGGAGACTCGCTTTCTATTTCTACGACTAGGCAACTTGTGGCCGGGGGACCGGGATCGGATACCGGCGAGCTGCAGGTTCGGGGGGATGACGCAATGAACCCGGTATGGGCAGTGGGGCTGAACATCGCTCTGGCCGCCGTGACCGCGGACCGCGCGGCACTGACGCGGTTCGAAGCGACCGAAGTTCACATGGGGACGAACGTAACGATTGTAGTCTACGCCGAGTCGCCCGACACGGCAAACCCCGCGCTGCGGGCGGCGTTCGAGCGGATCCGGCGGGTGGACGAAATCATGAGCGACTACCGCGAGGACAGCGAACTGAACCGGCTCAGCCGGCAATCGCCCACCCCGGCGCCCGTCCCGGTCAGCCCGCCGTTGTGGACGGTCCTGCAGGCCGCACGGGAACTGAGCGAGGCCAGCGACGGGGCGTTTGATGTGACGGTGGGCCCGCTGAGCCGGCTGTGGCGGAGAGCGCGCCGGCAAAAGCAGTTCCCCGCAGCGACCCGCCTGGCCGAGGCCCGCGAGTCGGTCGGTTACCGGCTGCTGAAGCTGCACCCGCGGGAACGGGCGGTCGAGTTGCTGGGGCCCCGCATGCAACTGGACCTGGGCGGCATCGCCAAGGGGTATGCCGCGGACCAGGCATTGGAGGAATTGAGGCAGCGCGGCTTGCCGCGGGCGCTGGTGAACGCGGGCGGCGACCTGGCGATCGGCGACCCGCCGCCTGGCGAAGACGGCTGGAAGGTCGGCGTCGCGCCGCTGGGACCGGCCGAACCGCCCAGCCGGTTGCTGAGTCTGGCGCGGTGCGGCGTCGCCACGTCGGGCGACGCCTGGCAGTTTGTCGAAATCGACGGCCAGCGATACTCCCACATCCTCGACCCCCGCACGGGGCTCGGTCTGACCGATCACGCGGGCGTGAGCCTGATTGCCGCCGACGGGATGACGGCCGACGCGCTGGCTTCGGCGGTCAGCGTCCTGGGACCCGAAGCCGGCCTGAAACTGGTCGACCGCACGGCGGGCGCCGCCGCGCTGGTCGTGCGAGTGGAACACGACGGGATCAAGACCTACGAGTCGCTGCGGTTCCGCAAGCTGCCAAGGAAGGAGAGCGATTAAGGGGAAGTGGCTCCAAGCGGTCGGCACGACAGCCGCGCGGTGTGGTGAGAGCTGGCGGCTGGCCGGGCGCCGCGTTCTCTCCCCATTTCGAATCCGGCCGGCTTGCCCGGCGGAATTCGGCAGCGCTCGCCCGACGTGTGTTCGGTAGTGAGAAACCGAATGATCCGCTGGGCAAGCCGGCGCGACTTGCGAGCGGTAACTCGGCAACTATGAAAAAGGCCGTTAAGAAAACTTCGGCACCCGACATGCTCGACGAATACGACTTCAGCAAAGGCGTTCGTGGCAAATACGCCAAACGATACGCCGAGCGTACGAACATCGTTGTCCTGGCTCCGGATGTGGCTGAAGCTGCGGCCTCGGTTCGCTCATCCGCTTGATCGTGTTGCCTCAGCCAGCTATCCTGATAGATATTCAGGATAGGGCTCGGCATGAGGCGATTCAAGTGGATTGAGTGGAACCTGCAGAAGATCGACGCCCATAGCCTTTCGGCTGACGAGGTTGAGGCCGCCTTTGAGCGGGTCATCCGCATTGAAGAACGACGTGACGGTTCTTTCCGGATGTTGGCCGAAGTGCCTTCCGGTCGTCGGATCTGGGTGATCTGGCGGTATGACCGTGGTCCCGATGAAGTTCCCGATGTGTTCGGGGAGATCGAGGACGCCCCGATATTCGTCGTCACCGCTTACTAAGGGGAGTTCCCGTGCCGGCACCGCAACCCGATACCCGCAGCGAGCGCCGCAAGGCCCTGGATGAGCAATTGGCCGCCGAGCCTCTCTTGCCCATCCCGGACGCCGCGCCGGGTGATTCCCCACGCCCGCTCGAGGCACACCTGTGCCCGCGACGACGGCCTGTGGCCGTTGTCGGAGTCGTTGAGAACGGCGTGATCCGTTTGTTGGACTCAGAGGTGAAGTTCCCGGAGCACTCGCGCGTCATCGTTGTGGCTTCGGACCCGGGCTGAACAGGGTTGCGAGTATTGGCCAGATTGCCGCCGACGGGATGACGGCCGACGCGCTGGCTTCGGCGGTGAGCGTGTTGGGACCCGAAGCCTGTCGACCGCACGGCGGGCGCCGCCACCCTGGTCGTGCGAGTGGAACAAGCCGGGATCAAAACCTACGAGTCGCTCGGGTTCAGCGAGCTGCCACGTCAAGCGACCGATGAACGAGAAGCGGCTCCAAGATGAGCTACAGTGTCCGCACTCGTACAACGAGTCTTCGGTCTGCATCGCTGACCGAGAAGACGGCGCGAAGTGGCGGAGCATCTAAGGTACGCAAACCCTCACTCAGGAGTTTGCCTTTCGTCTGCGCATCGTTGGCCAACTCTCGATCGATTTCCGCGGACGCGGCTGTAATTGCAATTCGATCCCGCGCGGTCAACCAAATCTCGCCAAGTTCGTCGATGGCGTCACGCAGCCAAACGATCGTGTAACGCGTCACGATGTCTCAAGCCCGCGAAGATGAGCAAGAAATTCGGCGTACGAAAGCCGAGGCTGATTCGAACTGAGACGCTCACGAGCGATTGGGGACAATCGCTCCACACTGAAGGACATGTCGCAACCGCTACTCCTGCCCGGCCAGCCGCAACTGCAGCAGCCGGCCTCGACGCTCGACCAGCAGCTCGAGCGGCTCGCCCAGCGACATCGCGGCGGCCCGCAACACATCGCCCCCGTCGGGCACGCGGCCCGAAACCTCCAGAATGCGGTCGTTCCAGCGCAGTCCGGCCTGGTGAGCGAGCGAGCCGGACACGACTCGCGTGACCACCAGGCTGTTCGGCTCGGCCGCGTCCTGCCGCCAACTGATGCCGAGCCGCACCGGCTGGCCGTGGAGCGTGACGGGCACTTGCCGCGTGTCGTCCTGGCCCGCGTCGGCCACCGTCAGCGTCACCGTTCCCTCGGAGGCCAGCACGGCCGTTTGAAACTCCAGCCCGCCCTGGATCGGCCGGCCGTTCAAGGCCCGAATCTGCTGGCCCACCCGGATGCCCGCCCGTTCCGCCGGCGAACCAGCCGCGACCCGCGTCACGGTCAACGGACCGCCCGCGGCCTGCTCGGCACTCCACGACAGTCCCAGCCGCGGAGGTGCCGCCGCGACTGGCGATTCCAGCCGCTTGCGGTCCAGCACCGACTCCCGTTCAGACTCCACGCGAAACCCCGGCGACTGCTCACGGTCCGCCAGCTCGTGGACAATCTGCAGCATCAACCGCGAAACCTGCTGCAACCCCTCGGCATTCAACTTGTGAGAATCATCGCTCGGACGGTGATAATCATCGTGCAGACCGGTGTGCAGCATCAGAAACGGGATGCGGCGCTGAAAGAACGAGTAGTGGTCACTGTTGGGCTCGACTTCCCAGCGGAAATCCAGCTCCACGTTCGCCTCCGCGTTCTGGCGAGCCACCAATTCCCGGAGGCCGGGGCTGGTACGAGTGCCAAAGACCTGCAAGCCGCTGCCACGCAGACGGCCGACCATATCGACGTTGATCGCCGCCGTTACACTCGACAGCGGCACTGTGGGCTGAGCGACCCAGTGCTTCGAACCCAGCAGCCCCTTTTCCTCGCCGTCCCAAAAGGCGAACAGCAGCGTTCGTGCCGGTCGCGCCGGCATCTGGCTCAGTCCCCGCAGAATCTCCAGTAGCGCGGCCGTGCCGCTGGCATTGTCGTCCGCGCCGTTATGAATGTAACCGGTCGGGCCGTAGCTGTTGGTCGGCGAGCCGTAACCGACGTGATCGTAGTGGGCCCCCACGACGATCACCTCTTGTTTGCGCTGCGAGTCGCTGCCTTCGAGCCGCACGAGCAGGTTGCGATAGCGCCCGCCGAAAGTTTGAAAGTAGCCGCCGTCCTCCCCGCCACCCGCCAGTCCCAGCTTCTCGAACTGATCCACCAGGTAACCCGCCGCCGCCCGACCGCCCCGGCTGCC
>JAGFJK010000250.1 GCA_024102795.1 Pirellulaceae bacterium
GCCAGCATCGCTCGCGCCTTGGCCGGCAACTGGCGAGCGCCGACAAACTTGCCGTACCGCGGGTCGGCGTGCCAGGGCGGCATCCGGTTCTGCTCGACCACTTCCAGGATCATCTCGGCCCAGCCCACGACCTGGTCGTAGTCGGTCAGGGCGAACGGCCCGATCTCGCCCGGCCGGTGGCACTCGACGCAGTGCTGCTGCAGGATCGGCGCCACGTCGCGAGTGAAGGTGACCGCGGCGGGAGAGTTACCCGTTTGTGTCTCGTCGGCGTTTGGCGTGTCCGCTTGCCGCGCGCCGGCTGCGGGTGCTCGGTCGAGCCGCGTGATCAGGCAGCCGGCGGCCTGGGTCCGGGCGACGGGCACCTGGCGCCCGGCGACCAGCGCTTGCAAGGCGTCGCGCAGTTCGTGCCGAGCGGGTTCGGCCCGAGCGACGCCCGGTTCGTATTGATCGTCGATCCGGCCTTGGTAGCGGATGCGATCGGTTTCGTCGAGGACAAACACTTCCGGCGTGCGGGTGGCGCCCAGCTTGCGGGCCAGGACCTGGCGGACGTCCTTGACGATCGGCAAGCTGAGCTGCAGGTCGTCGGCATACTTGCGGATTTCAGCGGGCGAATCCTGCCAGTTGCTGTTGACGCCGACGAACCGCACCCCGTGCGGAGCGAATTCCTCTTGCAGACGCTGCAGCCGGGGGCCGTACAGCCTGGCCAGCGGGCATTCGGTGCCCAGGAAGCAGACCACCGTCCACCGGCGGCCGGACAGCGGCAGCGGCTGGCCGCCGATATCCCGCAGAGCCTGCCAGTCGATTTCGGCGGCCCGTGTCGCCTCGCCGACCACCGGGGCCTCGGCGTTCTCCGCGGCGCGTGCCGCCGCGGGCACGGCCAGCAGGACCAGCAAAACGTGCGAACAAGTAACCAAATGAAACCACATGGCGGATAATCCGATCCGAGGCAGTGTGCGTCCCGTCATCATCGCAAGTCAGTTATACCTGACACCCGGCGGAGGCAACATCGGGCCGAATCCCGCCGGCTTGCCCGGCGGAGCGTGATGGCTACTTGGAGAGTTTGCCTCAGCCCACGAGCTGCCGCGCCATGACCCGCATCAGCCGGGCCGGGACCGGATGCCGCAGTTCCCAGACAATGCTGACTGGCCGGCTGCCCGAGTGGGACAGGTACCGGCAGGGGCCCAGAAAGTAGTACGGTGCTGACAGCCCGGAGGGCAGCGACTTTGTCTCCCGCACAAACAGCAGCGGCGTGTATCCAAGCTCGCGGTGATGAATGTACCGCTGCCCGGTAGGCGACTCGACCGACGTGTTGCTTTGGGACTGCCAGTGAAATTGCTGGTGCGAAATCAGGTAGTCTTCGTACATTGTGGTTGGCGAGTAGTCAGCTTCCGACTTCTGCAGTGTGACGAAGAATGCATCCACTTTGGACTCGGGCAGGTGCAGCACGCCCTCGCGCAGGTCCGGGCGGCGGTTGAGCGTCCAGTGGCCGAGGCCAGCCAGGATCTCGTCCCGCGTGTAGGGCGCGTGGATCGTAAGTGGCCCGGCGAGTTCGGGAATCCTTCCCGCGTGGTGCGTTGGCGCGTGCCGCAATTGGTATTCCAGAAGGACGCGCAAGTCGGCGAGCGCTGCCGGGTTCCTCCGCAACCGCTGATCGGCTTCGGCCAGCGACCAGTCCCGCGAATCGTTTCCCCAGAGGCTGATTTGCAACATGCTTGTCAGTTGATCGTTGCCGGTTTCGTCGCTCGGCGGCGACGGCGCAATCACATGCAGCCACCACCGAATCTGCTCGGCACACTCCACATGGCATAGTCGCTGCAAGCCCTTGGCCAGACGCTGCTCGTCGGGATCCACGATTGGTCCACCGCAGCCGGCTTCGGCCAGCAGCCGCGACCAGAGCCCTCTTTTGAGCAGATGATCCAGGGTCGTATCCAGATGGTCCAGCGCTTCCTCGATCGACGGAGCACGACCAAGATAATGCGCCAGTTCACGCAGGCCGGCAATCATTTTCGGTCGCAGCAGCCGGATCGAGTTGCGGACGTTGTCGAGCACTCGTTGCCTGGCGACGCGTTCCAGGCGTATGTCGCAACCGCTCGGTCCAGTCTGGCCCCAACTCGTCCGCCAAGGCGGCGAGAATCCGCTCCACCAGGCGGCGCTGGCGGTCGGCCGCCTCCGAGCCGCGAAACGCGGCCAGGCTGGCGGCCAGCAGCCGCTCCAGGAACTGGGCAATCGCCGCATGGGCATCCTCGGCGTCGACCGGGGCGACGGCCCAGAGTCGCGGATCGGACAACTGGTCGAGTTGTTGTTCGACGGCCAGCGTGAGCAGCAGGTCGTAAAGGCCCGGTTTCAGCGGCCGCTCGGAATCGCGGGGTGGATTACCTGGTCTCATCAGTCGATTCCGCGCGGCGAGTACATCAGATGCACCGGCAAGCGAGCGGGGCGGGGCCGGTCTTGTCTGCAAGTCGCAGCATAAGCGGGAGAGCGGTCTGCGGGAATCCGCCACGCCAACGCCGGGTTGAAGACAAATCTCCTCTGACGAGATTTTCTAAGTTGCTGATCGCCAACCTGTTACGCTTTGAAACCAGAGGCTGGGAGCTGGATACCCGCCAACTTGACCCATCCTGGCACGTGGTTGATACTGAAGGGCAAGTCCTCAGGCCTGCGGACGGGGCTTCTCCCGCTGCGTCTGTCTTCGCGGGGGCTACGAATTTGAGAGGTGGCTGAATGCATCCGGAAGTGGAACATCTTCGGAAACTCTCCATTGCGGAAAAACTGCGCGTGGTCGAGGAACTCTGGGACGACATCGGCCGATCCGACGAGCCCTTTCCGCTACCCCAGTGGCATCGCGACGAGGCAGACCGACGCGCCGCGGAACTCGACGCGGACCCGTCGATGGCTCTGAGCCGAGCGGAACTTTGGAAGCGAGTCGACAGCCGCGATGGCTTGGCAGCTCCGCTTTCATCCTCTGCTGGCCGACGACATTTCGGCTGCGATCGACTGGTATGAGGGTCGGTCCGTTGGCTTGGGGGAGCGATTTCGTTCCGCTCCCAGGTTTTCGTGGTCTTCCGCATCATCGCATGCGGTACGTGACTTTTGTCTCCCGCGGTCGGCGTGTAAACTTGAGTTTTGCCGACCAGCGACCCGGTTGAGCGGGCCGCGGTGGCTCGCCGCGCGTGAATCGAGCGCCCATGACAGATGCCAGAACCAAGAAGTCCCAGACCGCGGAGGTGACCGATTCGAACGGCGATGGCGTTTTCCCTTGCCCGTTGCCGACCAGCGGCCGGCCTGTCCGCTCGCTGGACCAGGACCTGCGCCAGGGCCTGGCGAAGGCGGGCTGCCCACTGGCACCCAGCGTTGAGGAGCGCGTGCAGTTCGAGACGCTGTTGTCGGAACTCTCGTCCAGGTTCGTCAATCTGACGGCGAACGAGGTTGATTCGCAGATCGAAGCGGGACTGCGCCGCATCGTGGAGTGCCTGGGGATCGACCGCAGCGGATTCGGCGAGCTGTCCGCAAACGGGCGCCAGTTCTTCGTCACGCACTCCTATCAGGTGCCGGGTGTGCCGCCAGCACCGAGGCAAGACTTGTTCTCGTTGTTTCCCATCTACTCCGAGATGATCCGGCAAGGCAAGGTCGTGCGCGTCCCTGACGACCTGCCGGCCGAGGCGACCGCGGAGCGGGAGTACTGCCGGCGAGTCGGGCTGAAGTTCAACCTGACGATTCCCTTGACTTTGATGGGGTCGGTGGTGGGGGGAATCGGTTTTGCCTCGTTCGGCTCGCGCCGCGAATTGCCCGACGAACTGCTGCCGCGACTGCGGTTGCTGGGCGACGTCTTCAGCAATGCCCTGGCCCGCAAGCGGGCGGACGAGGCGCTGCGCGACAGGGAACAGATGCTGCAAGTATCGCAGACTCAACTGCGCGATCTGGCCGCCAGGCTGCTGCACGCCCAGGAGCAGGAACGGCGACGCATTGCGCGCGAGATGCACGACGATTGGACGCAGCGTCTGGCGGTTCTGGGCATCGATGTCGCCAGGCTGGAAAGGCAACTGGCGCCGTCCGGGGCCGCGCTGGAACTGATCGAGACCATCCGCAAGGAGCTGGTGAGTCTGTCCGAGGACGTGCATGGGCTGTCGCGGCAACTTCACCCGGCCATCCTGGACGATCTGGGGCTGGTCGAGGCGCTGCGGTCGGAATGCGCCAGCTTGTCCCGGCGCGGCGTCCTCCGGGTGGAATACGTTTCGCAGCTCCTGCCGCACCCGATTCCCCACGATGCCGCCTTGTGTGCCTATCGAATCGCGCAGGAAAGCCTGCGGAACGTGGCCAGGCATTCGGGCGGGCGCGAGGCGGCCGTTTCGCTGCTGGTCGACGCGGACGAGCTGCTGCTGCGGATCCAGGATTGGGGAGCCGGCTTCGATCCGCGGACGGTGCATCACGGTCCGGGGCTGGGGCTTTCGAGCATGGCGGAGCGCGTCAAGCTGGTGCAGGGTAAGCTGGCGGTCCGTTCGGCGCCGGGCGAGGGAACGACGATCGAAGTGCGTCTGCCGCTGGTGGAGAACCCCTCCGCATGACGCAGCCGCGCGTGTTGATTGCCGACGACCACCAGATTCTGGCCGAAGGGGTCCGCCGCCTGCTGGAACCCGAATTCGAAGTCCTGGGAATTGTCGCCGACGGCCGGGAACTGGTCGCCGAAGCCCGCAGGTCCCTCCCGGACGCGATCGTGGCGGACATCACCATGCCCGCGCTCAACGGCATCGAGGCCGCGAGGCAGTTGCGCGAGGCCGGCGTCGCGGCCAAAGTCGTGTTCCTGACGCAGCACCGCGACGTCGCCTATGCCCGCCAGGCTTTGGAATCCGGGGCGTCCGGCTTCGTCCTCAAACACTCGGTCGCCTCCGAACTGATCACGGCGCTTCGCGAAGCGCTCGCGGGGCGAACGTACATCACTCCCCTGATTGCGGGTGAATTGATGCAGTCGTATCGGGCGGGTGTTTCCGGAACGAGTGTTCTTTCGCAGCGGCTGACGGCGCGCCAGCGCGAGGTTCTGCAGCTCATTGCCGAAGGCCGCTCGGCCAAGGAAGTCGCTGCCGTGTTGAACATCTCGACGCGAACCGCCGAAGCACACAAGGCGCGGATTCTCGAAGTCCTTGGGCTGCACAGTACGGCCGAGCTGGTCCAGTTCGCCATTCGCAACGGCATCATTTCCGTGTGACGCGCCGGGTTCGCCGCGGCCAGCAGCGCTCGGCGCGACACTGCGCAAAGCGCAATCGGCTTGTGGTAGTTTTGCGGATGGAGTCGGACCGCCGGGCGTGCGATGCTGCGGATGGAGTTGCCTTGCCTCCCGAATGGTGGCTGCCGTCCCGTGAAATACGAAACCGTGCTGCTCGCGGATTCCCACTTGAATCTCCTGGCGGGTGTGCACAGCCTGCTGGCGACGGTCTTCAACTCGGTGCTGATGGCTTCAGACGAGCGTTCCTTGATGGAGGCAATTGCCGTTCTGCACCCCGATCTGGTGGTCGTCGATCTGTCGCTGCCGGGTCCGAGCCGAGGGGCGGCCGTGAACCTGATGAGCTGCTTGAAGAGGGACTATCCGGGTCTCCCGTTCATCGTGCTCAGTGTCCACGACGACCCGGTCGTGGTCGTCGCCATCCAAGCGGCGGGGGCGGCCGGCTTTGTTCTCAAGCGGTCGGCGGCGACGGACCTCATCCCGGCGGTGCATGAGGTGCTCGCCGGTGGCGTGTATGTCTCGCCATCGGTACACTACTTCAACCAGAACCAGGGCAGCGGGGAAACGACGGCGCCCTGAGCCTGGGAGTGGTTTCCAACCGGTATTCGGTGTTGTCGGGAGCAACAAATGACTGGCCGATCCTGTCCGGCAATGACGCGAGTCGCCCTGGTGCTGGCGCTGGTCGCCGCTGGCTGCTCGGAACCGCAGGAACGGGCCGCCCCGCCTCCGCCCAAAGTCACCGTGGGCCGACCCGTCGCCAGGGAAGTGCTCGAGGAAGCGGACTTCAACGGCTGGCTGCGGGCCGCGGAGACCGTGGAGGTGCGGGCCCGCGTCCGGGGGCACATCCAGAAGATCCACTTTCAGGATGGCGACCTGGTCGCCAAGGACCAACTGCTGTTTGAACTCGACCCGCGGCCGTTCCAGGTCCAGATCGACCAGGCGATTGCCCAGGGCCAGGCCTACGACGCCCAGAAGGTGGCCGCCGAGAAGGACGTGGCCCGCTTCGAGGTGCTGGTGAAAGAGAACGCGGCCAGCAAACAGCAGTTGGAAAAGGCGATTGCCGACGCTGCGTCCTACGACGCTCAGATCAGTGCCAAGGCCGAGGAAGTCAAACAGTATGAATTGGACCTGGAGTTCTCCCGGATCACCGCGCCGATCGCCGGCCGCATCAGCCGGGCCATGCTGAGCGAGGGCAACCTGGTCAACGCCGGCGGCAGCGACCCCTTGCTGACCACCATCGTGTCCTTGGATCCGATCCACGTTTATTTCTCGGTGGACGAACGGACGGTTCAGCGACTGATGCGGGAGCGGCAGCAGGCAGGCGCGGACGAGGCGGTGGAATTGCGCGAGCGGAAGGTTCCCTTCCGCTTTGGCCTGGATTCCGACGTCGGCTTCCCCCACGAGGGACTGATCGACTTCGCCGACAACCAGATCAATCCGGAGACAGGCACGATCGAGGTGCGGGGCGTGGTGGACAACCAGCAGGGGAAGTTTGTCTCCGGCTCGCGAGTGCGGGTCCGGGTCCCGCTGGGCAAGCCGTATGCCGCCGTCCTGGTGCCGGACAGCGCGATCCTGGCCGACCAGGACAAACGATACCTGCTGGTCCTCGATGACCAGAACGTGGTCGCCCGCCGCAACATCAGCCCCGGCAAATTGCTGGACGACGGCATGCGGGTCGTCGTGCCCGAAGCCAGCGGCGGCGGGAGCATCACCACCGACGACCGGATCATTGTGCTGGGGTTGCAGCGGGCCCGCATCAACTATCCGGTCGATCCGGTGGAGGAGTCGCCGCAACCCGTGGAACAACCTGGGCAGCCACCGGCGGAAGGGGAAATGCCCGCTAGCCGGCCAGCGCCAGGGTAAAGCCACATTCCTTGCAGCGACGCTGCGTTTCAGGACTCCTCCAGCATGATTTCGCATTTCTTTATCGACCGGCCCATCTTCGCGACGGTTTTGTCCATCGTGATCGTGATCTTAGGCCTCGTGGCCGTTTCGCAGTTGCCGGTGGCCCAGTATCCGGACGTGACGCCTCCCACGGTGCAGGTGACGGCCACCTATCCCGGCGCCAACGCCGTGACTGTCGCCGAGACCGTGGCCACGCCGATCGAGTTGGAGGTGAACGGCGTCGAGCGGATGCTGTACATGTCGTCCAAGTGCACGAACGACGGGCAGATGAACCTGGACGTGACCTTCGAACTCGGAACGAACCTCGATACGGCTCAGGTGCTGGTGCAGAACCGGGTCGCCGTCGCGGAGGCCAAGCTTCCGGAGGAGGTCAAGCGGACGGGCGTCACGACCAAGAAGAAGTCGCCCAGCATTCTGATGTGCGTGAACCTGATCTCGCCCGACGGACGCTACGACCAACTGTACTTGAGCAATTTCGCCCTGCTGAACGTCAAGGACGACCTGGCTCGCGTCAAGGGCGTTGGCGACGTCTCGTTTCTCGGCCCTCGCGACTACAGCATGCGGGCCTGGCTCGACCCGAACAAACTGGCCTCGCTCAACATGACGGCCGGCGACGTGATCCAGGCCATCAAGGAACAGAACGTTCAGGTGGCCGCGGGCCGCATCGGCCAGCCACCGGTGCCGCCGGGAGCGAACGTGCCATTCCAGCTTCCGTTGAACGTGCAGGGCCGACTGTCCAGCGAACAGCAGTTCGAGGACATCGTGGTCAAACGGGGCGAGGGCGGGCAGGTCGTCCACTTGCGCGACGTGGTCCGCGAAAAAACCTTCGACGAGGACGGCCGCGTGGTCGAAAAGGGGATTGAGCTGGGAGCCAAGACCTACGACGTGAACGCCTACCTGGACGGCGAGCCGTCGGTGACGCTGGCCATGTTCCAGCTTCCCGGCTCCAACGCGCTCGACACGGCCGCGGCGATCCGCGAGAAGATGGCCGAGCTGAAGAGCCGCTTTCCCGAAGGCGTGGAATACCGGATCGAGTACGACACGACGGTGTTTGTCAGTGAATCGATTGCCAGCGTCTACCATACGTTGATCGAGGCGTTTGTGCTGGTGTTCATCGTGGTCCTAGTCTTCCTGCAGAACTGGCGGGCGACGATCATCCCGATGGTCGCCGTGCCGGTGTCGCTGGTGGGCACGCTGGCGTTCATGGCCTTGTTCGGGTTCTCGCTCAACAATCTTTCGCTGTTCGGACTGGTGCTGGCGATTGGCATTGTGGTGGACGACGCGATCGTGGTGGTGGAGAACGTCGAGCGCCTGATGGCGACGGGCCTTTCGCCCCGGGACGCGGCCCGCCGGGCGATGGAGGAGGTCACGGGGCCGGTGATCGCCATCTCGCTGGTGCTCTGCGCCGTCTTTGTTCCGACGGCCTTCATGGCGGGGATCAGCGGCCAGTTCTACAAGCAGTTCGCCCTGACCATCGCCGCCTCGACGGTGATTTCGGCCTTCAACTCCTTGACGCTCAGCCCGGCCCTGTGCGCCCTGCTGCTCAAGCCCCACGCTCACGGCGCGGGCGAGCATGGCGGCGGCCAGCGCGAGGCGTTGCCGCCGCTGGGAATCGCCGTGCTGGGCGGCCTGGCGGCGTTTGTCTTCCTGGCCGGTCCGGCCGCG
>JAGFJK010000205.1 GCA_024102795.1 Pirellulaceae bacterium
GGAGCGATTGTCCCCAATCGCTCGCCGCGTCACGTTGCGACAGGCGCTCAAGAACCCGATTGAGGACAATCGGGCTACAATTGGTGGAGCGATTGTCCCCAATCGCTCGCCGCGCAGCGTTGCGACAGGCGCTCAAGAACCCGATTGAGGACAATCGGGCTACAATTGGTGGAGCGATTGTCCCCAATCGCTCGCCGCGTCACGCTATGGTTATGATCTTCGGGTAGCCTTGAAAGCAACCGTGGGAGACATACCGTGCACAAGCGACAAGAGTCCACGATGCGATTCGTTTCGTTGCTGCTGATCACATTTCCAGGCGCCGAGTACTTCCTTGCCCCGATGGCCCGCATCGCGGCAGAGGAGACGGTGGTCCGCCCACGGCCGGCGGCTGGGCCGCTCGACAATCCACTCAAGGGATGGTGCCCTTACACGAACGCGGGCAGGATTCACCAACCTTATTCGATGGTGTTTCAGTACATCTCCTGGCGTGAACTCGAACCCGTGGAGAACGAATTCCGGTTTGAGGAATGGGAAGAGTCGTGGAATCGCGAGGCGGCGAGGGGCAAGCACATCATCTTCCGGGTGTACGTGGACTACCCCTCGAAGCCTTCGGGCCTGCCCGACTGGCTGCGAAAGGCAGGCGTGCGAGAGACGCCCTACGAGGACTACGGGGGAGGCAAGTCACCGGACTATGACAACCCTCGGATGGTTGCGGGTCTGGAGCGACTGATTGCCGCGCTTGGCAAGCGATACAACCAGAGTCCCCGCATCGCCTTTATCCAGTTGGGTTTGCTGGGATTCTGGGGCGAGTGGCACACGTACCCCCGTTCCGAACTTTACGCTTCGCCCGACACGCAGCGCCGCGTCATCGATGCCTACCGAAGAGCGTTTCCCGACAAGTCGCTCATGGTCCGTTATGCCAGGGGGTACGCCGCCCAGCAGGATTGGCTCGGCTTTCACGACGACATGTTTCCCGAAGACACCGACAACGGGAAGGACTGGAGCTTTCTCGCCGGCATGCGCAGGGCCGGGCGGACCGAGAATTGGAAGCTCGCCGTCGTCGGCGGTGAAATGGTGCCCGGCAAGGCCGAGCGGTGGCTTGGCGGGGACTACGACACCACACTGACGATGCTCGAACGATCTCACTTCACCTGGGTCGGTCCGTATTGCCCGGCCTTGGCGAGACCCAGGGACGATACGTTTGTCAAGCGAAGCGAGGAGCTGGTCCGGCGGATGGGCTACGAGTTTCAGCTCACCGAGCTGGCACATCCCGCGTCGGCGAGAGCCAGACAAGCGATTCGACTTTCCTTGCGGGGAAGGAACCTCGGCACCGCCCCCTTCTATTACCCTTGGCGGGTCGTATGGGCACTTTTCGATCCCTCGGGCAAAGTCGTGTCGCTTCAAGAGACGGATTGGGACATTCGGAAGTGGCAGCCCGGCGAATTCGCCGCGGGCACGGAACTGGCCTTCGACATTCCGCCGGGAAATTACCGCTTGGCAATGGGCATTCGCGATCCTTGGAGCAACCAGCCGGCCATCCGTTTCGCCAACGATCTGCCGGTCATGAACGGTTGGACGATTCTTTCGGAGATACAAGTTTCGGAGTAGCGTCGCTTTATGCCCAAGTGCACCGAGTGTGGATTGGCGTTGGAGCACGTGACCGCGTCAGGCCGATGCGCGGCTTGCGAATCCACGATCGTGGTAGTTCACGGGCGCGGCGATGAGCGGCTGTCGATTCCCGGCTATGAACTGCTCCAACTGCTCGGGCGGGGCGGGATGGGCGAGGTCTATCGAGCTCGCCAGATCAGCCTGGATCGGCCCGTGGCGGTCAAGCTGATCCATCCGCAGAAGCAGTCGGATCCCCATTTGGCGGCCCGCTTCGCCCGCGAGGCGCGACTCCTGGCCAGGTTGAGCCATCCACACATCGTCGCCGTCTACGATTCCGGCGAAGTGCGGGGGCAACCGTTTCTGGTCATGGAACTGGTCGAGGGACGCAACCTGCGGAGTCTGACGGACGCCGAGCGGCTTGCTGCCGCCGCGGTGGTCGATTTGATGCGGCAACTCTGCGATGCCGTTTCCTACGCCCATGACAACGGCATTGTGCATCGGGACCTCAAACCGGAGAACATCCTGATCGACTCGGCCGGCCGGGTGAAGGTGGCCGACTTCGGACTGGCTCGACTGCTGCAATTCGAGGAAACGCAGTCGGCATTGACGAAGGAAGGAGCCGTGCTGGGCACCTTCCGCTACATGGCTCCGGAACAGTTGGCTGGCGCCTCGGACATCGATGCTCGAGCCGATGTGTACGCACTGGGGGTGATCTTCTACGAGTTGCTGACAGGCAAGTTGCCCCAAGGCCGCTTGCCGGCGCCGGGGCCCGGCGCGGAGATCGACCAGCGGCTGGAGGCGGTCATTGGCCGCGCCCTGTCGTACGAGCGGGCCGAACGATTTGCGACGGCGCGGGAACTGGGCACCGCAATTGCCGCGGCGACGGAAGCGCCGGCGGCCGGGGAATTGTTCGCGGCCGAGAAGCCCGTCGCGGGTCGAGTGCCTCAACCGCCGTCGCGCTTGATCGGCCGATCGGTGGAGGTCGCCGCGTTGCTGAAGCTCTGCCGCGCGCAACGGCTGACCAGCCTGCTGGGGCCGGGAGGGACCGGCAAGACGCGCCTGGCGATCGAGGTGGCGCGCGAGGCCGCGCGGGAGTTCGCGGACGGCGCCTGGTTCGTCGAACTGGGGGAGGTGGCCGAGCTGCAACTGATGGCGTCCACCATCGCGCGGGTCTTGGAGGTGCGCGAAGGCGGCGAGGCGATCGAAGCCAGGCTGGCCTCGCATCTGCGGGACCGCCAGTTGCTGCTGGTGCTTGACAACTGCGAGCAGCTTCCCGGTGTCGGGATCTTGGCGGCGCGGTTGCTCGAATCCAGCCCGGGCCTGCGGATCCTGGCTACGAGTCGCACGCCGCTGCGCGTGCGCGGCGAACATGAATTCCCCTTGTCACCGCTGGCGGTTCCCGCGGATCGCCCGGATGGAACATCGCTGGAGTCCGCGGCGGCGGCGCCGGCCGTGCAACTGTTCCTGGAACGGGCGCAGGCGATTCGGCCGGATCTCCGCCTGACCAGCGAGAACGTGCTGGCGGTGGTCCAGATCTGCCGGCGGCTCGACGGTCTGCCATTGGCCCTGGAACTGGCCGCGGCGCGACTGCGACTGCTGTCCCCCGCGGCGCTCGCTCCGCGCCTGGATCAGGCGCTGAAGGTGCTGACCGGAGGGGCGCTGGACCTGCCGCCTCGGCAGCGCACGCTGCGGGCCGCGATTGCCTGGAGCTACGACTTGCTGAACGCGGGCCAGCGCGCCTTGTTCCGCCGGCTGTCGGTTTTCAGCGGCAACTTCTCGCTGGAGGCCGCCGAGCAGGTCTGCGCCGAGCTGCCGTCGATCCACTCGGACTTCGAACTCCTGGACGGGCTGACAGCGCTGGTCGAGCACAGCTTGATCCGCGCCGCACCGGATGAGGGACGCTTCGAAATGCTGGCGACCCTGCGTGAATTCGCCGCGGAACAGTTGGCGGCGGAGGGAGAGGAGTCGGCCGCGCGCGGGGCGTTTGTCGAATGGGGCGCGCAGTTGCTGGAAGCGGCCGCGCCGCACCTCGACACGGCCGCGGCCGGAGAGTGGCTGACGCAGTTCAACCTGGAATGGAACAATTGGCGCGCCGTGCTGCAGTTCCTGGCCGAGCGTGATCCGGCCAGGGCCTTGCAGTTGGCGGGCCGGACCTGGTACGCGGGTTACCTTACCGGGCATCTGGCGGAGTCGCGCGATCGCCTGCTGGCGCTGCTGGCCATGCCCGACAACGCGGCTCCGACCGCCGACCGCGGGACCGCGGCGCACGGCGCGGCCACCTTATGCTGGGTGACGGGCGAGGTCGAACAGGCGTGGAGGTTGCTCCATGAGGCGCTGGCCATCCGGCGGGAACAGGCGGATCCGGCCTCGCTGGCGGCGACACTGAACAACATGGGAGTTCTGGCTCGGGAGCAATCGGATTACGAGGCCGCGGAACGCTACCATGCCGAAGCCCTGGCGTTGCGGCGAGCCGTGGGAAATCCGGGGCAACTGGCCGCCAGTCTGGCCAACCTGGGGCTCGTCGCCAGCGACCGCGGCGAAATTGATCGAGCACAGGAGCACATGCGCGAGGCCTTGGAACTGTACCGGCAACTGGGCGATGAGGGGAAGGCCGCCACCGTGCTCGGCAATCTGGGCCGCGCGGCCATGATGCAGGAACGGCCGGACGAAGCGGCCGAGTATGCTGCGGAAGCGCTGCGATTGCACCGGAAGCTGGGCAGTGCGCGAGGCATGATCCTGGCCCGGCTGTCCCTGGCGGCCGCCGACTCCCTGGCCGGCCAATTGCCCGACGCCGAGAGCAGCGCGCGCGAATCGTTCGAGTCGGCCACGGAACTGGGGGATGCCTGGCTGACGGCTTACGCGGAGGCCAGCCTCGGGTTCGTGGCCGAGCGGCGCCGGGACCATCAGACCGCTCTGCGGCACTACCGATCCTCGTTGCGGCATCGTATGGAACTGGGCGACGTCGGAGGTCAGGGTGAATTGCTGGAACGGATCGGCGTGGTGCTGCACGATCTGCGCCAGGACGGGCTGGCCGTGCGATTGCTGGGAGCGGAACAAGCGCTGCAACGTCGCATCGGCTACGTTCGTTTCCCGGCGTTCCACGCGGCTACGCAGGCGATCCTGGCGGAACTCCGTGCCCGGTTGGGTGCCGAAGCGGTCGAGCGCGAGCTGGCTCACGGCGCCGCGGCCGAGTGGTCCGACATGCTGCAGCTCGCCCTGGCCGAACCGTGATCGTGGCGACTCGCGCGAGTAGCACGCGCTTCCAGCCCGTGTTCTTCGCGCGTCGCCGCGTTCGAGCGGTCAGCGGGCGGCGTGAAGCCGACACGGGCTGGAAGCCCATGCTACCCGCTTCCAGCCAGATTTCTTTGCAATCCGCCGGGGGTTCGTTTCTAATGCGGAACTGTGCCGGAATCGGGAGGGCCGTTTCGGGTTCCCGCGGCTTTGGACCAGACCCGCGCCGTCGGAGTCCTGACTCATCTGTCGGTATCGTTACTCATCTGCTGCCTCACTTCGCGAAAGGATCGTTCAATGAAGTCACTCGTATTGGCTGGTTGCGTGGCGATTTGTTTGGTGTCGGCGGTCAGGGCGGACGACCCACCCGTGGCGGGCGACCAGGCCGCGGCCCAGTCGCCGGCGGATGCTATCCGTCAGAATCCCAACGACGACAAGGCCTTGAACACGTACATCGGCAATCAGCTTCGGGCGGCCATGACCGTCATGCAGGGGAATCCGGACGCCGCCGAGATGCAGCTCCGGGAACTGGCCAGTCTGCTGGACGAGCTTCAGCCGGACGCGCAGGCGGCCAAAACGCTCGTACAGCGCGGCAAGACCGCCGTGACCGTATATCTTTCCCAGGTGGAGCTGGCCCGCATGACGCTGGACGACCTGCGGAAGAAGCTCGAAGCCAACCCCGACGATGTTCGTTCGCTGTCCAACTACGTGTCCAAGGTCATGCAGCAGATCGGTCCGCTGGCCCGGACCGAGCCGGAGAAGGCCGACGAGCAGCTCAAGGCGGCCCGCGAATTCCTGGCGGGCATTGCCGAACGGGCTCAGCAGGAAACGACCAAAACTCAGCTCACCAACCTGGGGACCCGCCTGGATACGCTGACCCGGTCGATCGAATCGGGCAAGAAGCTGGCGGCCATGATCGGCAAGGACGCAGCGCCGCTGGCGGTGGAAGCCTGGGCCAACGGCGATCCACTGGCCGAGAGCGATCTGAAGGGCAAGGTCGTGCTGCTGGACTTCTGGGCCGTCTGGTGCGGGCCCTGCATCGTCACCTTCCCGCACCTGCGCGAGTGGCAGGAGAAGTACGCCGACAAGGGACTCGTGATGATCGGCCTCACGCGCTTCTATAACTACTCCTGGGACGACGCCGCGGGACGCGCCTCGCGTTCGCAGCAGCCGGTGCCCAAGGAGGCCGAGCTGCAGATGCTGGAGAAGTTCGCCGAATCGCACAACCTGCATCACCGCTTCGCCATCCAGAAGGACAGCGCGCTGTCGGACTACTACGGCGTGACCGGCATTCCGCACGTCGTGGTGATTGACCGGCAGCAGAAGGTGCGACTGATGCGGGTCGGCAGCGGCGAAGCCAACGCCCAGGCGATCGAGGCGATGATCAAGCAGTTACTGGATGAATAGCTCAAGATTCGGGGCCCGGGCCCAGGATTTCCGATGTGCGAAAACTCTGGACCAGGCCCCGTTTATCGGCGCGCCTGCGCGGTGCTGCTGATGCTAATGGCACTGCCGGTGTTCTACCTGTTGAGCGTCGGACCGCTGACGCCCTTGCTGCGGTACCACGGCGGCGAACGTGGCAGTCTTCTTTGGCAGTCGCTGTATGGCGAACCGCTGGGGCGGCTGCCCCGAGGCTGCCGTGAACCGGTGAACCGATACTTAAGCGTCTGCGACGGCATCTACTGGCGCATTCGCCGGTTGGAATCCGATGACAAGTGACTGGCGCTGCCGCCGACGGCCGGGAATCTCGCGGCGGCCGGGAATCTCGCGGCGGCCGACCTTGGAGCGCGGCTGGACGGTCACTGCAGCCAGCCGACGATCTTTTCCAACAGGGCCCAGCCTCCGGCCACCAGCATGCCGGCCGCGCTGATCCACAGGAACACGTCCCAGCAGCGGCCGGGCCGCAGGCGGGCGTCACAGCGATAGTAGCGGAAGTAGAGCGCGGCCGCCGCCAGCATCGGCAGCATGATCGCCTGCATCAGTCCGCTCAGCAGCACCAACTGCGCCGGAGCAGGAAAGGCGATGTAGATCGCCAGGCACAACAGCGGGAACAGGCCGCTGAACAGTCGGACCAGCGAGCGGGGATTGGCCTGGCGAGCGAAGCCGAGCACTCGCAAGGCGTCGGAGAACACGCGGGCGTGGCTGGCGTTGGCCACGAAATAGGTCGAATACAGCACCGCAAACGCGCCGAACAGGAACAGCGGCGGCGCGTAGGGTCCGAACACCGGTTCGTACATCACGGCCAGAGTGCGGATCATCTCGTCGCCCGCCGGATTCAATCCCGTGCGGCCCAGAATGGCCGCCCCCAGCAGGTAAAACGCCACCGTGGCAAACGTGTAGACGACCATCGAACACCAGGCATCCCAGCGCATGACGCGCATCCAGCCGCGAGCTCGATCGGCCCACGCCTGGCTCGCGTCCGAGGGGCCCGTGAAACGGGCGTAGCCCTTCTCCAGGCACCAGTAGGGATACGTCACCAATTCGCTGGCACCCACGCCGATGATGCCGAACGTGGCCAGGGCCGTGCCGAGTCCCGACGTCTTGGCGTCGCCCAAGACGGGCGGCAAGCGGAAACTCAGCCCCTGCCACAGGTCGCTCCAACTGACCTGCCACGTGACGTTGGCCTGCAGCATCGCCAGGTTCACCACGGTGATCAACGTGAAGCTGGCGACCATCGCCGTGGCGAACAACTGGATCATGCCGTACCGGCCCATCGCCAGCAGCACGGCCGTGACCACGGCAATCAGCGTCGCCCAGTACTTCGCGTCCGGCGGCGAGGGCGGCCGCCGGCCCAGGCGCTCGAACTGTTCCGCTCCCAGACGGTCGCTGAGCGTCGCGGCCGATTGTGCGTGAGCCTGGTTCAAGTGGTCGATTCGCGCCTGGATCTGTTCGAGCTGCGGCTGGCTCACATTCTGACCCGCATCGCGCTGCGCCTGCAGCCGAGACAACTCCGCTGACTTGACCCGCAGCTGCGTCGTCACGTCCACGAAGGCGTTGAACTCGCGGCCCGACGCCGTCAACGGCACGCTGATCGCCAGCGCCTGGCCCACGCCGCCCACGATCCCGCCCAACTGCGCGATGCTGGCCAGGAACATCAAGAACCAGTACCAGACCAGCCAGTTACCGCGGAACACCGGCGCTCCCGCGCGCCCCGTCAACGTCAGCTCCAGCGTGGGGCCTGGCACCTGATTCATGCCGGACATCGTCGTCGCCCCGTCAGCGATCGAATACCGGCCAAACTCGACCTGCGTGAACACCTTGATCACACAGCCGATGATAATCAGCCACAGCAGCCAGAAACCGGCCTCGGCACCGGTCTTGGTCGTCGCGATCAGTTCGCCCGAACCGACGATCGAACCGGCCACGATCAAGCCTGGCCCCAGCCGGCCGAGGATCCCGAAGACGCTCTTCGGCGGTTCCTCGATCATTTTCACTTCGTGTGCGCGATCTTCGGTCATGGTCAGTTGTCAGTTGTCAGTTGTCAGTCAGAAACGGTTGGCGAAGTAGGCTGGACGTAAGTGTGCATGGCGGTTCATCACTCAGATAGGCGACACGGACTCAATCGATCACTTCTGGCTCCCTCGCCGTAAGTGCAGACGACGTGCGTGAAATCCCGCCGGCTTGCCGGGACGTGATTCTAGTGAAAAACCGAACGATCCGCCGGGCAAGCCGGCGGGATTCGCGAGCGCTTGCCGGGACGTGATTTCGGAATCTCCAATCCCCGTGAATGGTTACAGGCCAGGCACTCGGGGTTGTTCTACTGACACGCCCGAGGTGCATCACCACCAGTCACTCATAGGCGCGCCCCTTTCCTACTGATAACTGATAACTGATAACTGATAGCTGACAACTGACAACTGACAACTCAACCCGCTTGCGGCGGCCGGCGGCGATGGAAAGAATAGCATATACCGTCGACCCGCCGCCCACAGCACCACAAATCCGGGGACTAGCACCATGCAACTCAGCTTGCCGCGACGACATTTCCTGCACACCGCCTGCGGGCTGGCCGCCGGAGCCTGGGCGTCTCAACTGGGCGGCCCGTGGCAGGCTGGCAGCCTGGCCGCCGAGCCGATCGAGCGGCAAGGGGCAGCCAGGTTCAAGTTCAGCCTGGCGGCCTACAGCTACCGCAATCTGCTCAAAGGCGCCCCGCCCGAACTGACCCTCTCGGATTTCATTCGGGATTGTGCCGGGTTCGACCTGGAGGCGACCGAGCTGACGTCGTACTACTTTCCTCAACCGATTACAGCCGAGTACTTGAGGCAGCTCAAGCGCGAGTGCTTTCTGCTGGGCCTGGACGTGTCCGGAACGGCGGTCGGCAATGACTTTGGACATCCGGACGAGACCGCTCGCCGACAGCAGATCCAGCACGTCAAGGACTGGTGCGACCACGCCGAGGTGCTCGGCGCCCCGGTGATCCGCGTGTTCGCCGGCCGAGTGCCCAAGGACGTGGAGCCCCAGGTGTTGCACCGCTGGATGGTGGACGGGTTGCAGGAATGCTGCGATTACGCGGCGGGCCGGGGTGTGTTCCTGGCACTGGAGAATCACGGCGGTCCGACCGCCACGGCCGACGGACTGCTGGCCCTGGTGCGCGACGTGAACAGCCCCTGGTTCGGCGTGAACCTGGACACGGGCAACTTCCACACGGCCGATCCGTACGGCGACCTGGAGCGGGTAGCGTCGTACGCCGTCAACGTGCAGGTCAAGGTGACCATCAGCGGCCCGGACAAGAACAGTCAGCCCACGGACTATGGCCGGCTGGCCGCGATGCTTCGCAAGGTGGGCTACCAGGGCTACGTGGTGCTGGAGTACGAGGAGTCGGGCAACCCGCGAACCGAGTGCGGCAAACATCTGGCCCAGATCCGCCAGGCGTTCGCCTAAGTGCCGCGCGCCGGATGGCGAAGGCTCTCCGGCCGGTCAATGCGCCGCGTTCGACATCGGAGGAGACGAGTCTCCGCCGTTCAGCCCTTGCGCCCAATCAGTTTCTTCAGCTCCCGCCAGCTTCGCGTGTTGGCGACATCCTCCTTGGTCAGTCCGCCGCGGCGGGCCTGGAGGATGCCGTAGCGCATCATGCCGAGCGCCTCGGTGGAGTGGGCGTCGGTCCCGATCACGATCGGCACGCCGTGCGAACGGGCCGCCGCGCATTGCACGTCGTTCAGGTCCAGCCGCAGCGGGTTGGCGTTCAGCTCCAGCATCTTGCCATGTTGCCGAGCGGCGCGGAACACGGCCTCCAGGTCGACGTCGTAGGCCGGGCGGCGCGTGAGCAGTCGGCCGGTGGGGTGCGCGATGCAGGAAACCGACGGATGCTCCAGCGCTTCCAGGATCCGTTCGGTGATCTGCTGCCGCGACTGGTTCTGACCGTAGTGCACGCTGGCCAGCACCCAATCGGCCTCGGCCAGCACATCGTCGGGCAGGTCCATGCCGCCCTTTTCCAGAATGTCGCATTCGATCCCCTTGAGAACTGTCAGCGAGCGGCCCAGGTCGCGGTTGCGGCGGTCGATCTCAGCCCATTGCGCTCGCAGCCGCCGGGGATCCAGCCCACGGGCCATGGCGACTCGTTGCGAGTGGTCCGTGATGGCGATGTATTTCAAGCCCCGCTGGCGAGCGGCGGCGATCATCTCGTCCAGCGTCGCCTTGCCATCGGTTTCGGTCGTGTGCATGTGCAGGTCGCCGCGGATATCGTCCAGTTCGACCAGCCGCGGCAGCGGTCCCTTCTGAGCCCACTCGAATTCCTGGCGGGCTTCGCGCAGCTCCGGTGGAAACACGGGCAGGTCCAGGGCGGCGTAGACTTCCTCTTCGGTCGCTCCGCCCACGTACTCCTCGCTGTCGTCGCGCAGGCGAAACACGCCGTATTCGTTCACCTTGAGGCCACGTTGCCGCGCCAGTCCGCGCAGCACGACGTTGTGTTCCTTGGAACCGGTGAAGTACTGCAGCGCGGCGCCGAACGAACGAGCCGGGACCACTCGCAGGTCAATCTGGCATCCGCCGCGCGTGCGGACCGACATCTTGGTATCGCCGCGGGCCAGCACCTGGTCCAGTTCCGGCAAGCGGGCGAAGTGGTCCATCACTTGCCCGGCGTCCGGCGAATCGACCAGCACGTCCAGGTCGCCCACCGTGTCGCGGCCCCGCCGATAGCTGCCGGCCAGTTCCAGTTGTTCCACGGCCGGGCAGGCCGCCAGGTGTTCGCGCAGCTCATGAGCCAGATCGTCGGCCGTGGCCCAGAGCATGCGTTGTTCGGCGGATCGGGCCGTGTCGAGTCCGGCCAGGATCGTCTGTTCGGTTTTCTCGCCGAACCCTTTCAGCTCGCGCACGCGATGCGCCTCGCAGGCGGCCTTGAGCTGATCCAGGTCGTTGATCCCCAGTTCCTTGTGCAGGGCGGCCGCCTTCTTGGGGCCCAGGCCGGGGATCCGCAGCAGGGCCAGGACACTTTCGGGAATTTCCCGCCGCAACTCGTCCAACTGGGGCAGGCGGCCCGTTTCGACCAGCACCTGGCACTTCTCGGACAGGTCCTTGCCGATGCCGTCGATCTCGGTCAGGCTGCGGGTCTCGTCCGCCAGGATCGCGCTGACTTGTTCGGCCAGATCGCCGATCGTGCGGGCGGCGTTGCGGTAGGCACGGACGCGGAACGCGTTGGCACCCTGAAACTCCAACAAGTCCGCCAACTGGTCGAACACCTCGGCGATCCGCGCGTTGTTCATGCCGCTCCGTCCTTTCGCCCGGCCAGTGTCACGCCGCCCGGTTCGTTCAACCGTTGCCTCAGACGCTTGTTCAGACGTGCAGTTCCACGACATCCTTATCGTGCAGGACGTAGTCGCCCTTGACCACGGTTCCGTCGTGCACCTGGGAGCCCCAGACGCGGGCATTCTTCAGGTTTCGGGCCACATCCTTGTGGATCAGTTCGGCGATCTCCAGCAGCGTGCCGCCCCGCCGGATGGTGAACGGGCGATCGTAATCGGGTTCCTTGCTGGTCGGCAGCTTGGTGTAGACGCGGACCACGTCCAGGGCGGCGAAAATGGCCTGCTTGAGCGGTTCCAGGCCCGTGCCGTGTTCGGCCGAAACGCGAAACTCCGGAAAGTCCAGGTCGCAGAACTCATGCAGCAGCGCCAATCGCTCGTCAACTCCCGGCAGGTCGATCTTGTTGGCCACCAGAAAGGTGCGGGTGTACGACAGGCCGACGTCGTCTTCGTCGAGGTACGATTCGCGGGCCAGGCGGGTCTTGGTCTGGGCGAGCCGTTCCAGCGCCTCTTGCAGGATTTCCACACCGTCGTCGTTTCCCGCATCCATCACCAGCAGCACCAGGTCGGCACCGCGAACCAGTCCCTGGGTTTCCGGGTCGAGCAGGTGGGCGGTGATCGGCGGCGTATCGATCAGTTGCACCATCACGTCCTCGTAGGGCATCATGCCCGGCAGCGGCTCGCGAGTGGTGAACGGGTACGGCGCCACTTCGGGCGTGGCTCGCGTCAGGCTCCGCAGCAACTGGCTCTTGCCCGCGTTCGGGCCGCCGATCAGCATCACGCGTCCGGCGCCTTGCCGCGGAATGCGGTGCCCGCCCCGTTTGCCTCCCTTGGCCGGTCCCGCCGTCTCCTTGCGGGCCTTGCTGATCTTCTGCTTCAGCTCGGCCTGCAGCTTGTCCGTCCCCTTGTGCTTGGGCAGCTCGCGGAGCATCACCTGCAGGCATTCCAGCTCCTCTTCGGGCGAGGACGATCGGCGATAGGCCTCTTCGGCCTTGAGATACTGCGGTGTGAGATTCGCGGGCATGGGCTGGGACCAGAGCAAGGCGTCGGGTCTCGGCACGCGGCGACGCGCAGCCGACACGCGCCAGTCTAGCCGAGTCGCGTCGGACCGAACAGGTTGCCGCCGGCCGGTGCCTCGCAGGGGTCAGGCCTTCGGTCAGGACTGCGTGCGCCAGGCCAGCTTGTCCCGCCCGGAACCGGACGGCTGGCCGTGGGCCGGCTGCAAATCCAGTTCGTCGAGTTCGTCGAGTTCGTCGGGATCGGGGATCGGCTGCAACGGCGGTTTCGTGAC
>JAGFJK010000221.1 GCA_024102795.1 Pirellulaceae bacterium
ATGGAGGCGGCCATCGAGACAGAAAGTCGGCCGTGCAAGGGATCATCACGCGGAGCGTGATGACTACTTTGTACGGCCCCAGCCGTCAACGCGGCCAACGAGCAAAGTAGCCATCACGCTCCGCGTGGCCAGCTAAAGCGGAATCGTCGAAGTTTCGGGCGTTGAAATGTGCACGACTTCAAGAGAAACAGGGGGCTCACGCCCCCCGCTCGCCAGGACCGCTCGCCAGGACCGCTCGCCGAGCATATCTGGAATATCTTTCTATTTACTGCTTGACATTGCTATCTGTTGCCATATATTCTGTGATTGTCGCGAGCGATCGGCGTGGCACGACGTTATTGAGGGCCATCAAACGTGGACCTGGCAGCAGCCAAACGCAAGCTGTTTGACAAGACTTTCCTGGTGGCAACGTTCCGCCAGAATGCCGCGCTGGAATTCCTCGACAAGTGCTCGGACATCGCCGCGGTCGACGTCTTGGCCGAGGCACTGAGTAAGGGCCATCCCAAGTCCGAGCGGATTCGCCAAATCCTCGCGCGTCTCCAAACGCCAGCCGACCAGGCCAAGATCGACCGTCTGTGGCAGTTATGGTCGCAAGGTCGGCCGGAACCACTGGCCAGAGTGCTGACCAGGCTGGGGTGTCCCGCGCAGGATCCGAAGTTGGCCGTCATCAGCAACTGGAAGCTGGCGCGTCCAGTCCGCCTGCAGCCCGATCCACGGCAGGTCCGCGGCGCGCTCAAGTGGCTGCGGGATAAGGATCCCGACATTCGCCAGGGCCTGCTGAAGACGGTGCAGCAGTTGCCGCATGACGGGACGCTGAACGACGAGTTGTTCGAGTCCTGGCTGCAAACAGAATCGGCCGAGCTGGAGGCGCTGTTGCAGAGCCAGAATCGCGTTCCACAGCGAACGGATCTGGAAGCCCTGTTCTGCCTGGTGACGGGCCTGGCGCGAAAGTACGAGGCGCTGGGCGACGAGAACGGCGAACTGTTCCTGCGGGCGTTCCTGATGGCGCCGGCGTCGTTCCGACAGCGGATCAACCAGACGGTGCTCAACAGTGGCAGTGCCCGCCTGGTCGAGGTATACAGCCGGGCGATGGCGGGGCAGGGAGAATTCGATCCACGGCTGTACGTGGACGCCTTGAAATCGGCCGGCGATGACGATCGGCTGTTCGAAGCGGCGCGGGACATGAAGCTGACCGAGGCGCTCGACCTGTGCCAGCACTGGTCCGAGCACGACCGCTGGCCTCAGGACGACCGCTGGCGGAACGCGGCTCAGCGGGCGGTCGGCGCGTACCGCGAGTTGGGCGAGCTGAAGTTCGAGTCGGGTCCAGCGCCGCCCGAGGGAACCCGCGATCTGTTTGAAACCTGGAAGCAGACCACTGTCCAGGGCCAGCCGGCGCCCAGCGATTTCCAGCACCCCGATCCGCTGGTCCGCGCCCGGGCGCTGTACGTCGGGCAGCCGAGCGAGCGGCAGTGGCGCGAGGCGGCGCAAAACGACGACTGGCTCATCCGCCTGGTGGCCAGGCTGCGCAACCCGGTCCTGGCGGCTACCACCGACCACGTGCCATGGATTGGGGCGCTCAGCGGCATCGACGCCGACCTGCTGGACGCTCGACTGTCGGGCACGCCGGCCGAGTACAAGCAGTTCTCGCAGCGGCTGGCCCAGGCCCGCTCGGCCGGCGCCGCCGCCCGCCATAGCGCGCGAATTCTGGAGATCCTGTGTGCCTTCCAGGGTGCGTTTGTCTCCGGCGGGATCGAGCTGGTCGACAGCGACGCGGCGACCGATCGCGGAGCGGTCACCGTGGTGGACGCCATCGACGCGCCGCTGGATGGGTTTTGATCGGGAATGAGGGGTTAGCTCCCATGAGTGAACGACTATCCTTCCCCGGCCGTCTGCGGGCGGCCTGCCGGATCCTGGCTGGCGGCGCGCAGCCAGCCACCACGCCGGCGGCCGATCCCGCGTCGCTGGCCAGCCAGGTGGCCAGCCTGGAACTGGATCTGCGGGATCGCGACGCGCAAATAGCCCGTCTGCGCCAGGAGTACGCTCACCAGGCCCAGCAGGCGCAACAGGCGGTGGCCGAGGCGGGCGACGGCGAACTGGCGGCCCTGGCCAAACGGGTCGCGCCGCTGTTGTCGCAGCTTGGCACCATGCAGGCGATGCTGGACGGCGGGCGCGAGCTGCGGGCCGCCGATGTGCTGAAGCTGGCCGGCAAGCTGAAGCAGGTGTTCATCGACTGCGGCCTGGAGCCGATCGGGCGGGTCGGCGAGCTGTGCGGGTTCGACACGCGGTTGCATCAGCGGATGAGCGGCGGGGACGTGGACGAGGGACAGCAGGTGAAGGTCCGTTTCGAAGGCTACCGCCTGCGCGAAGCCATCGTGACCAAGGCCATGGTCAGCCGCGAGGAGTAAGCCGTGCCGATCGCCATCGACTTCGGAACCTGCAACACGGTTGTCGCCCGCTGGAACGAGGCGCTCGACGACGTCGAGGTTCCCTCGTTCTCCGACCTGACGAAGGTCTTCCGCTATGTGACGCCCGGTCGCCAGGGGCAAGTCGAGACGCGCGTCATCCCCACGCTGCTGCACTACGGCCAGGAAGGCACCAACCTGCTGGGGTATCGGGTCGAGCAGGCGGGGCTGGTCCGGGACGCCGCCACGTTTCGCTGGGTGAAGATGGACTTGTTGCGGGGAAGCAATCGCAAGCGGCGGGTGCAAGGGCAACTGGTCGAACCGCGGCAAGCCGCCTCGGACTTCCTGCGGCAGGTGCTGACGTTCGTCAGGGGTTCGCTGGGCGGCGCGGACGACGACATCGTGGCCACGGTTCCGGTCGAGGCCTACGAGTTCTACATCGACTGGCTGCGGGAGGCGGTCGGGCAACTGTTCCCCCGCGGCGCGACAATCCTGGACGAGGCGACCGCCTGTATCCTGGGCTATCGCGACGCGGTGAAGAACGACGAGGCGTATTTGATCGTCGACTTCGGCGGCGGCACGCTGGACGTGGCCCTGGTGCGGACCAACCTGGGCACCGACGGGATGCAGAAGTGCGTCCTGCTGGGCCGCGCCGGGGAAGAAGTCGGCGGCACGCTGATCGATCGCTGGCTGCTGGAACACCTGGTCGCGGCCGAGGGGCTGTCGGAACAGGACGTGCGGGATGTGGAAACGGCGTTGCTGGCGCAGATCGAGGAGGCCAAGATCGCGCTGTCCAGCAACCAGGAGCGTTTCGACCTGTCGCAGTTGAACGACCTGTCGGGACAGTACATCAGCCACACCTTCACCCGGAACGGCCTGCGGGAACTGCTGGAGAACAAGGGCGTCTACCGCCTGGTGACGCAAACCATCGATCGGGCGATCGAAGCGGCCAACACCAAGTACGGCACGCAGAAGTCGGCCATCAAGGGCGTCTTCCTGGTCGGCGGCAGCAGCCTGCTGCTGGGAGTACCCAAGCTGATTGTGAACTATTTTCCCAACTGCCCGACGTATTCCAACCGGCCGTTCGAAGCGATTGCCCGCGGAGCCTGCCGCTACCTGGGCCAGGATTTCAATCCTACGCTGGTCCACGACTACTGCCTGCGAAGCTGGGCGTCGCGGCAGGGCGAGTACACGTGGGTGACCGTCGTCGAGAAGGGAACGCAGTATCCAACGGAAAAGCCGGTCTCGGCCAAGTACATCCTGTCGGCCTGCGACGTGGCCCAGGTGCTGGACATGGTGGTGGCCGAGCGATCGTACATGGTGCGGCCGGGCTGGGACATTCTGTCGCGGGACGGCGAGGACCGGAACGTGCGGGTGATCTTCAACCGCCCGTTCCTGGTCGCCGATCCACCCTGCTCGCAGGGCGAGCGACGGTTTGTCGCCGCCTTCGGAGTGGACGACCGCAAGCGGCTGACCGTGTCGATCCGGGACGAGCTGCGAGGCAACCGGTCGTTCGTCCAGATGCAGGACGGCCAGCGGGTGCCGCTGCCCGTGAAGGATTTCCCCGTGGTGAGGCTGTAATGACAGGCACCATCATGAACCTTGAGGAACACCGGGTCCCGGTGGCGGCTTTCCTGCCGCGATCGCTGGTCAACGGACCGGGCGTCCGCTCGGTGCTCTGGGTGCAAGGCTGCCCGCTGCGCTGTCCAGGCTGCTTCAATCCGGAGTTCCTGGAGTTCAGCGGTGGGCGGCCGGCGCCGGTCGAGGAGGTGGTGGGCTGGATTCTGGCCGAGCGGCAGACCGAGGGCGTGACCTTTTCCGGTGGCGAACCGTTCGCCCACGCCGCGGTCCTGGCGCGGGTGGCCGAGGCGGTCCGCCAGGCCGGCAAGTCGGTCGTCGTCTTCACGGGCTTTCCGCGCGACCTGTTGTTCGCTCGTAATGACGACGCCACGCGGCGACTGCTCGACTCGGCCGATCTGCTGATCGCCGGACCCTACCAGCGCGAACGTCCGGCCGCGCATCCCTGGCTCAGCAGCACCAACCAGCAGTTGGTGTTTCTGACGTACCGCTACTCGGACTCTGTGCCAGCAGCGACCAGGAAACGGGTTGAGTATCACATTCAAGCCAGTGGCACCGTCGCGGTCACGGGATTCCCCGCCCGCCCCAGTCGAGAACTCGTCCCTTTGACCAGCCAACTCGATAAATCCCAGGAGCCGACGCCATGAGTTTTCGCCAGGAACTGGCCCTGCACTTCCGCACCCGCGTGGCCGTGGTGCAGGTGATCAGCCACGAGGAGCGGCGGGTGATCCAGGAACTGCGGAAAATGAAATGGCCCGACAACCACGGGCTGTACACCTGGGACATCGGCGATCAGTTTGTCAACTTGAAGGAGGGCAGTCCGCCGCTGTCCGCCAAGGGAATGCCGGGCGGCGAGCGGACGCCCACGCCCGACAACATCCTGGATATCCTGGACCAGTGCCAGACGCCCGGCACCTTCATCCTGAAGGACTTCCATCAGGTGTGGGACGCCAAGCGGAGCAACATCCGCAAGCTGCGCAATATCGCGCAGCGCTGGCCCCACGCGCAGCCACCGCGGTTCATCGTGCTCACGTCGCCGGATCCGTGTCTGCCCAACGAGTTGAAGGAAGAGGTCCCGGTGCTGGAATTGGGCAAACCGAACCAGGCCGAGATGAACGCGATCCTGGACCAGGCGGTCGACGCCGCCGTGGGTCGCGGCGGTTCCTTGCAGAAGTTGTCCAGCGAACTGCGGCAGAAGGTGGTGGAAGCGGCCTTGGGACTGTCGGGCATCCAGGCGGAACGCGTGTTTCAGCGGGCCACGGTCAGCGGCGATTCGCAGCGGATCTGCCCCGTGGATGAAACGTGCATCGATCTGATTGTCGAGCAGAAGCGGGCCATCATCCGCGAGAGCGGCGCGCTGGAATACTATCCGGCCAATGAGGGGATCGATCAGGTTGGCGGCCTGTCGGAATTGAAGACCTGGCTCGACCAGCGGAAGCAGGCGTTCACCGAGGAGGCGCGGGAGTACGGCCTGGACCAGCCGCGCGGCCTGGCGCTGATCGGGATTCCCGGCACGGGCAAAAGTCTCTGCGCCAAGGTGACCGCCGGCCTGTGGAAAATGCCCCTGCTGCGGTTGGACATGGGCGCCGTGTTCAGCGGCGCGCTCGGTTCGTCCGAACGCAACATCCGCGAGGCGATCCAGATTTCCGAGATCATCGCCCCTTGCGTGCTGTGGGTGGACGAGATCGAAAAGGCGTTCGCCGGTTCGTCGGGCGATTCCGGCACCGCCAGCCGCGTGCTGGGCACGTTCCTGACCTGGATGCAGGAGAAGCGGGCCGCGGTGTTCGTGTTCGCCACGGCCAACAATATCGAGCATCTGCCGCCGGAGTTCCTGCGCAAGGGCCGCTTCGACGAGGTGTTTTTTCTGGATCTGCCGCTGGACGAGGAACGGGAGGCGATCCTGGAGGTGCACTTGAAGCGGAAGGAGTTCCACATGGTGCGGCAGGAGTTCGACTTGCCCCGAGTGGCCCAGGCCACCCGCGGCTTTGTGGGAGCGGAACTGGAAGCGGTGGTCAAGGACGCCATGTTTCCCGCCTTCCGCGAGCGGCGGCAAATGACCACCGAGGACCTGCTGCGCAGCGCGGGCGACATGGTGCCGCTGGCCAAGTCGCACGCCCGGCGGATCGAGGCCCTGCGGGAACTGGTCACCACCGGCCAGTGCCGCAACGCCTCGGTGCGGGACCAGAAACTGAGCGTGAACTTCGACCAGATCCGGGGCAGCCGGTTGATCGACCTGTAGACAATCTCGGACATTATCGGAAAGGAGGCGCGACGGCATGACGACCGACCAGATCATGACGCTGCGGGAAGTTTCGGAATACCTGAAGATCGCCGAGAAAACGTTGTACGGCTACGTGCAGAAAGGCATCGTGCCGGGCATCAAGATCGGCTCGGCCTGGCGGTTCCGCAAGTCGGACATCGACCACTGGCTGGAGGACCAGCGGAAGTTGACCGAGCGTTCCACCAGCTCGCGCCACGGCCAGCCCAAGGATCCGAGCCCATGACGGACGACGCCTCGGGCCGCACGGGACAGACGCTGGGTGATTTCCGCCTGGAACAGCGGCGCGGCCGCGGCGCGTTCAAGATGGTCTACGCGGCCACCAACCTGAATCCTCAGGGCAACGGTTATCCGCCGCAACTGGCCGTTTGCATTCCGCACTTCCAGGACCAGGAAGCTCACCGGCTGCTGGAGAACGAATGGAAGGTGATCCAATCGCTCGACCATCCGGCGATCGTCAAGGCGTACGGTTTGGAGCGGGTGGGCGACGCGATCTTCCTGGTGATGGAGCTGGTCGAGGGCCAGCCGCTGAACGAGGTGCTGGCTCAGCGGGGACCGCTGCCGCTGGAACAGGCGGTCGAGATTATCGCACAAGTGGGCGCCGCGCTGGATTACGCTCACGACGGGCTGGCCGTGCATCGCGATATCAAGCCGGGCAACATCATGCTCGGCGGCGACGGCCGGGTAAAGGTGTTGGATTTCGGCCTGGCCCGGCTGATGACCCATTCGCAATACAAGGCCAGTACGCGAGTGGGTTCGGTGGCGTACATGGCGCCGGAGCAGTTCGAGGGTGCGACGGGCTTGAACAGCGATTTGTGGGCGTTGGGGGTGACGTTCTTTCAACTTCTGACCAACGTGCTGCCGTTCCCGGCGCGCGACGAAGCGGCGTTAGTGCACCAGATCCTGTACGACCCGCCCGATCTGGATCCGATCGACGGTGGGAAGTTCGACCCGCGGCTGGTACGCGTGGTCCGCAAGATCCTGGAAAAGGACCCCGACCGGCGATATCCGCGGGCGGCCGAGTTCCTTGGCGATTTGCGGGCGGTGCTCCGGCACGCGGCGTCGCTGGGGCATGGCGAGGGGAACCTGGAGATTCACTTGCGGGCTCATTTCCCGCTGATCTACCTGCAGACGCACGAGGAGGATCGCGCGCTGGAGGCGTTGGGCCGGGTGCGGGAGGTGATGGCCGCCGACCGGCCGCTGGACTTGCTGGTCTGGAGCGAGACGCGCGGGCTGCGCGACCAGCAGGGTCAGGCGGTGGCGGGCGCAGGCGGCCGCGATCCGGTGGCCGCCCTGCAATGTGCGGTCGATTCGCCGCGGGAGGGCATCTATGTGTTCCTGGACATGCACCGCCACTTCACGCCGGTCACGGTGCGGCTGGTGCGGGATCTGATCTGGGCGGTCAAGCGGCAGCGGAAGAGCCTGGTGTTCGTCAGTCCCAGTCTGTCAATCCCGCGGGAACTGCACGCCGACACCACGCTGATCTTCTTCGATACGCCCGACGTGGGGCAGTTCGAGGCGCTGATCGATCGGCTGGCCTCTGCGGGCAAGCTGGCCGTGGCGGGTCCGATCCGC
>JAGFJK010000224.1 GCA_024102795.1 Pirellulaceae bacterium
AGGGTGCGCCCGAAGCGGGCGACCCTGGGCTACGGTTGTTCAACGCCTGCGGCGTAAAGACAGCGCGGGAGTCGAACCGAAGGGCCACCCATCTGTCTTGGAGTCGCGCGCTTTGGACGTTCTAAACACCGAGGTTCCAACAACTTAAAAGCTGCACGATCCCCTTTGGCGAGGGAGCCAGAGGGATATCGAGGGCCAGCGCCCGCCTGACTTACGCCTTGGGCTGCCAATGCAGAAGTGCCCGGGCCCTACGGCAGAGCGAACACCAGGGCCAGCCAGACGGCCGATTCCAGGCTGGCCGCGTCCCATTCGAAGGGCAGCCGCTGCCGCACGCAGGGCGCCGGACTGCCAGGCCGATAGTATCCCAGAGAATAGATGCGGTCGTGCGTGCGATCGATGCCCATCTTGTAGGGCACGATCGGGAAGGTGGCGAAGAAGCGGGCCCCCGACAACCAGGGCTGCACCAGCGGATGATAGGCCTGCCCGTAACGCTCCAGCGGAATGTCCTCAAAGTACAGCGGCTGATGATAGAACTCCGTGGCCGCCCAGTTGAACTCCACCTGCGGCCAGTGCTGGCGCAGCGCGCGGGGATTCGCCACCTGGGTCGCGAACAGGCTGGTCGAGCAGTCCGGTGGCAAACTCTCCGCCTGGATGCCAATGTTCAGCGAAATCTCGGCCGGAGACTTTTCGGTGTAGCCCAAGCTCCGCAGCGGTGGACACGGGTCGAATTTGACAGCCGGCAACGGGGGCAGCGACAGCGGGTCCTGGTCGCCGGCCAGATCCTGCCCCAGGACCGTGCCCGCCATCGCCAAAGTCGCCAGCAACAGCCATCCGGTTGCCCGTATCATGCCTGGACCATCCCTGTGCGGCGCCAAGAAAATCAACTCACCGCGGCCGTAACCGCCGTGCCAGTTTCTTTAGTTTCGTCCGCCGCCAGCCGTCGCTACCGTCAATCTCCTTGGAACCGGCCCTCTTACCTGACCGGCAAAGTTGACGTCGGCACCCCAGATTCACGGAGGCCGTGCCGCCGTTGGGTTGTTTTGCCGAAGGCTTTTATTGGGAAACCGAACAATCCGCCGGGCAAGCCGGCGGGACTTGCGACCTCTCACCGATCCTCCGGGCAATCGGCCGGGAGTGCCCGTTCTACCGCAGGGCATCCAGCGGCCGGAGACGCATGGCGGACAGGGCGGGCAACAGGCCGCCGATCAATCCCATGCCCAGGGCCAGCAGCAGTCCCACGGCGATCGTGTCGGCGGTGACGTCCATTTCCAGCACCACGAACTTGCCGCCGCCGCCCCGTCCGCTGCTCACCACGCTGGTTGCCGTCCAGCCGTCGGCCAGCCAGCCCAGGGCGCAGCCCAGCAGTCCGCCCAGGAGCGCGATCACCAGCGACTCCAGCAAGAACGAAACCAGGATCTGCAGCCGCCGGTAGCCGAGGATTCGCAGGACGCCGATATCCTTGATCCGCTGGCTGATGGCGGCGAACATCGTGTTCATCACGCCGCACACGCCGCCGAAGGCCATCACCACGGCCACGAACAGGACCGCGTACAGGAACTGCTGGTTGGTCGAGGCCAGGTTGGCGAAGTATTCCGTTTCGACCATCGCCTGCACAGCCGCCTTCTCGTACTGGTTGTTAAAGTAGTCTTCCACTTGCTGTGCGGTACCCGCGTCCGGCGTGCGAAGTACCAGCGACGTGAACGCCTCCTTGCCGAACATCGGGCCGACGACCGAACGTTTGGCCCAGATCTCGGAATCGAACGTCGAGCCCGACGACTGGACCACGCCCACGACCACCCAGCGGCGATCTCCCAGCTCAAACAGGTCGCCCACGTCCAGCCGCTGGCGGTTGCGGGCCGCGGCCAGTTGTTCGGGCGAGCGGCCGCGGCCCAGTTCCGAGGCGACGCCTTCGCCCAGCACGGCTTCGACGGCGGCCTGGTTGCTGCCGGGCAGCTCGCGCACGCCGGCTGGCGAGAACCAACTGCCGCCGTCGTATAGCTCCAGCCGGTGGACGAGCGCCGAGACGACCGGGTCGTCGACGCCTCGCAGTTGCAGGAAGCGGCGCTTCGTGCGGCGGTCCTGCTGCTGCTCGATCATCTGGTTGACCACCAGGTACGTCTCGCGGCTGCACAGCGGCCGGCCGTTCTCGCGCAGCACGCCCGCCTGGTTCTCGATATCCCCGATATCCGAGAAACCCAGGTTGCTGACCGCCTCGTCCGTCGCCCCCTCGGACAGGATCATCACGTTGTCTGGTTTGCCGCTGCTGTCGGTCAGGCGATACATGCCGTTGACGAAGGCCAGCATCACGGTCTGCAGGCCAATTACGGCCGTGAAGGCGACGGCCGTCATCAACGTGGTCACCCAGCGGACCGTCAGGTTCCGGACGTTGTAACTGATCGGGATGCGGCAGACCCAGGCCAGCAACAGCATCAGCAGCAGCGCGCCGACCAGCGGCAGCCAGATCGACGCGGCCACGCCCTGCATCGCCTCCGGCAGCCGCTCCAGCCAGCCGGACTGCTGGCTGCTGTCCTGCGCCAGCAGCAGGCTCCCCTGCCCCGGCAGCAAACTCCCCGGCGGCAACCAGCTCCCGTTCAGCAACTGACGATCCATCATGAGCTCTCAAGCTACCTTGGCGAAGACATCGGAAACGCTGACCGAGCGGGCGGACCAGGCCGGCAGCGCGCTGCCCAGCAGCGCGGTCAGCACGCCGATGCCGGCTCCCCACCCCAGCGCGTCGAGCGGGATGTAGAAAGCCTGGAAGAAGGCAATGGGAAACGGGATGCCGCCGGCCACGTTGTTGACGAAGTAGTAGGTCAATCCCGCGCTGAGCAGCCCGGCGGTGACGCCCAGCAGCAGCGCCTCGCCCAGCACCAGCAGCAGCACGTGGTGCGAGCGGAAGCCGAGCACCTTGAGCACGGCGAACTCGGTCCGCCGTTCCCGCACGCTGATGCTGATGGCGTTGGCGATCACCAGCGCCAGCGTGACCAGGATGGCGGGGCCCAGCAGCCAGCGCATGCCCCAGATCAGGTCGCGGTAGGCTTCCAGGAAAGATGCCCGGCCGGACGAGGCCGTTTCGCACTTGACCGACGGGCTGGCGTACAGCGGCGACTCCTCAATCTGCTGATCCACCTGGGTAAAGGCCTGCATATCGGGCACGCGCAGCCAGACCAGGTTCAACGTCTTCTCGGCCAGCGGATGCGGCCGGCCGTTATGCGTGGCGGGCCAGGCATCCAGGGCGGCCAGCAGGTACTCGCGGTCGAAGGCCGCCGCGTTGTCGTACCGGCCTTCGGGAAACACGCCCACGATCTCAAACTCCAGGTCGATCTCCCGGTAGTTCAAACCGAACAGCTTGATCCGTTCGCCGACCTGCTTGTTGATCGCGGCCAGGCGGTTGCGGCCCACGATCAGCGCCTGCCGGTTGCCCCGCATCTTGTCCACCACCGCCGCCAGTTCCGCCTTCCGCTCCGGCGGCAGCTCGTCCAGTTCGTCCATCATGGTCAGCAGTTTGTCGGGTTCCAGCCCGAACGCGAACAGGCTGTTGTCCCGCGTCCGGTTCTTGGGATCCAGCGACCCGCCGTAGAACTGCCAGGTCATGGCATCTTCCGGCTGCACGTCGTCTGGATCGCTGGCCGCCCCTTCGCTCAGACTGCTGGCGTACGCAAACGGCATCTGGCTGGGCAACTGCCACCGCTCGGTCACGATCGCCTTGAGGTTCTGCGACTGTTCGGCCGTCACCGAATCCAGAAACGCCAGGATCGACCAGACCAGCGTGCAGACGAAGACCAGCACCATGGTGCTGAGTGCTGTGACGACGGAACGGATCTTGTTGCGGGTCAGGTTCTTGACGATCAGCAGCAGAAACGTCATCCAGGGACTCCTTCCGGGCTGGGTTGCTGCTGGCCTGCCAGCCGGCCCTTATCCAGGTGCAGCAAGCGATCGGCCCGCTCGGCGGCCCGCGGATCGTGAGTCACCAGCACGATGGTCTTGTGCAGCGACTTGCGGAGCTCTTCGAGCAGGTCCAGGATTTCGACCGCCGACTTCGCGTCCAGGTCGCCCGTCGGTTCGTCCGCCACGATCAGCGACGGGTCCGTGACGATGGCCCGCGCGATGCCGACCCGCTGCTGTTGCCCGCCGGACAGTTGTCCTGGCCGGTGTTTGAGCCGATCGGCCAGGCCGACCAGTTCCAGCGCGGTCAACACCTGCTGGCGGCGCTGGCTGGCGGTCAAATGCAACATCAGCAGCGGCAGCTCGACGTTCTCGTAGGCCGAGAGCACGGGCAGCAGGTGATAGAATTGGAAGATAAAGCCCAGGTGGGCCGTGCGCCAGCGGGCCAGTTGCGACTCGCTCATGCTCGAGATCCGCTGGCCGCCGACCCAGACTTCGCCCTGGCTGGGCTTGTCCAGGCCGGCGATCAGGTTCAGCAGCGTGGTCTTGCCCGAACCGCTGGGGCCCATCAGTCCGACGAACTCGCCCTCGCGGACCTCCAGGGTCAAACCGTCCAGCACATCCAACCGCTCGCTGCCACGCTGATAAAACTTGTGGACGCGATCCACCAGCACCATCGGCTGCTTGCCGTTCATCGGAATCCTTTATGTGTCATTGCGCCGCGGGATCGTCCGCTTCCGGCACGCTCTCGGCAAAGAACGCCACAATCGCGCCCATTTCCGGCTTCAGGTAAACCCCTTCCTCGTCCTTGGGCACGTTCAGTTTGACGCGCACCGGCACGGCGCCTTTCGCCCGGTCGGCGATCGGCATCAGCCGCGAGACGAACCCCTGGTAGACGCGGTCCGGAAACGCCTCGGCCCGCACTTCGCACCGCTGGTTGCGGAACACGCGAGCGATGTCGCGTTCCTGAATGTTCAATTCCACTTCCAGGTCGGCCAGGTCGGCCATCTCGCACAGGCTGTACGAACCGTTGAAGGCCACCGGGTTGACAATGTTCCCCTCCTCGGCGTTCTTCCGGAGGATCGTCCCGGAGACCGGCGCGCGGATGGTGCAGTTGTCGAGCCGCCACTGGGCCTTGATCAGTTCCGCCTCGGCCCGCTACACGTCGGCCCGCGCAATCTCGATCTGCTCCTGCCGCGGTCCCTTCTTGAGCAGTTCCCACTTGCTGGTCAGCCGCTCCACTCGCCGGCTGGTCGCCAGATGACGGCTTTCGATCTCCTCATATTCCTGCTCTGACAGGCCGTTGGTGCGCCGCAGCATTTCGGCCCGCTTCAGATCCGAAGCCATCTGCGCCAGCTCGGCCTGTGCTTCCTCCAGCTCCTTCTGGGCCTGCTCGATCTCCTCCGGCCGATTGCCGCGTTCCAATTCCAGCAGTTGCTGCCGGGCGAGTTCCAGGATCGCCCTGGCTCGCCGCTGATCCGCGTCGTACTCGATCGGTTCAATCCGGGCCAGAATGTCTCCCTGAGCGACCTTCTTGCCTTCCTCGACGAACAACTCGATTACCCGGCCACTCACTTCCGGGCTGACCAGGATCTGATGCGTGGGAATGATGTAGCCCTTGGACTCCAACACAAGCTGGCCTAGCTCGGTGACTGACGCGGCGGCCCGCGGCGAGCTGGACGAATTGGGCGAACCTGGCGAACCCGTGGTGGCCGTTGTGGACGGAGGCGCGCCGGGCGACGAATTCGGCGTGCCGGCCCGCTGGGAGGAATCCGCCGGCCGCTGCCAGACAAAGTAGCCCAGCACCAGATTCGTTCCGACCAGCAGCGCGCACAGCAACCAGGGGATCCGCCCTGCAGCGGAACGCGCAGCCTGATTGGGTGGTGGCAGCCGCAGGGAGCGCACCCGGTCACCCAACGTGCCTGCGTCGGGACTGGCCGTTGCTCCGTACGTCTCTCGTGCGTCGTTCACGCCGCCTGCTCGCTCTGGTGGTGGATCCCGGCCGGGCCCGTGCGTATAGAGTGTAGAGTGCGCGCTCGCCGCGGCCAGCTTGCATTATGATCCAGGTCGATCACGGGAGAAAGCCGGCCTGAGCCACGGCAGGCGTCGGTGGCGGCCGCGGTCCAACGCTTCCGCTGGCGGCCGTGGGTGTTCAACCGGGCGGCGCGTTGTCGGTTCCGGGCGGGTGGTCTAGAATCCAACTGCGGCGCACGCTTCGTCACCAGGATCGATCCTGACGGGAGTTGTGGTTTTGACCTATCCGCTCGCGCGCGCGGCGGGCCTGACGGCCGTCGCCAGTCTGATACTTGTCCTCTTGAGCACTGTTGGTCTGGCCGCGGATCTGTCGTCAACCGAGAAACTTTTCTTTTCCGGCGATTACGAGCAGTGCCAGCGGCTGGCGGCCGAGGAGGTCGGACGGGGGATCTGGAACGAACGCTGGTGGCTGCTGCTGGTCCGTTGCCAGTTGGCCACCGGCCGCTACGACGCCGCGCGGGAAACATACGAGCAGGCGCTGAAGCGATACGCCAGCAACCTGCAACTGCTGCTGCTGGGGCGAGACGTTTACCTGCACTGCAACGAACCCCAGTTGGCTCGGCGTCAGCTCGACCTGCTGCTGCAGACCGCTCGGCAGGGCGCCTATCGTTACGGCGGCCCCGCGGACCTGGTGGCCATCGGCCGCTGCTTCCTGCTGCTGGGCGAAGACGCGCGGCAAGTGCTGGAGCTGTTCTTTGACCGGGCCCGCAAGCTGGACGCCAGCAGTACGGACAGCTACCTGGCGACGGCCGAGCTGGCGTTACAGAAACACGACTACCAACTGGCCGCGCAAATGGCCGACGCTGCCGCGAAGCTCGACCCGCAACAACCCGACATCGCCTGGTTGCAGGCCCGCGCCTGGGCCAGCAGCGACCCGGACAAAGCGACGCAGGCCCTGGAGCGGGCCCTGCAACTGAACCCGCGGCACGTGCCCAGTCTGTTGCTGCAAGTGGACCGGTTGATCGACATGGAACAGTTCGAACGGGCCGAACAGTTGCTGACCCAAATCCTGGAAGTCAACCTGTACCATCCGGAAGCCTGGACCTGGCACGCGGTGATAGCCCACTTGCAAGGCAAGTACCAGGCCGAGGGGCTGCTCAGGCAAGCGGCCCTCTGCCGCTGGAAGTCCAACCCGCAAGTCGATCACCTGATCGGCGCCAAATTGTCCCGCAACTACCGCTTTGCCGAGGGCGCGCGGTATCAGCAGCGGGCCCTGACGCTGGAACCGGGCCACCTGGCCGCCCGCTTCCAACTGGCCCAGGACCTGTTGCGGCTGGGCCAGGAAGACGAAGGCTGGAAGCTGGCCGACAAGGTGTTCGAGGACGACGGCTACAACGTGGTGGCTCACAACCTGGTCACGCTGCACGACCGGCTGCGGCAGTTCCGCACGCTGGAGCGCGACGGGCTGATCCTGCGGATGGACGCCCGCGAAGCGGACATCTACGGGCACCAGGCGCTGGAGCTGCTGGCCGAGGCCCGCACGACGCTGACTGCCCGCTACGACGTGGAACTGGAACTGCCGATCGTCGTGGAGATTTTTCCCGAACAGAAAGACTTCGCCATTCGCACGTTCGGGCTGCCTGGCGGAGCGGGCTTTCTGGGCGTTTGCTTCGGCACCGTGATCACGGCCAACAGCCCCGCCTCGCAAACCGCGTCGCCCGCCAACTGGCAGGCCGTGCTGTGGCACGAGTTCTGCCACGTCGTCACGTTGCAGAAGACGAAGAACAAGATGCCTCGCTGGTTGAGCGAAGGCATTTCGGTGTACGAGGAACGGCAGCGCGACGCGAGTTGGGGACAGCGGCTGACGCCCAGCTACCGGGAGATGCTGCTGAGCGACGAACTGACGCCGGTCAGCCAACTGAGCGGCGCGTTTCTGCAGCCTCCCAGCCCAATGCACCTGCAGTTCGCCTACTTCCAGTCGTCGCTGGTCGTGGAATACCTGATCGAGAAGCACGGCCGGGACACCTTGCAGCGGATCCTGGTCGACCTGGGCATCGGCATGCCGATCAACGAATCGCTGGGCCGGTATGTCGGATCGCTGGAGGGCCTGGACAGGGACTTCCACCAGTTCGCCCGCCAGCGGGCCGAATCGTTGGGCCCTGGTTTGACCTGGGACCGCGAGGACGTGCCGCAGCGAGCTTCGCTGGAACAATGGCAACAGTGGCTCGCGGACCATCCGGACAACTACTGGGGCCTGCGGGGCTATGCCGCGGCGCTGGTGCAAGCGCAAAGGGCCGACGAAGCCCACGAGGTGCTGCAGCGGTTGCTCCAGGAATATCCCGACGATGCCTCGTCGCTGGAACTGCTGGCCCAACTGCACCGCTTGAGCGGAGACGCCGCGGCCGAGCGTGAAGCGCTGGCGCGGCGCGGGCGGCTGGACAGCGACGCGGTGGCCGCGTACCGGCGGCTGATGGAGCTGGCCGCGGCCGCCGAGGATTGGCAGGCGGTGGCCACGCATGCCAATCAACTGGTGGCGGTCAATCCGCTGCTGCTGGACGCGCAGCAGATGCGGGCCCGCGCCTGCGAACAGCTCGGCCGCGGCGCCGAGGCCGTCGCGGCACTGGAAGCAATGGTTCAGCTCCAGCCGCCCGACCCGGCCGGGCTGCACTTTCGCCTGGCCACGGCACTGGCGGCCCTGGACCGCCGCGACGAAGCCCGCCGGCATGTGCTGATGGCACTCGAAGACGCTCCGCGCTTTCGAGCCGCCCACCGCCTGCTGCTGGAACTGCAGCCGCCCACGGTGATGAAACCGGCGGAATCGGCCAAGCCGGCTGCTGAAACACCCGTCCAGGAGAATCAGCCATGAACCTCAAGCGAACAATCGTGGTGGGGGCTCTGATCCTGGTGCTGCTGGTCGGCAGCCTGGCCGTCGCACAGCGCCGCTGGCGGCGCGACATTGGCGACGGGTCGGGCATCGACCGCGGCAACGTGCCCGACTGGGAGCTGAACCAGCAGTTCCGGCACGACGTGTTCACGTTCGTGCGGATCCGCTACGAGTCGCATGGTTACGGCCGCGGCGGCGGCTGGGCGACCGACTTCCGCGACAGCGACTTGAACTTCTCGCTCCGCCTGCAGCAGCTCACCTCGCTGAAAGTCAACCCCGAACCGATCGTGCTGGAACTGACCGACCCGCGACTGTTCCACCACCCGTTCATCTATATCATCGAACCGGGCCGGCTGTACTTTGACGACGATGAAGTGACCGCCCTGCGGCGTTACTTGCTCAATGGTGGCTTCCTGATGGTGGACGACTTCTGGGGCGACGACGAGTACGACAATTTCGCTCAGGAGATGCGCCGCGTGTTCCCGGACCGCGAAGCGGAAGAGGTGCCGCTGGAGCACGAGATCTTTCACATCGTGTACGACCTGAAGGAGAAGCCGCAGATTCCGTCGATCAACGCCGCCGAGTGGGGACAGCGTTCGGGCGTTACCTGGGAACCGCGGCCCGGCTCGGACACCAGCCAGGCCTCGTACCGCGCGATCCGCGACGACGCCGGGCGGATCATGGTCTTTATCTGCCACAACACGGACCTGGGCGACGGCTGGGAGCGCGAAGGCGAAAATCAATGGTACTTCGAGGAGTTCTCGGTCAAGAAGGCCTACCCGTTGGGGATCAACATCGTGACCTACGCCATGACACATTAGCCATAGTCGCCTTACGCTCCGCGAAAGTAGCGCCATAGTCGCCTTACGCTCCGCGAAAGTAGCGCCATAGTCGCCTTTCGCTCCGCGAAAGTAGCGCGGAACTACCAACCAGCCCGAACCTTTGGAGACGACGCCCCTTGAGGAGCTACGCCACTGTCGCGGGGCTACGCTACTTTCGCGGAGCGAAAGGCGACTATAAAGGCGACTAACAGGACTGGACCGAATTGAAGGAGTTGTGCGTGAGCAGCCCGCTGGAAACGCCCGATGACGAACGCCAGGTCGTGGAACTGATTCGCGCCAGCCGCGACCAGATCGACGTCGAACTGTCCAAGGTGATCATCGGCCAGAAGGAGATCATCGAACAGTTGTTGATCAGCCTGCTGGCGGGCGGTCACTGTCTGATCACCGGCGCGCCGGGGCTGGCCAAGACACTGCTGGTCCGTTCCATCGCCCAGATTTTCCACTTGCGATTCCAGCGGATCCAGTTCACCCCCGACTTGATGCCGGCCGACATCACGGGGACCGAGATCCTGGAGGAGGTGGGCGACGGCCGCCGGCGGATGCAGTTCGTCCCGGGCCCGATCTTCGCCAACGTGATCCTGGCCGACGAGATCAACCGCACGCCTCCCAAGACGCAGGCCGCGCTGCTCGAAGCCATGCAGGAACACCAGGTGACCGTATCCGGCACGCGGTATCCGCTGGACGAGCCGTTCTTCGTGCTGGCGACGCAGAACCCGATCGAAATGGAAGGCACCTACCCGCTGCCCGAAGCCCAGTTGGATCGCTTTCTGTTCAACGTGCTGATCGACTATCTGCCGGAAGACGACGAAGTGGCGGTCGTCACGCAGACCACGTCCACTCGCCCGGAGCCGATCCAGGCGTTGTTCACGGGCGAGGACGTCGCGCGGTTCCACGACGTGGTGCGGCGGGTGCCGATCGCGCCCGAACTGGTGCGGTACGCCGTGCGGCTGGCGGCGGCCAGTCGTCCGGGCCAGCCGGGAACCGTCGAGTTTGTCAATCAGTGGGTCAGTTGGGGAGCCGGCCTGAGGGCCGCGCAAACGCTGGTCCTGGGCTCCAAGGCCCGCGCCTTGCTGCACGGCCGCTCGCACGCCACGCGCGACGACATTCGGGCCCTGGTCGCGCCCGCCTTCCGCCACCGGATTCTAATCAGCTACAAGGCGGAGGCCGAGGGGATCAGTGTGGATGAAGTGATCCGCCGCCTGCTGGATACCGTACCCGTGTCATAGCCCTGGATCGCCTTCCGCCATGTCCACCGCGTCCCGGAACACGCCCAGTTCGACCGCCGGCAGTGCAGCGCGGATCGACCCCGGCACGCTGATGCGGATCAAGAACCTGCAACTGCGGGCCAAGATCGTCGTCGAGGGGTTTTATAACGGCCTGCACCGCAGCCCGTTCCACGGTTTTTCGGTGGAATTCAGCGAGTATCGCCAGTACCTGCCGGGCGACGATCTGCGGTACCTGGACTGGCGGTTGTACGCCCGCAGCGATCGGTACTATATCAAGCGGTTCGAGGATGAAACGAACCGCCGCTGCTACCTGCTGGTCGATCTGAGCCGTTCGATGGGCTACGGTTCGCTGGAGTATACCAAGGCGGACTACGCGCGGACTCTGGCCGCGACGTTCGCCTACTACCTGACGTTGCAGCGCGACAGTGTCGGACTGCTGACCTTCGACCGCCGCGTGTCGCAGTTCCACGCCGCCCGGCACAGGCCCGGCCACCTGCACCGGCTGCTGGTCAGCCTGGAGCGGGCCGTGGAAGGCGACGACACGGATCTGCACGCGCCGCTGGAGCAGATTTCGACGCTGATCCGCAAGCGGGGGCTGATCATCCTGATCTCGGACCTGCTGGCCGCCACCGACACGCTGCAGACCAACCTGGGCTACCTCCGCTCGCGCGGCCACGAGGTGATGTTGCTGCGGGTTCTCGACCCGGCCGAGGTGGACTTTCCGTTCCAGCAGGCGTCGACGTTCGAGGACCTGGAAACCGGCCGGCATCTGTACGTCGATCCGGCCGTGGCGCGGGCGGAGTACCGGAGGAAGTTCGACGAGCACGACCAGCAGTTGCGCACGCTGTGCTCCGAACTGGGAGTGGATTACGCCTGGATGCGGACCGACCAGCCGCTGGAACTGGCCCTGTTCGAACTGCTCAGCGTGCAGCTACGAACCGGACGCCAGCTCCTGCGGGGCCGGGGACGCGGCGGCGGCTCGCGGGGAGGCGGCCGATGAGTCTCCTGGCACCGCTGTATGCCCTGGGCGTGCTGGCGATCGGCCTGCCGCTGCTGTTCCACCTGATCCAGCGGCGACCGAAAGGCCAGCTCCCGTTCAGTTCACTGATGTTCCTGACCGCGTCGCCGCCGCGCATCGCCAAACGTTCCAAGCTTGATAACATCCTGTTGCTGCTGTTGCGCGCCCTGGCCTTGATCCTGCTGGCCGTGGCGTTCGCGCGGCCGTTTCTGCGCAGCCTGGCCGACCTGCAACTCGACACGCCCTCGCGCCGCCTGGTGCTGTTGATCGATACCAGCGCCAGCATGCGGCGCGACGATCTGTGGCAGCAGGCTCAAAACGAGGCGCAGCGCGTGCTGGACGACATCCGGCCCACCGATCGCGTGGCGCTGGTCGCGTTTGACTCCGCCCATCGCACCTTGGTC
>JAGFJK010000251.1 GCA_024102795.1 Pirellulaceae bacterium
GCTGCACCAGCGCATCCCGCCACGCCGCCGCCGCTGAAGATCGAACTGTTTACGGCCGACGTGCCGGGGCTGCGGTCCGATCAAGTGGCGATTGGCTTGCCCGTGCCGCCCGAGCATCCGGGTGCCGAATCCACTCGCCGCGGCCCGCTGATCCCGATCCCCGCTCCGCCCAGCCTGGCGGACCCGAACGAGTTTGGCCGCCGGCTGAAGCCGCTGCGGCGGTTTCGCCGCAATCCGCGCAAGCCGCGGCTGGACGTGGCCCGAACCGTCGAACGGATTTGCGACGAGGATATCTGGGACCTGGTCGTGCGCTATCCGCTGGATCGCTGCCTGCACTTGACCTGGATCATGGACGAGGGGGGCAGCATGGACTTGTGGCGGCAGACGGGGCGCGAGCTGTTCGTGGCCTGCCGCGACAGCGGAGCGTTTCGCACCTGCCAGGCGATGCAGTGGACCGTCGGCGGGCAGCTCGGCCAGTTGCAAAGCTGGTTCACTCCGCTGGATGCCTCAGCCCGGAACGCGGCGGCCGCACCGCGGAATTCCTGGCCCGAAACGGCTCACGACCGGCTGATCGTGATCTTTGGCGATTGCTCGTCTGGCCGCTGGTACGATCCCCCGACGCTGCGGGAACTGCGCAAGCTGACCGAGCTGTCGCAGGTGTTGATCGTCAATCCGTTGCCCGAACGGATGTGGGGCCGCACGGCACTGGGACAGGCCGCGGAGGTGGGTATGTGGAGCCCGATGGCGGCCAGCCCGAATCGGCGGCTGCGGGTGGTCCGGGCCGCGGGGCGCGGCGGCCGCGAGAAAGGCCTGGAATCGGATCTGAAGCTGCTGGCCGTGTCGGTCGATGCGGACCACTGGCTGGGCTGGAGCCGGTTCGCGGCAGGCCAGCGGCCGGAGTATCCAGGGTTTTGCTTGAGCGCGGACCAGCCGCCGGCAGCCCGCCCCGTGGAATCGTTGGAGTGGACGGCCCAGCAGCGGCTGGCGGCGTTCACTCGTTACGCTTCGCGCGGCGGCCGCGAGCTGGCCAGGCTTGTCTCGGCCCTGCCGCTGGTCACGCCCCGCTTCGTGCGCCTGGTCCGGCAGAAGATGCTGACCGAAGACGATGACCGCGGGCACCTGTTCGAAGTGGAGCTGCTGCTGAGCCCACTGCTGCGGGAAGAGCCCCGCGTGCGGTTCGACGGCCGCCAGGTGCACGAGCTGGACACGTCGCAGGGGCCCGGCGCCACCGGTGACCGGATCTACCAGTTTTGCGACGGCGTGCAGGAACTGCTGCTGGATCAGACTCGCACGGAGTACGTCCGCGAAGTGTTCGAGCTGCTGCTGCAGCGGGCCGTTCCGGAGGACTTGCGGCGGGAGAACAGCCTGGACGAGTACGCCGCGATGATCCTGCGGGCCAGCGAAGAGGAGCCGGACTGCGAGATCTATCGCCTGTCGGAGGTCTCGACCGAGCTGATTCTGCGGCGGCTGGGCGGCGAGTATCTGCGGCTGCTGGACGACTGCCGCAGGTCGTCGTTACGCTTGCGGCTGAACAATCATCTGCGGCGGGCCGAGCAAGCCCGCTCAAACGGCGACGAACCCGCGGCGCTCGATGCCCTGGGGCAGGCTCGATCGTTGGTCAGTGCGGAGCAGCAGCGTTTCGGCGATGCGGGCCCGCTGCTGGACGAACAGCTTGCGTTTTACGAGGCGCTGGTTCGCGTCGAGCGGGTGCTGGAGGAGAGCCAGCGAGTCCGACAGCCGTTTGTCGAATCGACCACGGGCATGATCCTGGCGCCGATCTCGGCCGGCAGTTTCCTGATGGGGTCGCCCGAAGACGAACCGGGGCGAAACGCTGATGAAAGTCCGCGCCATCGGGTTACACTGTCGCACGATTTCTGGATTGGCATCCATCCGGTCACTCAGCGGCAGTACCAGTTGGTTATGGGCGACAATCCCAGTCGGTTCCAGGGCCCCGAACGCCCCGTGGAGAATGTCACCTGGCAGCAGGCCACCGAGTTCTGCGAATTGCTGACCAAACATGCGGCTTCCGCCGGGCAACTACCGGAGGGATACACGTTTCGTTTGCCGACGGAGGCCGAATGGGAATACTGCTGCCGCGCCGGGACCGAAACCGCGACGGCGTTTGGCGACAGCCTGAGCAGCGAGCAGGCGAACTTCGACGGGAATCATCCCTACGGCGACGCGGCGAAGGGGCCCTACCTGCAAAGAACCAGCGACGTGGGCAGCTATCCACCGAACCCCTGGGGACTGTACGATATGCACGGTAATGTCTGGGAGTGGTGCCTGGACCAGGCGGACTGGGGAGAGTCAGGCATTAAGACCGACACGTACGTCGAGAACATCACCGATCCGCTGTGCCGCCGGGGCCGCCGCCGCGTGGTTCGCGGCGGTGGCTGGATCATCGTCGGCTGGGACTGCCGGTCGGCGTACCGCTACGCGCACGAGCCTGGCAACCGCTCCGGCCACCTGGGCTTTCGTGTTTGCCTGGCCCGCAGTCCGGCCGGGCCGGAGGCCAACCAGGAAACAAGTCGGCGGAGCCGCGAGCGACGGCTGCGGGGGGCGTCCGGCCGAGCGGAGCGAGGGAAAGGCCCGCCCCCCCAGCCGGAGTGAGAGGCGACGCCAGGCGTCGATAACAAGCCAAACCCGTGACAACTATTCTTGGGGGACCGCTGGCCATGAAATACAAGTTCATCACCATCGACATTCTGGACGCTTCGCAACAGCAACGCGAGCTGAACGCTTTCTACAGTTCGCATCGCGTCCTGAATACGTCCCGCGAGTTGGTGCAGTTGGGCAATCGCGCGTATTGGGCATTCTGCTTGGAATACGACGAGGCTGGGGTCGCAGCCGGCGATCCCTTCGCCGGCAAGAAGCCCATTATCGACTACAAAGACGTACTTGCGCCAGAACATTTCGCCGTGTACTCGCGGTTGCGTGAACTACGCAAGGCACTTGCCGAGGAGGAAGACGTCCCGCTGTACAACTTGTTCACCAATGCCCAACTGGCCGAGATCGCGCAGAATGACGTGAAGTCGCTCGACGACCTCGCCAAAGTCAAGGGCTTTGGCGAGGTGCGGATGCGCAAGTTCGGCGAACGCGTGTTGAAGTGCGTTCAGAACGGCGACGAGCGGGGGCAAGCGTGAAGCGCGCGGGTTTCTTGTACGAACGGATATCGGATTACGATAATTTGCTGAGCGCATTTCACGCGGCGTCGCGAGGCAAGCGCCAACAGCCGGTTGTCCAGAGGTTTCGTGATTCGCTCCAGCAGCAGATAGTTCAACTGCGCGAAGATTTTCACCGCGAGCGGCTGCGGCTGGGAGACTACCACTACTTTACGATACACGATCCGAAGGAGCGGTTAATCTGTGCGGCATCCTTCCGGGAACGAGTGATCCATCACGCCGTCATCAACGTCGTTGGCCCTGTCCTGGAACGTCCGTTGATCGACAATACGTTCGCCTGCCGGCCTGGTAAAGGGCAGCATCGCGCCGCGCGACTGGCGTGCTACTTTGCCCACGGACATCCCTACTTCTTGAAAATGGATGTGAGAAAGTATTTTGATAGCATTGAACATGTGCGCGTCGCACGGCAACTGCGGCGGCTGATCAAGGACGCGGCCGTCCTGCGGCTGTTCGATCGACTGCTGGCGACATACCAAACGTCGCCGGGGCGAGGTTTGCCGATCGGAAACCTCACCAGCCAGTACCTGGCCAATCTCTATCTTTCCCCTTTCGACCACTTTGTGAACCACGAACTGCGCTGTTCGTCTTACGTCCGGTATATGGACGATTTCATGCTCTGGGGCACGCGAGACGAAGTTCGACGCTGGCGTCCGTTGGCTGCCGCATTCTTGGACCAGCGGCTCGGACTGCGGCTAAAGGCGGGTGGATTCATCAATCGTTGCAGCCACGGTTGCGACTTTCTGGGCTTCCGCGTCTTCCCGGACTCGCTGCGCCTTTCGCGGCGGTCCGCTCGCCGATTGCGGGCCGCCATGCGGCGATTGGAAATGATGTTCGCCCGAGGGAGAATCGATGAGCGGCAGTTACAGCAGAGGGCCACGGCCGTGTTCGCCTTCGCCCAGTCGTCGGACAGCCGAGCGCTGCTGGCCAGGGTTGCTCGGAGTTCGCATTTGGAGGATTATTGAGGAGCGCAAGGGGAAACGAGCCTGGGGCCGCAACCGCGTGGTTCGCGGCGGTAGCTGGATCAACGACGGCAGGAACTGCCGGTCGGCGTACCGCAACGCGAACGAGCCTGGCAACCGCAACGACAACCTGGGCTTTCGTGTTTGCCTGGCCCGCAGCCCGAACATTCGCCCCGGAGCGGGCAAAGTAATGGCCGGACCGCTCGTTTTCCTGTCCGCGGCAACGGCCGCGGCAAATCGCGTGGGGATGCCGCAACTGGTAGCCGGCTGGATGGCCAGGTCGAACGTTGCGGCATCCCGGTTTTTTGAAACAGCAGCCTGAGTCACCGAAGGAAATTGACTGGCTGCCGAACGAGGACTTCACTCATGCCCTCGACGCCCCCCACGCCATCGTCCACCGCGGAGCGGATCTGGTCGGAATTGGGACTGGTGACCCAGACAAGTGTCAGCGCCTACGAGACGTTCCTGGCCGAACGCTTGCTGCTCCAGCAACGGACCGAGATCCTCAAGGGCTGGATCGCCTGGCGACTAAAGGACTGCCAGGCCGCGATCCGAGCGTTTCGCGCGGCCGTGGACTTGGAAACTCTGGACGACCCGCTGGGCCAGTGGCTGGTTGGGCATCTGGTCGAACAACAGGCGGACTACCTGGAACCGCCAACCAACGGCGCCTGGCCCGCTCGCAGCTTGTGCCCGGATGAATCCCGGCACAGTTCAATCGTGGAACGTTTGCTGCCCGAGCGGCGCGAAAACGCTCTCTACGGCGAATCGACGCTGGCGGCGCTTGAGCTGCTGCACCGGTTGCTGTTGACTCAGCCCAGTCTGATGCCGCGCGCCGCGTCGCTGTACCATGCCTATCACGCGGTCGTCGAGCCGGTGACAGGCATGGTGCTGGCGCCGATCGTGGCCGGGGATTTCCTGATGGGCTCGCCGGAGAGTGAGCCGGAGCGAGCCTCTTGGGAAGGGCCCAGACATCGAGTGACGCTGACCAGCAACTTCTGGATTGGCATCTATCCGGTCACACAGCAGCAGTACCTGACGGTCACGGATAAGAATCCCAGCGAATTCCCGGGCGACAATCGGCCCGTGGAACAAGTTGACTGGGAAATGGCCGGTGCGTATTGCGCACATCTGACCGAACGGGCCAAGTCCTACGGCATCCTCCCGCCGGGATACGAATTCCGGCTGCCGACCGAGGCCGAATGGGAATACTGCTGCCGAGCAGGAACCACCACGGCCACCGCGTTTGGCGACGGTCTGAGCAGCCAGCAGGCGAATTTCGATGGAACCCATCCGTACGGGAAGGCTCGGAAGGGGAAGTACCTGACGCGGACCAGCGACGTGGGCAGCTACCAGCCGAATGCGTGGGGACTGTACGACATGCACGGCAACGTCTGGGAGTGGTGCCTGGACGCGGCCAAGTGGGACAGCGCGGTCAAGACAGACACGTACGTCGATGGCATCGCGGATCCGCTGTGCCGGGTGGGCCGCGACCGCGTGGTTCGCGGCGGTAGCTGGTTCTCCGACGGCAGGAACTGCCGGTCGGCGTGCCGCCGCGCGTACGAGCCTGGCCACCGCAACGACAACCTGGGCTTTCGTGTTTGCCTGGCCCGCAGTCCGGCCGGGCCGGAGGCCAACAGGCAACAAGCCGGCGGAGCCGCAAGCGACGGCTGAGGGGGCGGCCGGCCGAGCGGAGCGAGGGAAAGGCATCGCCCCCTCCAGCCGTCGCTTGCCGCCAAGTTAGGTGAGCGCGTTGTCGAACGGCCGAAGCAGAAGCGATTGGGGACAATCGCTCCACCCAGTGTAGCCCGATTGTCCTCAATCGGGTCTCTTCGCCGCCGCAGGGCGGCAAACACGTCGTCGAGAGGCCGAAGCACGAGCGATTGGGGACAATCGCTCCACCCAGTGTAGCCCGATTGTCCTCAATCGGGTCTCTTCGCCGCCGCAGGGCGGCAAGCGCGTCGTCGAGAGGCCGAAGCACGAGCGATTGGGGACAATCGTTCCACCCAGTGTAGCCCGATTGTCCTCAATCGGGTCTCTTCGCCGCCGCGGGCGGTAAGCGCGTCGACGAAAGGCCGAAGCACGAGCGATTGGGGACAATCGCTCCACCAAGTGTAGCCCGATTGTCCTCAATCGGGTCTCTTCGCCGCCGCAGGGCGGCAAGCGCGTTGTCGAAAGGCCAAAGCAGAAGCGATTGGGGACAATCGCTCCACCCAGTGTAGCCCGATTGTCCCCAATCGGGTTTCTTCTTCGCCGCCGTAGGCGGCGAGCGCGTCGTCGAGAGTCCGAAGCAAGAGCGATTGGGGACAATCGCTCCACCCAGTGTAGCCCGATTGTCCCCAATCGGGTCTCCTCGCCGCCGCAGGCGGCGAGCGCGTCGTCGAGAGTCTGAAGCAAGAGCGATTGGGGACAATCGCTCCACCCAGTGTAGCCCGATTGTCCCCAATCGGGTCTCTTCGCCGCCGCAGGCGGCGAGCGCGTCGACGAGAGTCTGAAGCAAGAGCGATTGGGGACAATCGCTCCACCCAGTGTAGCCCGATTGTCCTCAATCGGGTCTCCTCGCCGCCGCAGGCGGCGAGCGCGTCGTCGAGAGTCCGAAGCAAGAGCGATTGGGGACAATCGCTCCACCCAGTGTAGCCCGATTGTCCTCAATCGGGTCTC
>JAGFJK010000085.1 GCA_024102795.1 Pirellulaceae bacterium
GCGCGGACCGTTCCAGGAAGCGCCCAGCCCAGCGGCGGGCAATCCAGTAGGCCAGCGGCGCGAACTCGGCGAACGATTGCGAAACCTGCTTGGACGTGGTAGCGTGAGACATTGCCGACAACTCCCAGTAACTCGGGGAACGTTGGTAACCGAAACCCGGTTGGTGCCAGCCAGCCGGGTTTCACTTTGCGCCGAAACGCTCGACGCGCACCAATCGTAGGCGCACGTCCAGCCCCATTGCGGAACGCAACGCGCGGCGAGTATCGGCGAGAATGCCAGTAGACAATGCCAGCGGCAGGCGCCGCTACAAAGCGTTGAACGTTCGTTCAAGCGGTTGTAGCGGGATAGTCTATCGGCAGCGCTGCCGCGCGGACCGTTGGCATAGTGTCCCGCGCCAGGACCAGCGGTAGCCCAGGGGGCTGTCCCCCCAGGCTCGCCCGCGCGCAGTTACGTTGACATCGCCATGTTTTTCACGAAATTGGCGCATCAAGATAGGCAGCCGCCACGCTCCGCAATCCATCCTTCAATGATTGCCGGCAGCCTCATCGTCCAAGTATGCTGCCACTATGCAGGGCTGCCGAGCGCGACTGCCAATTCTCAGCAATTGCGGTTGAAAGGGCGGACCGTTCGGGGGTTTGTGCCGACACTTCGTCCGTCAGGCTAGCTACTAACGTGAACGTCGAGCGAGCTTCGCCCAAGCGAGTTCTTCTCACGACGCCGGCTGGTACCTATGACTTAGACAATTCAGCTTCGGTGTATCGCAAAGTGGTGCCAGCTGTGAAGTAGTGCGTCAACAGCACCCTTTCTGCTCCCAGTACGTCACGGTCATCCCAATCTATCCCAGACTTGATCACGGCTTCACGAAAGGGTTGGCTCGTCGCTCTAAACCAAATGTCTAACAAGCTCTCGTCTCTATACTGGACATCTAGCAAGTCTTTCGGTGGAAGATAGATCCGATGTACCCAGCGGTTGAATAGAGAATCTTTCGTCAGTCTTGTCTTGTCGACAGGTGGCAAGTTGAAGTTGAGCTCGAGAAAGAGGCGACCGCAGGTGATGTGACAGGAGAGCAAGTATTTCAATTCGTCCAATGCCGACGGTGGCAGTTCCGTAAGTCTCGCTCGATGTTTCGCCGCAAATCGAGGTATTTGTTCAGTCATTCTTCCCAAGCCACGCATTCCCGGTGTGGTAAAGTCGAACTCGGAATTGACGAACCGTTCCAGGCAATACTGTGCAGCTTCCGACGCAGATCTATCTTGGCGGTCGAAGTTCTCTCGGAACTCCGCAATGAATCTCGACAAGTTGGCGGCATCAGCAGCATCTACGGTGGGTACCCGCCCAAACTCCGCACAAATAAGCTCAAGCGTGTCTGCCGAAGTAGCGAACCTCATGATTGGTTCCTTTCGTGTGTCCTCACCCTCACCGCATCGAATCTCGCCTGATGGCTGGGTAGCGAGCTGCAAGCGAAGTCATACCGAACGCTGTATCCGCTTTCTTTCGTGAAGGACTAGGGCTTGATGGCGAGTCCGAATGCACCGAGGTCACTCGGCGACGCCCGGCGCCCCCATTTGGTCCCCCTGGCCATACTTGGTGCGCTCCGCACTTCTGATTTGCCAGGTTACGTACGCAGTGGCAACTAAACGATCACCGCCTGTCGGCGTCCCTTGCCATCGATCCCCAGGGCCAGGGACTCGCAGACCGCTTTGGCGTCGAACTCGTTGGGTGACTGAGCCAAGTACTTCAACGTCGCCCGATGGCAGCGAGACAGTACCTGCCGCATCTGCTCGACACATCGGCGGTCGGCTTCCAGTTCCAAGTCGTCCGCCAAGGACTTGAGGCTGTCCCTCCCCAGGGTCGAATGCATCGAGTGCTTGAGCTTCCGGCGCCGGTAGGCGGCACCGCTGCCGTTTTCGTCGGATGCACTCCGCTTTGTACTGGTCCCTGTCACCGCTCGCCCTGCCTTTCCGCGCGGGATCCGCTCAGCCGGGGGTGACAAGCTGCTGTCACCGCCCAAGCGGTCCAACGGTCCCGGACGCAGCCAACGCCAGGGTACCCGCAACCGGATCAGTGTACCGGCACGATCGGGGGGGCGTCAAAGGGGCTGGACTGTATGGAGTCGCCCCATCTTGCATGTCGTTGCACGAAACAACGCCGGTCCTGTACCCTGGCTGTAGGGGTCCGCATCAATCTTCTCGACGCAATGCTCGGCGTGCCAGCTAGTGCGGTGTTGATGCGTTGCGCAGCCCATTCACATCCACGCTCACTGATCGCAACTGTATCTGAGTAATCATGACACCGAATGAGAGAGAACGAATTGAGGCCCTTCGCACGTCTCCGACTGTCGTCAAGGCCATTCTTGAGAGAGCACCTCTCCCTTTCTTATCTCGAAAGGAAGTGTTGGCGCTCCTGAAACGGCTGCGTGATGATCCACCCATCGCGGCTATTGCTGAGTACCTTGACAGTCGGTTGCGCGAATTGGCGTACTTCATGTCGGGTAGTAGAGATGCGGAAGCGGACGCAGCATCAACAAAGGGACTGCTGTGGGATACCAAGTGGCTGCGGATCAGTGCCGCCAGTTTTGGGAGTGACGCATCCAAGTTGACGCCGGCAATGCTCGCGTTGATCCTGGAGGAATGCCTTCCCGAACATTGGAATCAGATTCTCGATGAGTGGCCTCATCGCCCCAAGGCTCGACGCCTTCCTGCAAAGGACAAGCACGCCAGATGGAAGGAATTGCATGATTCCGGCCTGTCGTACGCGCAAATCCGCCAGAAGCACGAGGACGAAACTGGCGAAGAATTGACCAGTGCCGCAATCGCTAAGGCAATGGAGCGATACATACCAGAATCGTAGACAAGTTTTGTTGTCCATAGACATTGATTCTTGTCGACTTCACAGCGGTTTGAGCGGCTCTACACTTGGTGCATGAGCACTCCGAAGCACCCCGCTGACCTCTGTCGCCTGCTGGTTCGAAGTCCGGAAACGCCCGCCCCTGCGTCGCGCTGGATCTGCAGCGCCCGACTTCGCGGCTATCTTGGCTCAGGCTCGCCGAGACTCCGAGCGTGGTACCGGATTCCGCTCAAGACCCATCGTCCATCGTCATTTCGGCGATGGACCAGTCGTATCGAGAGTCTCTGCCGCTAAAAGGAATCCTTACATGACTCACAGTAGAATCGCACCCAAACGTCTGCTCGTCGATGTTCGCGCGGCGGCTCGGATGCTCAGCATTTCGCCCCGCAAGATTTGGTCAATAACGGCAAGCGGCGAGTTGCCCTGTGTCCGCATTGGACGAGCGGTGAGGTACGCTGTTGCGGACCTCGAAGCCTGGATTGACCAACAAAGAAAGAGGGGCGGCACTAGATGAGCACCGCCCCCAAACGGAAGTCTGCGACATCATCATGTTTCAATGGCCATTCGGACGTGTTGGCAATCAAGCAAGCGGCATCGGGCCACTGGCTCGACATCCTGACGGCGGCGGGCATTCCCGCAGAATCACTGGACGGCGATGGCCATCCTTGCCCGAAATGTGGAGGAACTGACCGTTTCGCGGGACAACGCGACTTTGCAGATCGCGGGGCGGTTATCTGCCGACGATGCTTTGCCGAGCGAAACGGCGACGGTCTGGCGGCGGTAGCTTGGATTCGCGGTATCGACTTCCCGGCGGCGGTCCGGTGGGTTGCCGAGCTTCTGCGGACTGACACACAGTCCCAGGGCAAGCAAAGCAAACCGAAACTGAAGAGGAAGCGAAAACTCGGTCGAATCGTTGCGACCTACGACTACCGCGACGAATCGGGCAACCTGTTGTTCCAAGTGGTTCGAGACGAGTCGAAAGGATTCCTGCAGCGCCGGCCAGATGGCAAGGGTGGCTGGACCTGGAGCGTCAAAGGGGTGCGAGTTGTCCCCTACCTGTTGCCCGAGCTGTTGGCCGAAGCGACGCGTCCAGTGTTTGTTGCCGAGGGCGAAAAGGACTGTGACAACTTGGCCCGGATTGGCGTACTCGCAACCAGCAACGCCGGCGGGGCCGGCAAGTGGACGGCCGAGCATTCCGTATTCCTGCAAGGACGGCCCGTGGCGATCCTGCCTGACAACGATGAACCCGGTCGAACCCATGCTCGGAAAGTGGCCGAATCTCTCCAGGGGGTTGCGGCATCAGTCCGTGTTGTCGAGTTGCCCGGACTGCCGGACAAGGGTGATGCGAGCGACTGGATTGGTGCCGGTGGCACGCGAGAGGAGCTCGAACGGCTGGCAAATGCGACACCGGATTGGACTCCAGACCCGGTGGGTTATCGTTGCGACAAGTCCCAGTCCACAGCCGATCAGCTCGTGGAGTTAGCGAAAACGCTCTATACGTTCGGACGTTCTGAAAAGGGCGAACCGTTTGCTGTGCTGCGAGCAGGCCCCAACGTCGCGGTGTTGTTCAAGGGTTCGAACAACGCGCTGCGCGCTCAGTTGGCCTCCAAGTTTAGGGCTGAAACGGGTCGTACTCCAGGAGGATCCGCACTGGCCGACGCCTTGAACGTGCTGACAGGCGAGTCCCTGGACGCGGTGGCTGAACCCGTTCACTTGCGAGTCGCACGCCACGGTGAAGCGATCGTCGTCGATCTAGGTGACACCGAAGGACGGGCTGTGATCGTGCGGTCATCCGGCTGGAAGGTTGTCGACCGGTCACCAGTGCTATTCCGGCGGACGGCGCTTACGTCGGCGATTCTGATTCCGGAGGGCGGCGGCACGTTGGACGAATTGCGAGGTTTGCTGAACGTCACGGCTCAAACCTGGCCGCTGGTGTTGGGTTGGCTAATTGCCGCCCTCATTCCGGATATTCCGCACCCGATCCTCTTGTTGTCCGGGCTCCAGGGCTCAGGAAAGAGCTGTGCTGCCAGGATTCTGGTCCGCTTGATTGATGCCTCGGCTGCGCCTCTACGTTCCGAGCCGCGAAAGCTCGACGACTGGCAGGTCGCTGCTGCGGGAAGCTGGGTCGTGGCGCTGGACAATATCAGCGCGATCCCGACGTGGCTTGCCGACGCACTATGCCGTGCTGCGACAGGCGACGGGCTGGTGAAGCGCGCGTTGTTCACCGACGACGGCTTGGCGGTGCTCGCGTTCAAACGAGCGATCATTCTGACCAGCATTGACGCCGGAGCTATCAGGGGCGACCTGGGCGAGAGACTATTGCTGGCGGACCTCGACCGAATTGACGAAACTGGCCGTCGCACCGAACAGGCTCTCGAGAGCTTATTCGCCAAGTGTATGCCAAGAATCTTCGGTGCGATTCTCGATGCGCTCGCGGCTGTAATGGCGACGCTGCCCGATGTGCAATTGGATCGGCAGCCTCGTATGGCAGATTTTGCCCGGGTGCTGGCCGCATCGGACTCCGCCGGCGTAACGTGTGAGGCCCTCGCTTGCTATTTGGCACAGTCCGGCCGTATCGCTACTGATGTCATTGATGGCGACTCGTTCGCCCAGGCTATCTTTGAGTTTGTCCGGCAAGAGGGAACCTGGAAGGGAACAGCCAGCGAGTTATTGAAGGCGCTGTTGCCCGAAAACAGCAATTTGCCGGCAGGGTGGCCGAAATCGAACGGAGTCAGTGGGCACCTCAAACGACTGAAGCCGGCCTTGGAGACCAACGGCATTAGAGTCACAGTCCCGGAAACTCGGTCAAGCCGTGGCCGGATCATCGAGTTGGAAAGTACCACAAAGTCATCGTCACCATCGTCACACCTACGCAAAGATCCTGAAAAGCCCGGCGTTGCCGGTGACGATGCCGGTCCCGATGGTGGCGATTCGGGGCGCCGGAGTGACGATACCGCCCCCACTGTCGTCACCGTGAGACATCCGAATGGCTCCGGGAAAACGACCGCTGGTGACGATGGTGACGGTTCGGGCGCCATACTTTCCAGCGGGGTTACTGAAAGGTCAAGTCGCGAGAGGCGGACAATATGACACGCGCGAAGTCGGCTGCCAGCAATCTACTGGTGGAGTGCTATTGCCGAGATGTCCGGTTGACTCCCACGCTAGACGGCCTCCTGGACATCGACGCACCACGAGGTGTCCTGACTCCCGGCCTGCTGGACCGGCTGCGGCGGTACAAGCCTGAATTGCTGGACTTGCTGACCTGCCCAACGCCGGCGGACGCTGCCGAGGGGCAGCCCCACGGGGCCGACCGGGCCGACGATGTGTACTTGCCCGAAGCACCGCCTCCAGGCCCTGAGGGTTGGCCAGTCGGTTGCATTGACCCCACCACGCTGCAGCCCTGCTCAGCCTGCGGCCGGCTGGAGTTGTGGCAGTCCCTGACCGGGACCTGGCATTGTCTGCATTGTGACGCGCCAGTTGTGGCCGACCGACTGCGGGAGCGGGCCTCCCAGCTGAGGAACCGTTACACCAGCGGCCCCAGGGCACGCGACATACCGGCGGATTGACCTGCGGGCAGGCCGGCGGCCCTGATGCGTTACAGAGGCTGCGAGAGGCCCTTATCGCACGGTCTAGCACCAAGCCGTGCTGGCACGCGAGCTATCGAACGGATACGATTGGTTCAGATCGAGACCTTATTTACAGGCGGGCATCAATGGCATCGGTTTACAAACGACGTCCCAAGGGCCCTTGGCACATCGCGTGGGTCGACCACACCGGAAAGCGGAGGACGCGATCGGCTCGGACCACCGACAAGGCCGTGGCGCAGCGGCTGGCGGCCAAGTACGAATCCGATGCGGCTCTGCGCAGGGATGGGGTGATCGACCCGCGGGCCGAGGAAATAGCGATGCAGGCCCAGCGGCCCCTGGCTGAGCATCTTGCCGACTGGCGGGGCACACTGGCGGCGCGGGGCAATTCGCCCAAGTACGTTGCCGAAACGTGTCGTTACGTCTCGGAACTGGCGGCCGGCTGTCAGGCCCAGCGAATCGGCGACCTGCGGCCGGCTGCGGTGCTGCGGGCGATCGACGATAGGCGGCGGCAAGGGGCGTCCCTGCGGACCTGCAACGCCTACCTGCGGGCGATCAAGAGTTTCTCGCGCTGGTTGTGGCGTGAACGTCGCGCGTCTGACGATGCCCTGGCGGGGTTGTCGGCATTCAACGAACAGACCGACCGGCGGCACGTCCGGCGCGAAGTATCTGCGGCCGAGCTGTCGTATCTGCTGCGGTTTGTCGAACAGGACCAGCGGCACGGTTTCAACCTGGCTGGACCTGATCGGGCGATACTCTACCAAGTGGCGCTGGGAACCGGATTTCGCGCGAACGAACTGCGGACCCTTCGCGCGGCATCGTTCGACCTGAACGGCGACCCCCCAACGATTAGCGTCCAGGCAGCCTACAGCAAACGCCGGCGGGATGACTCGCAACCCGTCCGACCGGACCTGGCCGACCTGCTGCGGCCCTGGCTGGCGGGCAAGCCGGCGACCGAAGCGGTGTTCGGCAACCTGCCCGGTGGCACGGCTCGGATGCTGCGGGCGGACCTGGACGCGGCCCGCGCGGCATGGCTGGCCGAGGCCCAGGCCGACGCCCAGGAACTGGCCCGACGCGAGCAGTCCGACTTCCTGCGGTATCAAGACGCGGCCCGCCGGCTGATCGACTTCCACGCCTTGAGGCATTCTTACATCAGCGGCATTGTGGCCGGCGGGGCGACGGTCAAGACTGCCCAGGAACTGGCCCGGCACAGTTGCCCCACGCTGACGATTGGACGCTACGCCCACGCCCGGCTGCACGATCTGACGGGCGCCCTGGCTGCCTTGCCGGACCTGCAACCCCTGCCCGACAAGCAGCCCGACGCGGCGGAACTGCGGGCGACCGGAACGGACGACAACCGGCCCCAAGGCGCGCAGCGCAAACGTCAGCAGAAACGTCAGCAGTCGGGGGGCGAAACGGGTCTGAACGGTGCGAACGGGTGCGACGGACCGACCGACGATCAAGACGCGGCCGGCGGCGGGCCGACCGATCGGAACCCCTTGAGAATTGGCGACTTAGGCGGCACGGTGCGGGGCGGTGCGACTGGGGACAACAGCGGAGGGCACGGGACTCGAACCCGCAACCGGCAAAGCCGGCATCTGATTTCGAATCAGACTCCTCACCATTCGGATACCCTCCCAGGTGAATTTTTCATTCTTATCATCCGGGGGGGCCAGGGGCAAGGGCCATTGTTGCGATGAGCGGCCAGGGAGGCCGGGGCCAGGTTGCAGGGGCCGCTGAATGGGCTGGGCCGCGTTCTGCCGATTCTGGCGAATTCCCCCGTTGTGCCTGCCGCTGGAAGTTCATTTGTCGCCCCGGCCCGCGACGGTCGATACCCTTCTGTGCTCCAGGAGGATGCATAGGTGGCACGGATTGCCCGCTTCGTTCCCACGCGACTCGGCAACAGGAGCCACCACGATGTCCAAGCATACCTATCGCGTTGTTACCCGGAACGCCGATGGTTCCATCCGCACTCAGGATTTCGACTCCTGCGAGCCGCTGCAACGAATGCACCTGCAAGTCGGCGTGGATGACTGCAGTACCGACCTGGAACTTCGCGGCAAACCGGTCTTCCGCGGATTGATCGGCCCCATGCCCGAAGGCAAGGATATCGTCCGCTACGAATCGCCCGACGTATTTGAATCACTCACCAAAGAATGGTGCACCAGTACCGCTCGAACAGGCCGCCGTCGTTCGCGGCGCGGTGTCGCCAGCCGGTAGGGACATGGCTAGGGGGCGACTGGACAGGCAAGGCGAGCGGCGGGCGTCAGCCCGCTGTTTCTTTTTCGGCGCCGGAATTGAGCGTCCGGTCGGCGGGCGGAATAACAGTGGTGAGGTTTGGCGCAGGGCGATAGAAACAGGGGGCTGACGCCCCCCGCTCGCCTAGCCGCTCGCCAGGCCGCTCGCCTAACGGCGGGGGTAGCGGTCGTCGTACCGCTGCACTCCGCCAATTCGCGGCGGCTCCGGGCGTACGGCATTCGACGGGCTGTAGGTGCCTGGTTGCGGCTGGGGAAGAGCCTGGTTGGCAAGTACACCTGAGGGACCCTGAACTGCCGAGGGACCCTGAATGGGCACTCGACTTACCAGCTCCCGCTGCTGCTCAAAACCCAACACTCGCACCGGCTCGTCCACGATCCACCGCTCCGGCACCGGCTCCAGCGGCCCCACCGGCTGCCGCACCGTTTCCAGCCGCCGCTCCCACACCGTCCTTGGCAACAGTTCGTACACCACATCCGGGCCGGCCAGCGGGTTCCAGGAGAATCGCCGCCGCGCATGCCATTCGTGCGTCACTCGCGGCACGACCACCGGCCGCTGCCACTCGCGCACTCCGCCCGCCGGTCGCTGTACCGTCCGAGTTCGCTCGCGCGGCTGCCAGTCGATGCGAGTTACCGGACGCGAGACAGTTTGATACGTCTCCTGGTACGGCACGCCGCCGATGGTTACCGTACGAGTCTCCTGGGCGGCGGTTGAGGCGGCGAGCGCCAGAACTACGCTCAGGCAGGCCAGCAAGGCGCCAAGCTGACTCACGGGCCGGAGGCCCGTCACCACCGGGAGCAGGGGCGGTTTGCGCATGCGAGCGGTCCTTCCGTGTTGTCGCCGCAGGGACCCTGCTTGGTGATCGACCATTCGGGTAGAATCGCATGAGTCGCTTTGACCAAAATTTGCGGGTCGGGAAAGATAGCAGGTCTGAATAGGCGTCGGGAGTTTGTTGAATTTGGAGCGAGTTCCAGGAACCCCTCCCCAGACATCCCCGAAGCGGGGAGGGAGCCAGAATTGATTTGTGGGGTTTTTCAGCGCGGGTTGAAAACCGGATCGACCAAATAGTCCGAATCCTGCTGACAAATGGCCTAAGAGCTGCACAACCGCTGTGCAACTAGTGAGGAGTCAGTTCATGCCGGTCAGTGACGAACTGCTGCAAATGCTCCGGTGCCCGGTGGAACTTTCGCCGCTGCGAGCGGCCGATGCGGAACTGCTGGCACGAGTGAACCGGGCCATCGACCAACAACTGGTCCGGGATCGCGTCGGGCAGCTTGTCACCGCCCGGCTGGACGAGGGGCTGGTGAACCACTCCGGCGGTCTCCTATACCCGGTTGTCGATGAGATTCCGTCGCTGATCGCCGACGAAGCCATTCCGCTGGACCAGCTACCCGGCCCAGCCGAATAGCCCGTACACCCGAATGGCACGTCCTTCCTGATATCGCCGGCCGAGGAGGTACCGAGATGACCGTGTTCCAGAAAATCATCGACCGCGAGATCCCGGCCGACATCGTGCATGAGGACGAGTTGTGCCTGGCGTTTCGCGACATTAACCCGCGAGCTCCCACGCACGTGCTGGTGATTCCCAAGAAGCCGATCGCTTCGCTGGACCACCTGGACGACGGCGACCAGGCGCTGGTTGGACACCTGCTGCTGGTGGTCCGCGATCTGGCCCGCCAGCTCGGACTGGACAACGGCTACCGGCTGGTCGCCAACTGCGGCAGCGACGGCGGCCAGGAAGTCGCTCACCTGCACTTCCACCTGCTGGGCGGCCGGCGGCTGACCTGGCCGCCGGGCTGACGGGGTGGCAGCGGCCTGCGACAGGTGCGAGAATGCCCGATCCATCGGTCCCACCTGTCGGGCAAGTATGCCGTGGTTGACAGGCGGCGAGCCCCGTCTAGGATGCCACCGGGAATGGCACCGGCCCAGCGGGAGAGATACCGGCCCAGCGGGAGAGATACTTGGCCAGCGGGAGAGATACTTGGCCAGCGGGAAAGACCCGCAACCGAAGTTGCCGGGTACTGCAGTTGCAAGCCAGCGCTTGAATCGAATCGCGAGACATCCATGCCCAAGTTGACTTTGTTGTTTGGCTTTGTGTTGATTGCCCTGGGCGTGAGCGGCTACGCGGCGGCGTCGGCCGGTGTGCTGGGCGCCAAGGCCAGCATCACGGCGATGATCCCGGCCTTCGTGGGCGTGGTGCTGGCGGGGCTGGGCGGGCTGGCGCTGAAGGATTCGATCCGCAAACATGCTATGCACGCCGCCGCCGCCGTGGGGCTGCTGGGCTGCTTGGCCGGCGCCGGTCGCGGGCTGCCCGGTCTGCCATCGCTGCTGCAAGGTACGTCGGACAAACCGCTGGCCGTGATGCTGACTCTGAGCATGGCCGTGCTGTGCGGAGTCTTCGTGGGCCTGTGCGTCAAGTCGTTCATCGACGCTCGGCGCCGCCGCCAGGCTGAGGCCGGCAGTGCGTAGTCGCTGAGCAAGCTAGGCGCGCAAGGGTCGCGGTGGAGCGTCTGGTTGCTGGGGCCACGCTACTTTCGCGGAGCGAAAGGCGACGATGCTGACGCTACTTTCGCGGAGCGAAAGGCGACTATGCCGACGATCTCAGACGAATTGGGGCGGCGGCTGCAGATCATCCGCGGGCCGCGAGCCCGCGTCTTTGCGGCCACTGCCCTCCAGCCGGCTGATCGCCCGCACCGACATGTCCTGATCGCAGCGGATCTGGCAGCTCAGCCGCACGCCGGTCAGCCCGCGGGCCGCGAGCACCTGCTGCTCGGCCACCGTCATCTGCGCGGGTTCGCCCGACACGAATTCCACTCGACAGGTCGTGCAGCGGGCATTGCCGCCGCAAGCGTGCAACTGGTCCACACCGGCCTCGTCAGTCAGCGCCAGCACCAGACGCTTGCCCTCGGGCACGTCAAACTGTCCAATTCCATCAACCGTCAACTTGGGCATCGTCGGGCCCCTTTCGCGTGTCTGGATGTCTCTTGAGTGCGTCCCGCAACGTGTTCGTTTGCTGGTCGTATCGTAGCAGGCGGAACGAGCAGGGACAGGGGGCCGCGTGCCGCGACGGGCGGCACCAGGCGACGGGCCAACTCAGCCAGCTACTTGCAATCGGGCGCAGATCGAAGCCACAATGGGAGACTCGCCAGGCACTTCCCTCCTATTTCGCCCGATCGAGTAATCTGATGCCGCTGATCCAACTTGTGTCGTCTCGCAGGTTCGTGCCGGATACTGAAGCCGCTCGCAGTGGCGGTTGTTGCGCGGATCGTGATGTGGAAGGTGCCACGGCGAGAGTAGCGGAGATGACCGGGCGAGGGCTGGCGGCTGCAAAGGGGCTGTCTAAGGAGGTGGAGGGACTTGTGCGGGGCGCGCTACTTTCGCGGAGCGAAAGGCGGCTATGGCGACTGTGGTCGTGCGTGGCGATTGTGGCTGGTCTGCTCGTGGCCGGTGGTTGGTTGCGGGCGGCCGAGCTGGATCCGGCCTGGAAGACCGTGGAGGTTCCCGCGGCGTGGAAGAGTCCGCCGGGTGGAGCGTTCGGGGACGCCGAGGGGTTCGCCTGGTTCCGCTGTCTGGTGCACGTGCCGGCCGATTGGCGCGGCCAGACGCTGGAGCTGTTCGTCGAGGCGGTGGACGATGCGCGGGAGGTGTATTTCAACGGCGAGCAGATCGGGCGGCTGGGTTCGTTGCCGCCACTGTACCGCAGCGGCTTGGGCAAGGTGGTCCGGTTGCGGATTGAAATGGAGGACGTGCGCTACGGCCAGGACAACATCGTGGCTCTGCGCGTCTGCCACCGGCAGAGTCGCACGGGGTTCAACGTCGCGGCTCCCGTGCTGTTCGGAGCCACGCAGGCGATTCGTCTGGCTGGACCCTGGCAGGCTCGCACGGGCGACGATCTGGCCTGGGGCCGCCTGGACGCGATCGACCAGTTGAGCAACGTGCGGTTCGACAATGCCGAGGACGCCGGGCAAGTGGAGCGTTCGCTGCGAAAGCTGTCGGACGATGAGGGACCACAGCCGGTCGCCGAGGCGCTGAAGCGGTTCAAGCTGCCGGACGATCTGCGGCTGGAAGCCGCGCTGGCCGATCCCGACATCGGACAGCCGCTGTCGATGAAGTTTGACGAGCGGGGTCGATTGTGGGTGGTGCAGTACCTGCAGTATCCCGACCCCGCGGGACTGACGATGGTCAGCCGCGACAAGTTCCTGCGCAGCGTCTACGACAAGGTTCCGCCCGCTCCGCCGCACCATTTTCCGGGCCGCGACAAAATCACGATTCACACCGACGCCGACGGCGACGGAGCGTACGAACAGCAGAAGACGTTCGTGGACGGTTTGAGCCTGGCGACGTCGATCGCGCTGGGGCGCGGCGGCGTCTGGGTGCTGAATCCGCCCTATCTGCTGTTCTATCCCGACCGCGATCACGACGACGTGCCCGACGGCGACCCGGTGGTGCATCTGGAAGGGTTCGGCATCGAGGATTCGCATTCGATCGCCAACAACTTGTGCTGGGGACCCGATGGCTGGTTATACGCCTGCCAGGGCAGCACGGTGACGGGCAACATCCGGCGGGCGGGCAGCCAGGACAAGCCGGTATTTTCGATGGGCCAACTGATCTGGCGGTACCACCCGGAGACCGGCCGCTACGAGATCTTCGCCGAGGGCGGCGGCAATTCGTTCGGCCTGGAGATCGATTCCAAGGGCCGAGTGTTTTCCGGGCACAATGGCGGCGACACGCGCGGCTTTCACTTTGTGCAGGGCGGTTACTACCGCAAGGGGTTCGGCAAGCACGGCGAGCTGTCGAATCCCTATACGTTCGGCTTCTTCGAAGCGATGGCCCACGCCAAGGTGCCGCGGTTCACTCATGCGTTCATCGTGTACGAGGGCGAGTCGCTGCCGGCGGCGTATCATGGCCGGCTGTTCGGCGTGGCGCCGCTGCAGAGCCACATGGTGATGAGCGAAGTCGAGCGCGACGGTTCGTCGCTGCGCACCCGCGACCTGGGGTACCCGCTGGCCTCCGACGATCCCTGGTTCCGCCCCGTGGCGATCGATATCGGACCGGACGGCGGCATCTATGTGGCGGACCTGTACGAGCAGCGGATCGATCACGCCAGCCATTACCAGGGGCGGATTCACCGCGAGAGCGGCCGCATTTATCGGCTGCGCTCGGCCAGCCAGTGGCAGCGGCCGGCGTTCGACCTGGCCGGGCTGTCCACGGTCGAGCTGATCGAACAGCTCAGGCATCCCAACAAGTGGTTCCGCCAGACCGCTCTGCGCGTGCTGGCCGACCGGCGCGAGCCGCGGGCCATCGCGCCGCTGCGAGAGATCCTGGCGGCCGAAACGGGCCAAACGGCGCTCGAAGCCCTCTGGGCGCTCAACTTGAGCGGCGGGTTGGACCAGCCCGCGGCCCTGGAGCTGCTCGACCACCAGGAGCCTTACGTGCGTCTCTGGACCGCTCGGCTGCTGTGCGATGCCAGGCAAGTCTCGCCGGAGATCGCCATGAAACTGGCCGCGTTGGCCGAGCTGGAATTGAACGTGGACGTGCGGAGCCAACTGGCAAGTTCCGCTCGCCGACTGCCCGCCGAGCAGGGGCTGCCGATCGTCCGCAACCTGCTGTTGCACAGCGAGGACGCCGACGACATTCACTTGCCGCTGCTGCTCTGGTGGGCCCTGGAAGAGCACGCCGACAAGGAACGCGAGCAACTGCTGGCCCTGCTGGGCGACCAGTCGCTGTGGCGGCAGCGGTTGGTGCGCGAGCATCTGTTAGGGCGGATCATGCGCCGGTACGCTCAAGCCGGTTCGCGCCGCGATTTGCTGACCTGTGCGCGGCTGTTCGAACTGGCCCCGGGACCCGAGGAGGCCAAACTGCTGCTGGCCGGTTTCGAACAGGCGGTGGCCGGCCGGGCGCTGGAGGGTATGCCCCGGGAACTGACGACCGCGCTGGCCAAGGTCGGCGGCGCGAGCCTGGCGCTGCGGCTGCAACAATCCGAACCGGAGGCGGTCAGCGACGCGCTGCGGATCATCGCCGACGATCAAGCGGCGGTAGCCGAGCGGGCGCAGTATGTGCGGATCTTCGCCGCGATCGCTCAACCGTCGTGCGTCCCGGTGCTGCTGGACGTGGTTGCCAAGTCGGCCGACCAGTCGCTGCGAACCGCCGCCCTGGCCACGCTGGGCGCCTACAACGAACCCCGTATCGGCACCGAACTGGTCAAGCAGCTCAAGGACTTGCCGCCTGAAGTGCGCGAAGTGGCCGTGTCGCTGCTGGCCAGCCGTAGCGGCTGGTCGCTCAGTCTGCTGCAAGCCGTCGCCGCTCGGCAATTCAACGCGGAAGAAGTCCCGTCGGCCGTTGTCCGCAAGATCCTGCTGCACCCCGACGCCCGCATCGCGGAGCTGGTGGAGCAACATTGGGGCCGCATCGAGAATGCCAGCACCGAGGCGATGCGGGCCGAAATCGATCGAGCGGCTCGCGTGCTGGATGGCGGCACCGGCGATCCGTACGAGGGCAAGCGGTTGTTCGCCGAACATTGCGGCAAGTGCCACGTGCTGTTCGGGCAAGGCGGTTTTGTCGGACCGGACCTGACCAGCTTCCAGCGTTCGGACTTGACCCGCGTACTGGCGAACGTGGTGAACCCCAGCCTGGAGATCCGCGAAGGATTCGAGAACTATGTGGCCGTGACTGCCGACGGCCGCGTGCTGAGCGGGTTCATTGTCGATCAGGACAACCGCGTGGTCGTGCTGCGCGGCGTGGACGGCCAGAGCCACGCGGTCCAGCGGGACGACCTGGAGGACTTGCGGGCCATCAACCGTTCGCTGATGCCCGAAGACGTGCTGAAACCGCTGACCGATCAGCAACTGCGCGACTTGTTCGCTTACGTCCGGGCCACGCAGCCGCTGCCGTGACAGAGACGTGGCAAACGCTTCCAGTCCCTGATACCGAGACTGAATCAATCCGCATCCGCATCCGCGTGCCGTGCGGCAACATGCCAGCCATCGTCGAAGCGGGGTCACGCAGTTTTCAAATCATTTAGCCGACGCGGCCTGGAGTCACGCCCGGGTGGCGACCTCCGCATCGGCGAGCACGCCCCCTTGAAATCCCTCTGGCCCCCTCCCCGGCCTCCGGGGAGGGCTGGGGAGGGGTTCTTGTGCACCCTGTTTTGACGCAGCTGGCACCCGATGGAATCACCCAACACTTGTCGCACTCAAGGATTCAGATTCTCGATCAATGTTCGACTCGTCCGAAATCCGCGTCCCGCGAGTGGCCATGTGAGAATTGAGCGCCTTGCCTTGCTTCGTAGTCCCGCGGGCCCCGCCCCAACCCTCCCCGAAGAGATCGTGCAGCTTATAAGTTGTTGGATCCTCAGTGTTTAAGGCCATTCGCTCCCGGTGAGCGCCCGTCAGACTGTTTTGGACTTCGAATCCCGCCGGCTTGCCCGGCGGATCGGTTAGGTTTCTCGCTACACACGTCCAGGCCAGCGCTTGAGAATCCCGCCGGCTTGCCCGGCGGATCGTTAGCTTTTTCACTAACGCCCGACCGGGCGAGCGCGTGCGAATCAAGCTGGGATTCGAAGTGGGGGAGAGCGCGGCGCACTGTAGCTGGAAGCCTAACGATCCGCCGGGCAAGCCGGCGGGATTCGAAGTGGGGGAGCGCGGCGCACTGTAGCTGAAAGCCTAACGATCCGCCAGGCAACCCAGAGGGATTTCAGGGGGGCTCGCTCGCCGAAGCGGAGGCCGTCCCCAGTTCCCCGAAGCGTCAGCCCCTAAACTCCGAATTTCCAACAACTCAAAAGCTGCACGATCTCGCAGCAGCGAGGGAGCCAGAGGAATCTGAAGGTTTGCTCCTCCTTGTTGGAATTCGAACCGACGTTTTCGGGCGACATCTGAATCCCAACTGGCGCAAACCCATCAGTTACGGCGCCGGCGGCAGCGCGGATTCGTCCGCCGCAAGGACGCCGTCCTGGTTGCGGTCTAGGCGGTCGAAGACGTCCTGCTCGCCCAGAAACTCCAGCCGGCTCAGTTCGCCGTCCTGGTTCGCATCCATCGCTCGGAACCAGTCTGGCAGGTCGCCCGCTGGCGTGGTGTAGGCCAGCGGCGCGGCGGGCGGACCAGCGTTCATCATGCCGGCGCCGCGCGTGATGGCCACCAGCAGGCTGCCGGGAATCTCGCCGGGCACCAGCCGGCCATCCTGGTTGCGGTCGAGACCGGTCAGTCGTTGCGGCGATTGTTCGATCTCGCGCGTCGTCAGCCGCCCGTCGTTGTTGGCATCCAACGCGCTGAACAAGGCATCTTCCTGGTCTGCCGCATAGGCCTGCAGTTGGCTGCGTCCGGCGCTCTGCCGCTGGCTGAGTGCCTGGCGCAGTTCGGGCAGGAAGATCTTTCCATCGCCGTCGGTGTCGAGTGCTTCGAGCGGAAACATCGGGCCCGCCGCCGCCAGTTCCTCGCGGTCCAGGTAGCCGTTGCTGTCGGTGTCGAGCGCCATCAACTGGCTCTGCGCCTGCTGTTCGAAATCGACGCCCGGTGCGCTGTCGACGACATAGACGAGCAGTTCGAGCATTGGCAAGCTGAGCGCGATCCGGCCCGTCGACTCCGCTCGCACGGGCTGCTGCTGTTCCAGATCGGGGGACAGGGCGAGCAGTTCGAGCGGCATGACACTGTTGCCCGGCGCGGCGGCCTGGCCGAAGCGCGCGGCCAGCGACAGGTGGGGAGCCACCTGCAGCAGGCCCGCCAGCTCGCCGGGCTGCAACGCGCCGTTGCCGTCGGTATCGAGTTGCTGGAACGTGCTCGGCGTGGCCGCGAACGGTTCCAGCCCGACCTGGCCGCCAAGCGCGTAGAGCTCCTGGAGAGATACCAGCAGACTGTTCCAGGAGGTGTTCTCGTCCAGCAGCACGGCTGCGTCGGGCCCGTAGCGTTTGAGCCGGGCCCGCATGTTCGGCGCGACCAGCGGCGAAGCCAGGTTGGAAGCCGCCTTGAAGTCGTCCAGGTAGAGGATGTCGTCCTCGTCGCTGTCGCGGCTGCGCAGCCGGATCGCCGCCTCCGCCAGCTCGTCGGCCGACAGGCTCCCGTCCTCGTCCCAATCGAGCAGTCGCATGAGCGGCGAGTGGGTCTGGTTGTCGCCGCGATACTGGTTGGAGCTGGTCAGCGAAAACGCCCGGCCGCTGCCCTGGTTCGAATTGAGGAACCGTACCACTTCGTACCGGTCCACTCGGCCGTCGCCCCCATCGTAGTTCTGCTTGACCGTCCGCCGCTCCTCGCTGGTCGTGATCGGTTGATTGCCGTACAAGCCGTACTTGAAACTGGGGCTTTGCGTTAACTCGTCCCATGTCGGCACGCCGTCCTGGTTGGTGTCGGCCGTTCGCAGCACCTCATCGATCAGCCGCTGCATCGGCGCGTCGAACGGTTCGCCGTCGATCGTCAGCACCAGTTCGATCAGCAAGGGACCGGTGGGGCCGAACATCAGCAGCCGGCGGGCCGAACGCGGCGGATGGTCGGCTGACGACTCCGGGCTGGTGGCTTCGGTCGTCGCGGGCTGTGGCGGAACGTCTTCTCCTGGTGAGGTTTGAGCCGCGTCGTCGCCGCTGGGAGATGATGGGGCGTCCGGCAGACCTTCAGCCAGCGTGTGGTTATCGGTGGGGAGCGTGGCTGGTGTTGTGAGCGATGTGTCGGCCCGCGAGCTGGCTGAAGGACGGTGGGAACAACCGGCCAGTGTGCAGAGCAGCAGCAGGGTGAGCGCCCAGGTGGTTCGAGATGACGTAAAGGCAACTCTTAAGATTCGCCAAGGATCACTCTTCGCTGCGAGGAACTGCTCTAAAACTCTTTCTGGCTCCCTCCCCGCTTCGGGCTCGTGCAATTTATGCGTTGTCTTGTTGAGGGAATTCGGCGTGACAACCGAGAGAACTCGGACGGCCTCCGCTTCGGCGAGCGTTCCCATCTTGATATCCCTCTGGCGCATGGATCGTTGAGCACCGACTGGCGAGCGCCTCCGCTTCGGCGAGCGACCCCCCTTGATATCCCTCTGGCTCCCTCCCCGCTTCGGGGAGGGCTGGGGAGGGGTCTGCGGGGCTAGAGTGGACAACGCGCGCAATTGTCTACAGGGCCTGCAGATTTGTGTTCCTAATCCTGGTCCGGATGTATGCATCCAGTTGGTAGATGGGCGAATGTGGCTGGCGCAGGTTGAGTTTGGAACAAGTGCCAAGAGCCCCTCCCCAGCCCTCCCCGAAGCGGGGAGGGAGCCAGAAGTGATTTGATTGTTTCCTCGTCGTTGCTTAAATACCCGATGCGCAGGCTGATTGGGAACCACATTGCGCAACTTCAAACATCGCGAGCAAGGACAAGCCTCTCGCCGCTTTTTCCCTCGCTGACGCGTCGGGCTACATATATCGACGTCCCTCGCGGCTTTTTGGCCGGTCAATGATTCAACGCGAATTCGGCACTGTTCAGCAGGGCCCACAGGCAATCGCCCAACGCTCGGCGCCGATCGCTGGTCGTGCCGCCGCTGGCGACGTATTCGACGAACGTCGAGCTTTCTTCGTCGCGGGGCAGCCGGGCAAGGGTGGCCAGAAACAGCGTCTCGACCCGCTGCACGTCGTCGAACAGCGGGCTGTCCAGGGCGGTCAACAAACCGCTCTCGCGGCTGCCGGTCGCAGCGATCATCTCGGTGCCGTTCATCATCGTCAATGCCTGCGGCACTCCCGTTTCGTATTCCGTCGCTTTGCGCGAGGGAGTCTGCATCCGGGCGATAAACGCCTGGCGGCGGGGATCGAGCAGCCGGCTGCTGGATTGCTGCGGATTGTTCGCCATGGCCGCGGGCGGCAGCAGCAGCAGGCGGGCGAGCGAGTCGTAGAGTTGTTCGGCCGAGAGCGTCTTGACCGGCATGCGGGCCAGCAGCTCCTCGGCCGGCAAGTCGTCGCCTTCCCAGCGGCTGCTGAGCTGATAGGCCCGCGTATTGGCCAGCGTCCGCAGCAGTTCGCGCAGATCAAAACCGATGTCTACCAGGTACAAGGACAACTCCTCCATCAGCTCCGGATGGCTGGGCGGGTTGTGAGGCCCCAGGTCGTCCACCGGTTCGACCAGCCCGCGGCCAAACAGCAGAGCCCAGACCCGGTTGACCGCCGCTCGGGCCAGGTAGGGGTTGTCGCGGGAGGCGAGCCAGATGGTCAGTTGCTGCCGCCGCGTGCCTCGAGCGTCCGGATCCACCGTCGCACCGCCCGGATACTTGGGCGGGACCACTTCGTCCGTATCGGGCAACTTCACCTCGCCCTGATTCAGATCCTGCAGGCTGACCGCCGTCACGGCGTCGGGCGAATCGGGTTGCCGGAGCTGAGCGAAGAAGGCCGCATATCCCCAGAAGTCGCGCTGCGTCCAGCGGTCGAAGGGGTGGTCGTGGCATTGAGCACAATCGATTTGCAGCCCCAGGAAAATGCGGGAGGTGGTGGCCGCCAGCTTTTCCGGCTGGACTTCGAGCGCCGTGTAGAACAGCGCCGGTCCCGTGTCGCCGCCGCCGGTCGCGACCAGCAGATCACCCACCATCCGATCGTAGCGCAGATTGTCGGCGAACTGGTTGCGCAGCCACCGCTGCACGCCCACGACGTTGTTCTGCTGCGTAATATCCACGTTGGGCGGCAGCATGAAGCTGCGCCACGTGTTGGCCATGTGCGTGGGATGTGCCGGCGAGTCGAGCAGCCGATCGATCAGGCGAGCCCGCTTGTCAGGAGCCGGATCGGCCAGAAACTGGCGCGTTTCGCTCACTCGCGGGATGGCACCGGTCAGGTCCAGGTACGCGCGTCGCAGAAACTCCGCGTCGCTGGCCGGCGCGGCCGGTCGCACGCCCTCGGCCCTCCACCGCTCGGCCAACAACTGGTCGACGCGCCGCGCCATGGTCGCTCGCGGCGCTTGATCCGCTGGTCGCGGATCGCCGGGTTGCCCGTCACCAAGTTGCCCACCGCCAGGTTGTGAAGTCTCCAGCGGCGCGTCGTCCGGCTGCGGGGCCACTTGCTGAGCCCCGGCCGGGACAATCAAAAACACCGGCTGCCAAGCCAGGCACGCGACCCAAGCCCACGACAGCGCGCGAAACGTAGCCATGCCGAACAAGCTCCCCAGACGAGACGAAGCGGGGTCCAGAAGGGACTGGTCGCCACCCATTCTAACGCAAGTTCGAGCCGCCGCCAAAGACCGGCTCCCCTCGCCGAGCCGGTTGCGTTGTACCCCAAGTTCCCTCAGACGCACGACTTGCGCCTGACTCCAAGCAGGGCCTTCCCCGCAGGCCCGGCGGTAACTCCCGGGATTCCGCAGGGGTGGGGCTCCAAAAACAG
>JAGFJK010000283.1 GCA_024102795.1 Pirellulaceae bacterium
GCGACGTGCCCTGGATCCACCGCTGGTAACACTGGCATAGAGGAGAGGCACCGGTACTTCTTCCCTCAGACGACGCTCCATCAAATAGCGTGATTGAACCACCATCAATTAGCGTGCGTGCTCTCAGGCTCGCCGAAAATCACGAACAGGTTGCCCTGGCCGGTGTTTTTGAGCGTGTCGGCCATGTGCAGGTCGGCGTTCATGCGGGCCTTGAGCACCGGGATGCGGCCCAGCTTGTCGAAGTCCGACGAACGGGCGTCGTAGTTGAAGGCGCAAGCGATCAGCACGTCAAAGCCCGCGTCGCCCGCTTCGCGCGCGGCGGCCACCAGGTCGGGGCGCGAGACCGTGCCGAACTCCGGGCCAATGAAAATGCCGGCCCGCCGCTCGGTCCCCGACTCCGGATCGCCCTCCACGTAACGTCCCTCGGCACAAACAAAGTTCCCCGGCCAACCGGCGATGGAGGTGAATGAGATCTTGTCCTCTTTGTGAGCCTGCTGGACGCCGGAGGTTTTCAGGTTCTCCAGGATCACCTGGGCGAAGTCGGCGTGTTCGCGGTTTCGCGATTCGGGCGATGCGGCGGCCGAGCGGCGACGGTCGACCAGTTCGTCATTCTCGTCCACGGCCAGCGAGCGGTGCGGCGAGAGACTTTCCACGGTGAACGGCCCGGCCACGCGGACCTTGGATTTGTCCTCGTAGGGCTTGTCGTACAGGTACTCGAATTCGGCCTTGGCCGCGATCGAAGCGTCGATTTCCCTTTGGCGGGCGATGCGGGCCTCCCACCACTGCGAGTGCAGATCCTTCGCCTTCTTCGGCCACTTGCCGTCCGCCTCGCGGGGAATCTCCCATTCCTCCCAGGACTGCTTCACCGCCTGATTGAGCTGCTCGCGCAGCGGCTCGAGTGTCTGCTGCCACTTGTCCCAGATCACGTCAATCTCGGCGTTGTTGGCGACTGACTTGAGCGTGATGTGCGGAACCCGCTCGTAGACAAAGCCGTGGCGGATGTTGCCGTGAGTGGGAGCGTCCGAGGGCGCTGTGAGAGTGACCTCCGCTTCCTTGCGTTGGCCCTCGCGGCTATCGGCCAGCAGGTAATACGGATAGCGGGCACCCATGATCCGAGCCCGCGCCAAGGCAAGGGCCACTCGCGACGTGTCAATCGTGATCCACCGACGGCCCCACTGCTCGGCGACGTATGGTGTCGTGCCAGAGCCACAGGTTGGGTCGAGGACGAGGTCGCCGGGGTCGGTGGACATTGAGATGCAACGTTGAATCAATGTTGTCGGGGTCTGTACTACGTAGACTTTTGGGTCGGAGCGACTTTGAATACCGCCAATGTCCTCCCAAAAGTTGTTGTCGGCTAGCGCGGAGAAGTCGTCGAGAAAGCGGACGTAACTCAGAGTGTTACCGGTTCTCTCGACGCGGTGAGCTTTGAGAAGTCGCTGCATTCCTTCCTGATTAGTCTTCCATCTCACCCTCAATGAGGGCTCGATTTCACGACCTTCAATACCAACGGCAAACCATGACGCTGCGCCCTCGCCCTTGTCGCGACCAACGCTTTGGCTTGTAAGGTTGTCTTGTCGATACACCCGCGCCTTTGGCGGGACAGGCTCAAGTCCCGATCGCTCACTTCTTGAAAGCGGACGGACAGTAAGGTCGGCGAATCGTAGGCGGCTGTATTTCTCGGCGCCCGACTGCCCAACCGCCTTCACCCGCAGTGGAACTCGAAACTTCATTGCATCCTTACTTTTTGCATACCAGACGACGAAGTCAGTCACGCCTGACAAATAGGCACCGGTTGATCCACCGGACGTTTTCGTCGAAATCTGACTGATGAAGTTGCTTTCACCGAACACTTCATCCAACAAAGCACGCACGCGATGAACGTTTTCATCACCAATCTGAACGAAGATCGAACCTGACTCGGAAAGCAGATCCCTGGCAACTGCAAGTCGATCACGCAGATACGTCAGATACGAGTGAATCCCATCCCGCCACGTATCGCGAAACGCCTTCACCTGTTCCGGTTCTCGTGTGATGTGATCGACGTTGCCGTCCTTCACATCCCGATTGGTCGTCGACCACTGGAAATTGCTGTTGAACTTGATCCCGTACGGCGGGTCGATGTAAATGCACTGCACCTGCCCCCGCAGCCCTTCGCGCTCGGCTAGCGACGCCATCACCTGCAGGCTGTCGCCGAGGATCATGCGGTTGGTCCAGTTCGCGTCGTGCTGGTAAAAGTCGGTGACGCGGGCCTCGTCCGGCAGGCCGTTGAAATCGGCGAACAGATCCAGTTGGCGATCCTTGCCCGCCTGCTCCTGCCGCTGGCTCACGCGCAGCAGGTCGTCGATCAGCACCTTGGGATGGACCTTCTCCTGGATGTACAGAGGCGGAGCGTGTACGACCAGTTCGGACCAGTCCTGTTCGTCCTTGCCCCGCCAGACCAACTGCGGATCGAGGTCGCGGTTCCGCCGCTGGTAGGCCATTCGGATGGGCGACTTCACCTCGTCCGTGACCACCGACTCCAGCTCGGCCGTCGGAATGTTGGTCCGCTTGGATTCGTCGTGCGTCAGCGTCTCGATGGACTTTTTCCCAACGCTCTTATGGCTGGCTTTCTTCTTCGCCATGCTGTTTCCTAGCTCGGTCAGCGCCACGCTGGACGCAAATCGTTCAAGTTCTTGGGCCGCCGTGTCGGTTTTGAAAGAACTCAGTGACTTAAGTACTCAAGAGCTGCGCGACCTCGAACCGGGGAAGACAGAAGACGCAAATAGCCAAGCTACGTGCCTCCATGACAACTGGCTTTGGCTCCCTCCCCGGAAGGAGGTCGTGCGGCTTTTAAGTCTTTAGTTATTCATAAGTTGTGAGAATCTGGCTCCCCTCTCCCCCAAACTTGTTTGGGGGAGAGGGGTTGGGGGTGAGGGGGCAAGAGGATGCGTGGGCGATCGCGTTCAACTCGACGCAAGCCACTTGAGCCTGAGGCCATCGAGTTCGCGCGTGAGCAACCCAGCCAGAACCCAGTGGAAGAAGGAGTATGTTGGGCTGCAGATCGTGGATTAGGAGGTATTGCCGATCTGGCCGGTGTAAGTCGCCGGATCGACATCATGGTGGACGATCGAATAGCGCCGCTCAGCCCCCTCACCCCCAGCCCCTCTCCCCCAGCAAGCTGGGGGAGAGGGGAGCGGGAAGAATCGTTGGGTGACCGCCGCATCCACGCCGACGGATTGGATTCTGTTACGGTGGTCAACTCGATTGATACCTCCAAAGTCTCCGGGTGCTGTCGTTGCAATTCACGGTAAATCTCGTTTCTAATTCAACACCTGCTCACACGCTTGCTCCAACACTTGCTTGAATGCCAAGTCCGTGGCGATGTCCAGCTACGCTCCCGCGCCCGCGAGGCAGCCGTCAACGACCCGGTTGAATTCCGCTTCGATTTGGAACACGTCTTTGAACTCGGCGAACGCCCAGCGGCCGAATCGGCCCAGGTTGTTCACCCCCGGCACCCAGTAAACTTCCATCGTGGTCTTCTTGTCCTTGGCGTCTTCGCCGCGATAGCCCTTGATCTCGACCACCAGGTTCAACGGGTCGTCGTGTCCGTCGTCCACCTGCACCACGAAGTCGGGAATGTACTTGCGGACCCGCGATCCCATGCGGTACGGGACTTCCAGCCCCAGGTTGTGGTTCTTGACGTAGGCCAGCACGCGCGGATGCGACTCGGCCACTCGGCAGAACTCGCCCTCCCAGTCGCTGTCCAGGATCACCCAGTTGACGTGGCACTTGCGGGCATCGGTTTCCCAGCGGTCCCGTTTCGAGGTGTTGAAGTTGACGTGGATCGTCGAACCCTCCGGGTTGTAGGCGTCCAGCACCGCCTTGATCGGCCGGTCGCCCATCAGCGTGCGGGTGATGGCCGCGGTAATCCGTTCGCAAGCCATGTCCGCCAGTTCCTGGTACATCAGTTGAGCGGGGAACGTGCCGCCCCTGCACCGCAGGCACTGGTCCATCCACTGGCGCGTGATACGTTTCAGCTTTCCGAACAGGTGCAGCTCCGGCTCGTCGCCTGGGTCGCGGTACCTGGTGTACAACAGCCGCCTGGTCAGATGGTACAGGATTGTGGGCAGCCGCATCTGGTCCAGGTGTTCCAGCCGCAGGTCGATGCCTTCGCCGATGATGCCCTGGTTGCGAGTGACCGTGGGCCCGACCAACGCGGGCGTCAGTTCCAGCACCGAGTCCTCGTTAAACTCGGCCGTCAGTTGCTCCTCGGGCAGTTCCACGCGGTAGCCTTCCACTCGCGGGAAGCGGATCTCGAGCGCGTCCCGTTCGCGGACCGCTCGGACGTGGATCGTTTCGCGCGGCCGTTGGACTGGCGCGACCACCGGCTTGGCGGTGAAATCGAAGGGGATGCCGAGCACGTCGGCGTACTCGACGTTGAACTTCCCCTCCTCGTTCAAATCGTAGGACTGCCGCCGCAGGGCCCGGCCGACGACCTGCTCGCACAACAGTTGCGTGCCGAAGGCGCGGACGCCCAGCACGTGCGTCACCGTGTTGGCATCCCAGCCCTCGGTGAGCATCGAGACGGACACCACGCAGCGGATCGACTCGCCCAGCCGGTCCCTCTTGCCGACCGTGTTCATCACCTCGCGCAGCAGCGTGGCGTCGTCGATCTTGTCGGCCGCTCGGACATCCCCCGTGCGCTCGATGATCTCCCGGCGGAACCGCTCAATTTCATCCGCCGCCATCTCCCGGAAGTCCTTGTCCAGCGCGTCGCCCGATTCCAGTTGCTCGCTGTCAATCAGCAGCGTCCGGGGCCGGGCGAGCCGATTGCCGTCGTCGTCGAAATTACGGAACAGCTCCAGCCGGCCGTTTTCGAACGACTGTGACCCATCCGGGTTCTGTCGGTGAAAGCCGGAAATGTAATCGTACACCAGCTTGGACGTGGACGTGTTGTTGCAGACCACGATGAAACAGGGTGGCGGCGTGATACCCTCCTGCCGCCACAGCTGGAAGGTCTGTTCGTAGTGGCCGTACAGTGCTTCCAGGGCCGTTTGCAGCTCCACCGGGATGCTCAGGGGGTCGAGCGACGCCGCCTGGCCTCGCCCCTTCTTCGGCATGCGGGTGCGGATGTTCTCCCACAGTACGCGGAACCGAGGCATGTCGTCGCCGGGGATGTTGTCCGCCACCGGCACTCGCGGCAATTTGACAATGCCGCACTCGATGGCGTCCATCAGCGAGAAGTCAGTCATCGTCCAGGGGAACAGCGTTCCTTCGGCATAGCCGGAACCTCGCAGGAAGAACGGCGTGGCCGAGAGGTCAAAGACGCGGGTCACGCCCAGCTTGCGGCTGACCGCCTCGATGCCGGAGATCCACAGCCGGGCCGCTTCGTTGTTCTGCTGGGCTTCCTTGCGGTCGTCGCCCTTTAGCTCCGCCTCCTCGTGGGTGCCCGGCTTTTCCCGGTAGCAGTGGTGGGCCTCGTCATTCAGCACCACGATATTCTTCATGCCCATCAGGTCGGGCATGACCCGCTGGATCATCTGGCCTTCGGTCTCGAGCGTCTGGAGCGGAGCGCCGCGACCCTGCAGAAGCGCCCGGCCACCAGAGGAAAGCTCCATCCGTTCACGGAGCTTGAAGGCGTGATAGTTGGTGATCACGATCTTCGCCCGTTCCAGGTCGCCCACCATGTCGTTGGGGACCAGTTGGCGGCTGGCGTAGTAGCTGTCCGGGTCGTTGGGCAGCAGTACCCGCAGGCGATCGCGGATCGTGATGCCGGGCGTAACGACCAGGAAGCCGCGGGAGAACCGCTTGCTGCCGGGTCGACGCACGGCGTTGACCGTCTGCCAGACGATGATCATGGCCATGACGGTGGTCTTGCCGGCGCCGGTGGCCAGTTTCAGCGCCAGCCGCAGCAGGCCGGGATTGGCCGAGTCGTTGGCGCTTTCCAGGTAGTCGTAGAATCGCTGCCCCGGCTTGCCCAGCTTGGGAGCGACCTCGGACAGGTAAATGGCTGTCTCGACGGCCTCGATCTGGCAGAAGAACGGCCGGATGCCCTGGAAATCGTGGTGCCGCCAGTGTTGCAGCAGACGGGCCGTTTCGGGCGTAACCTTCCAATCGCTGGGGTTCGGCCAGGTCCGCCAATCGTCCACCAGCCGGCGGACCTCGTTGATGATCGGCGTGGGATCGTATTGCTGCTCGGCGGTCGATACGCCGGTGTCGTCCTGGAAGTGCAGTTCCCGCTGGGTTTCAGCCCGCTTCTTCCGCTTCTTCGGTTTGGGGATAGGCGTGATGAATTCGGCGATCCGGCGGGATTCGATGATGCGGTTCGTCGGTTGGCCGGTGGCGTCCAGCTCCCAATGGCGGCTGGGATATTCGTAGGGGGAGTTGAGGATGGGGTGTTCGAAGAACGACTCGGGCATGGTCAGCCTCGTGCCGACGGACGGCTATTCTGGCAGTCAGACAGGGGGCATTGTATCCCCTGCAAGACCAGCAGGATACTGTGGGAAGGACAGCAAGGCTAGTCGCAAGTGACGGCGGCCGAGATGTGGCTGCCGGCGGGCAAGATGTGGGTATTGAAACAGCGTCTACGTGGCAGTTGGCTGCCTCTCCGTTTCGAGGTCGTGCGGCTTTCGGTTGTCGCTAAGCCGACCGGAAAATCAACCTCGGTGACGTCAGGAGCGGAGACCCCGAAACTTCAGGGCGTAGAAGCCGTCGAAGACGGGCGCACCTCCGATCTCCATGATCCCAATGTGACGAAACAGGGCGAAGTCATGGATGTTCCGCGAATTGTACGGCGAATCCAGTTCTCCACAGGGTGATTCGAGGATGACTCGCAACTGGAACGACTGTTGGCGTTGGTAATCCATTCGGATGTCTTTCACCTCCATGCCTTGGATGATCCGCCATACCATCAACAGCATTGCTGGCGTCCGAGTTCCACCGAGAGACTGAAAGAATCCTCGTACACGAAGCGGATTGCGTTGGTATTCGTGTACCAAAGCCGCCTCAGAAAGGTTTGGGGCACTATCGCCGAGTCGCACCCGCGCTTTTTGCTGGACTGCAGCAAGGGTCTGAAAAATGCGTTCCATTGCGGCTTCCGGTGGAGCAAACGATTCGATCAACCACCCTTCGCCAGCATGCCGGATGGCCTCTTCGAGCGTGGTTGGGGATGCTGTGCTCATGCCGCCCCCGATTCCGCCGGGACGTACAGCGTGGCCTGCACTTGCCGTGGAACCGCCCGCCGCTCAAGTCCGCGAACTGGAGGCTGAGGTTCGGAGGCTGCGAGCGGAAAACGCTCGCCTCAAGGAGCTGCTGGCGGAACACGGCATCGAACCAGGCCAGGGCTACCAGTCCATCGTAGAGATACTGGACGAGATGCCGGCCGAGTTGAAGAATCCCAAGTCTTGGGACAAGTTCACGATCGACGCAGTCCACAAGTGGCTGGCAGATCATCCTGTCGGAGAACCTTTCGAAGCGACGCTCGGGGTGGCGTTGGTTCAGGGCGGAAAGAATCCGACCGCCGCCTCCAGCCAGACAATCGGCTGGATGGTCAGCATTTCCCCGATCAAGAAGGACTACAAGTTTCGCGGCGTGGCGTTCACGCAGTCCGTCGGTGGAAACTGGCCTTTGCCGCTGCGTTTGTACGGCGACGCCGAATTCGCCCGTAGCCACGAGCAACTGAGGGCTGGGCAGAGATTCACGGTCAAGGGCCGGTCCATTCACCTCGGTCGAGAAGACCGGGGGCGACGCGATGTCCATGTCGGGCCCAGCGACATCAGCGTGGAGATCCTGGGCCGATGACCGTGGTGGTTCCGCGTTGGCAGGAGTTGCTGCGGTGCCTGACGCCCAGATCCACCTCCAGGTCCCCAGTTTGCAACGTGGCGTAAACCATTCGCACCACACGGGTGTGGAACACGTGTTTGCACGTAGCCCGCGACTAGGAATAATGGATCGAACCCGGCAACCGCTGGGTATTCACAGCGAGCCACGATGCGACCGTCCGGGAATGGAGTGTGACGACCGTCCGGGAATTACGGCGATTTGAGGGACTTTCGCAGCGGATTCTCGGTATGGCCAACTCCCCGGATAGCCGGCGATTCCTCGGCGGCAGCACAGACCGGACGGTGCAACTCTGGGACGCCGGCACCGACAGCGGCAGCGGCAGCGGCAGGCAGTTCTCTTGTTCTCGACTCCACACGGTCAACACAAGTACGCCCGAGAGGACTCGAACCTCTAACCCTCGGTTCCGAAGACCGATGCTCTGTCCAATTGAGCTACGGGCGCTTACCTGACCGCCATGCGCCGCGGGGGACGCAACGACCAGCAGCAGGGTTGCCGCGAGCAGGCCCCACCACCACCGCCGTCAGCTTACCAGAATCGGCCGCCGCAACAAGTCGCGGCCGCATTCTGAGGGGAAACACTTGACCCGCCTTTCCCGCGGATGTTATAAGCGCCTTATGGTCAAGGCGGTTCGAGCTTCTGCCCCGATCCAGGCCCCTCGCGTTTCCGGGACCTGAGCCGCCCGCCGCTCTGCCAAGACGCGAGTGCCCACATGCCCCAGATTACCCTCCGCGTGCTTGACGGTGCGGACCGTGGCCGCGTGTTCGAGGGGTTGGCCGCCCCGGTTACCATCGGTCGCGAAGAGGGCAATACCGTCCAACTGAACGATGATCGAGTCAGCCGCTTTCATATCAAGATCCAGGAAGACCATGACCAACTTGTGCTGACCGACCTGGAGAGCACCAACGGCACCAAAGTCAACGGCGAGGATATCAACCTGCGGATTCTCCGCTTTGGCGACATGATCACCGTCGGCCGCTCCGTCCTCCTGTTCGGCTCGCGGGACCAGATCGCCAACCGCCTGGCCAGCCTCCGCAGCCGCGAAGGCGAAGGAACTCTGAATCCCCGCGATGGGTCCGGCCCGCCCTCCTCGGCCATGGACTTCGAACTGAACTGGAACGACGACGCCGACCTGCAGGCAACCCTGCAAAGTCGCTCGCCGCCGCCACTGCCCGAACGCCTGACGCCCGGCCAGGCCGCTCAGTTGTCCGAGCTGATCGAGTACCTGCACACCCGCCTGCGGCAGTTGCTCAAGTCGGTCGAAGTCGATGCCAAGTCCGAACAGGTCCAGATTGATTTTGCCCAATGGCAGACCCTGGTCGACCTGCAAGCGCGGCTGGCCGAATACCTGCGTCGGATCGGCGATCCGGACAACTGAAGCCGGTCGAGCGACAGTGGAATCAGTCCCGCGACAATGAGCTTCGCTGGTCCGACGGCCGCTCGCCGCGTCGAAACACGAATTCGTTGCAGCCGTGCCCTTTGCCCAGCGTCTTGAGACGTTCGAGCGTAAAGTCGCGCTGCCGGAAGAAGTCAAAGATCTCCTCTGGCCGGGCCACCTCGAACGGATATCCGCCCACCCAGTCGACCAGGTCGTGCCAGACCGACATGCCGCGTGTGCGCTTCTTGGCCGCCCAATCGCGGAACGGCAACGGATTCTCCAGCCGCGACAGGCGTGCCAACACCGCCAGCAATTCGAACCAGGCGCCGACCAGCAGCACGAGCAGCGTCCGCACGGGTCGCGGCGAGCGATTATAGAGCCGCTTGATCGCCAGCCAGCGACGGCTCGTGCCGCCCTGGTCGTTATAGATGGAAATGAACAGCCAACCGCCGGGCAGCACCGCCTGGCCCACATGGTCCAAGGCCTGCCACATGGCGCCCGTCTGGTGCAGCACGCCCCACGAGTACACGATGTCGAACGCGCCGAGCGAACGGACGTAGCCGGCGTCCAGAACCGAGGCTTCGTCGATCGTCCACTGCGGGTCGTCGGGAAGGTAGCGGCGTTTCAGTTCGCGGGTGCAGGCCACGGACTGCGGGTCGTAGTCGAACGAATGCACGCGGGCTCCCAACCGCCGCGCGGCCAGGCTGAACAGGCCGCTGCCCGAGCCCACGTCCAGAAACGACTTGCCGGCCAGCGGCGTGCCGAGCATCCCGTGGAGCGACGCCTCGGCCTGCTCGATCCGCTGCTCGTCGATCGTGTCCAGAAAGTGCCGCCAGTTCCGGCCGAACTCGAAGCGTTCGCCGCGCCGCACCTGGTCCGCATGGCTGGTAGCCGCCGGCCGCTGGTTCACACGCGCTGCCCCAATCGCTCGGCGAGCCGCCGCAGCGTCATGCTGGCGTCGTCGCGGTCCAGGTGCACGTGGATCAACGACAGGCTGTGCTGGTTCACCCAGGCGTCGTTCAAGGCCTGGTCGAATTCGCCCTCCGTCCACACCTCGAAGCCCACGCCGCCGCCCAGAACCTCGGGCAAGCGAGCGTACTTCCAGGGATGGATTTCGTTGTGTGCCCAATCGCCGGGGCAGAGAAACCGCTCCGTGCCATAACCCTGGTTGTCCAGCACGATCAGGATCGGCGCGTACCCGCGGCGGACGATCGTGGACAGTTCCATGCCCGTCATTTGAAAGGCCCCGTCGCCACAGAGCACCACGACGCGATCATGGGGCCGCGCGACTTGCGCGCCCAGCGCGGCCGGGACCGAGAACCCCATCGACGTGTAGTACGCGGGGCTGATGAAGTCGGTCCGTTCGTGAGTGACCAGTTCGGTGGCCGAGAACAGCGCGTCGCCAATATCGGCAATCACGATGGTCCGGGCATCGATCTGCTGGTTCAGCCGGGCGATCAGCCGGCTGATGCGCAGCCGGGCCTGGGCATCCAGCGTGTACGACGGCGGCTTGGGATGCAGTTCGGCCGGGATCGCCCGCGGCACCGGCGAGGGGCCGCGGGCCGTCAGTTCACTGAGGAAATCACCCAGCAGCACCGCGTGGTAGTGGTGGTGCCGGATCCGCAGTTGCTCGCTGGTCGCGTAGATGCAGCGGCTGGGGTCGAGGTTGGCCGTGTAGATCCCCAGGTTGATGTCGGTCATGAACGCTCCGGCCAGCAGCACACAGTCGCTCTCCTCGACGAACTGCGTCACTTCCGAGCGGCCCATGGCCCCTTCGTACAGGCCGATGAACAGCGGGTGCGTTTCGCCGATCACGCTCTTGCCCAACAGCGTGGTGGCGATCGGGATCCGGGATTTCTCGGCCAGCGCCAGCAGCTTGTCCTGCAATCCGAACCGGTGAATCTCGACCCCCGCCACGATGATCGGCCGCTCGGCCCGGCTGAGCCACTGGGCCGCCTCGTCCGCCGCTTCCGCCGTCGCCTGGGGATCGCTGCTGGCCGCTTCCTCGAAAAAATGGTGCGAGATGTGCGGCACCACGTCCACCATGTCGCGCGGGATTTCGATGTAACAGGGGCGCTTGAAACGGGCCGACGCGTCCAGCACGCGGTCGATCTCGCGAAAGGCGGTCAGCGGGTCGGACAGCTCCGTTCCGGCCACGCACAGCTTTTCAAACACGTCCAGTTGCGTGCGGAAATCCCGCACCTTGTGATGCAGCAGCGGGTTGTTCGTCCGCTCGTCCAGGCCGGGCGAACCGCTGATCACCACCACCGCGGACTTCTCGGCGTAAGCGCCGGCCACCGCGTTGGCCACGCTCAGACCGCCCACACAGTACGTAACGCAGATCGCTCCCATCCCGTTGATGCGGGCGTAGGCGTCCGCGGCGAACCCCGCGCAGTCCTCGCGCGTGCAGCCGACCACGTTCAAGGGACTGGCTTCCATCAAGCCGTACAAAGCCAGCACGTAATCCCCCGGCAGCCCGAAGATGTCGCGAATGCCATAATCAAGCAGCCGTTTGATCAGATACTGGCCGATCGACAACCGGCTGCCGCTGGAGTTTGCCGCGGAACTCATGCCTCTTCTCCCTGCCACACGGTCAAGTCCACGCTCACTCGCTGCGGTCCGATCCGGCCGGTTGGCTGGCGGCGGTGGCGGGAAGCTGCTGGCCTGGGTCCTCGGTCGCCGCCATCGACCGCTCGCCCGCCGTCTCCGCCAACCTCCGCGCCCGGCGGCGGCGCAAGACCAGCATCAGCAGCCAGAAGCTGATGAAGCCCGCCGAACAGACGCCCACGACCACCGCTTTGCGCGGGTCGCGGACCGGAGGCTGTGCCGCCTGTTGCTGGCTGACCACGGCGCTGGCCTCCTCCGACTGGTACGACCAGCCGGGCTTCTGGGCCAGCGACAGGTACGCTCCCAGCGCGTGAAAGGCGCCCCAAATCATGAGGCCGCCGATGATCACCGCCAGAGACACTTCGACAGTGTGCGAATCCCGCTGCATGGATGGACTTCCTGGACGTTGTTGGAGGGGCGAAGCGGACTGTCGTACTCCCTGGACGGCTCAAAGACCCGTCCTGCCTGACAGGCCAGAGGCCCGTCGCCACCGGCAGTTACCAGGCCGTGCTGCCGTAATAGGTCTCCACCGGCAGGCCCGTTCGCCGCCGGACCAGGTCCGCGATCCGCTCGACCTGCTGGTCCGAGAGCGGTGAGACGATCGATTCCGCGGGTCGGCGCGCCACCGTGTAGACCTGAACCAACTGCAGGCGGCCCCCCGCCGCCAGCAACTCGTTGAGCCGCTGGCAGTAGGCCACCAGTTCCTCGTCCGCCGGCGGCTGCCCGTCCACCCTCATGAACAGCGACTGGATCACCAGCGGGCGAATGCGGGCCGCCAGCAACAAGTTGTCCAGGATCCGCCGCAACGGGATCGACGTCCGATCCACCAATTGGAAATACTCCTGGGTGCCCGCATCCAGCTTGGCCCAGATCTCGCCCTGGTTGGCATCCAGGATTCCCAAGCCGCGCTGCACGTGCGGACGATGAAACCGGCTGGCGTTGGTGATCAGCACCAGCTTGACGTCCGACAGGCCCAGCTCGCGCTTGAGCTCCGCGGCCCGCTCCACCAGCTCATCAAAATTGCGGTACGTCGTCGGCTCGCCGTCGCCCGAGAAGGCGATGTCGTTCAGCCGCCGCTGGTCGGGTGGCGTCGTGGCGAACGTGGGATGCTCGAATAACTCGCCCGAGCGGGCCAGGTCGAGCGTCAGCCGCAGCTCGTCGAACAACTGCCCGGTTTCCACGAACCGCCGCTCGCTTTGCCGAGTCCGATCGACCTGGCAGTAGATGCAGTCGAAGTTGCAGACCTTGTCGGGGTTCAAGTTCACGCCCACCGACAGGCCGCGGGAACGCCGGCTGAGCACCGGGTAGACGAACCGGTTCTGTTCGAACAACCGCGGATGCCGGCTGTGGAGCGTATGCACCTGCATCGGGTCGACCTCGGTTCAATCCGCGAGTTTCGTCAACTCGGTGAATTCGTCCAGTGTGATCGTGGTCAATTCCCCATCGTCGCGCCGCAGCCGGATCACGTCGCTGAAGACCTTGTCGTCCAGGTTGCGGCGAAAGTGCAGGCTGTGCCGACGACGCTCCGTCTGCACCACGGTCCCCACGGTCACCGTGTTCCAGCGGCGAAAGCCAACCTTGACTTCATGCTTGATTTCCAGCCGGTCGCCCGGCCGCAGCGCGGCAAACGTCTCCAGCGCCTGGGGATAAGCCATCCGACATGCTCCTGCGAAATGAGGCGGGGACACCAGCGGGTGCGGGAAAGCTGGCCGCCAGGGCCGCGACTGGCGACCTCGACACCATGCATTGTAGGGGCACCCCCCCGCTGCCGCCAAGCCGGACCGCGGCCGTCCCGTGCGGAACTTGTTCGCCAGGGCCGGAGATCGGCCGATGCAACCGAGGAATCTGGCGGGGACGAATCACACTTCCTTGGCTGCAATCCACTTCATGAGGCTGCGCAGCTTCCGCCCGACCACCTCGATCTGCAGGTTCCGATCGCGGCGCCGGGTCGCCTTGAACGCGGGAGCCCCGGCCCGATTTTCCAGGATCCACTCGCGAGCGAACTGGCCGGTCTGAATCTCGTTGAGAATCTTCTTCATTTCGGCCCGAGTCTGATCGGTGATGATCCGCGGGCCGCGCGTGTAATCGCCGTACTCGGCCGTGTTCGACACGCTGTACCGCATGTAGCTCAGACCGCCCTGGTAGAACAGATCGACGATCAACTTCAGCTCGTGCAGGCATTCGAAATAGGCCATCTCCGGCTGGTATCCGGCCTCGACCAGCGTGGCGAACGCCGACTTGACCAGCTCGCTGACCCCGCCGCACAACACGACCTGTTCGCCGAACAGATCCGTTTCCGTCTCTTCGGCGAAGGTGGTGTGAATCACGCCACCCCGGGTGCCGCCGATGCCCTTGGCGTACGCCAGTCCCAGTTGCAGCGTCGTGTCGCTGGCCCCTTCGCCCACGGCGATCAAGCTGGGCACCCCGCCGCCTTTCTCGAACTCGCTCCGCACCAGGTGGCCCGGCCCCTTGGGCGCCACCAGCAGCGTGTCGACCCCCTGAGGCGCCTCGACCTGGCCGAAGTGCACGTTGAAGCCGTGCGAGCACATCAGGATATTGCCCGGCCGCAACTGGTCGCGGATCGACTGCTTGTAAATGTCCCCCTGGACTTCGTCGGGCAGCAGGATGTTGATCAGGTCGGCCCGGCGAGCGGCTTCCTCGATCGGCAGCGGCTCGAACCCGTGGCTCACCGCCAGCTCGTAGTTGGCACTGCCCGGACGCTGGCCCACGATCACGTTGCAGCCGCTGTCGCGCAGGTTCTGGGCCTGGGCGTGCCCCTGGGAACCGTAGCCCAGAATGGCGATGGTCTTGTTCTTCAGCAGGGACAGGTCCGCGTCGTTGTCGTAGTAGATTTTGGCGGGCATGGGCCAATCACTCCTCAGGGTCCGAGTTCTTTAAATCGTCCGGGCGGATCGCCACGGGTGGGCGGGCAATTGACGCTGGCCGCTCGGCCCATTCAGGCCGAGTGCATGCGGGGCACGCGTTCGTCTTGCTGGGCGCCGCGGACCATCGCGATCCGGCCGCTGCGCACCAGTTCCAGGATTCCGTAGGGCCGCATCCGATCGATAAACGCCTCGATCTTGTTCTCGCGGCCCGAGATCTCGATCATGATCTCCTCGGCGCCCACGTCCACGATCTTGCCGCGGAAGATGTCGACCAACTCGCGGATCTCGCTGCGCCGCGGCCCGGCGGGAGCCTGGACTTTCAGCAGCATCAAGTCCCGCTCGACAAAGTCTTGCGAGCTGACGTCGACGACTTTGACGACCGTGACGATTTTCTCGAGCTGCTTGGCCACTTGCTCCAGAATCCGCTCGTCACCCACCACGACAAACGTCATCCGCGAGAGATTCGGGTCTTCCGTTTCACCCACCGCCAGCGAATCGATATTGTAGCCTCGCGAGGCCAACATGCCGGAGATGTGGGCCAGGACGCCCGGGACGTTCTGCACAATGGCGGACAATACGTGACGCATCGCTCGGTTTCCCTTTCGGCTGGAGCGCAAACCGCGATGATAGTCCGAGCGGCGCGAACCGGCAAGTGGCCCGCAGCCAGCCTAGCCCCAGAACTGCCACCAGGGGCGAGCCGTCCGCTTCTTGCCGGCCACCTTGGCGCCCACGCGCTGCCCGTGCGGCCCGATCGCCCCGTCCATGTGGATGCGGGACATCTTGGCGTCGTTCAGCTTGGCGTCAAACATGTTCGAAAGCGTGAGGTTGGCTCCGGTCAGATTGGCGCCCGTCAGGTCCGCTCCCCGCAAGTCGGCCTGCGACAGGTTCACCTCGTTCAAATTGCCCCGCAAATCGGCCATGCTCATGTCCGATCCGCTCAGATTGGCTCCCGACAAGTCGCATTCGGGCAACCGGGCGTAGCGAAAGACCGAACGCGGGAGTTTGGCGTCCGTCAGCCTCACTCGCTCCATGATGGCGTCCGTGAAATTCACGTCGTTTCCCTCGGCCCGCGTGAACACCGCGTCGTTCAGGCAGGCGCTGTGGAAATTGGCCTGGCTCAGCCTGGTGGCACTGAAGTCCGCGTCGCGGAGGTCCGAATTGTGAAAGTCGGTTCCGGTCAGATCCTGGCCCGACAGGTCCGCACCCGGTATCTTGGACCCATCCAGTCGCTGCCCGGCCAGCGTCTCGGCCTGTACGCGCAGCAACACCTCGCCGGAGCTCTTGTGCTTGATTTCGATCATGAGCAAGGTCGCCATGAAAGGTCCACTGGGAGTCCCACTGGCGGCCGGCGCTCGCTGTGGCGTGTGCGGAGGAGAAACCACCGGGGCGGGTCGCGGCAAAACCACGCGGGGCAGGCCGGAGTGGGGTAGTCGAACCAGCGTTTGAGTTTCAGCAGTTTACGTCAGATTTTTCCCAAATGCCAGAATTCTTTGCCATCCTAAAGGCGGATTATCCGCCCCGGTTTTGGCCCCCGTTGGCATGGCCCTCCCAGCATTTAGAATGATCGAGTGCAGCCGGAATACCAGACCTGCCATCCCGCGGAGGGGGCAGAATCGGCGCGCGTGAGGGGATGCCTGGGGAAAGCGACCACGCACCGTAGCAGCCGCAGGCCTGGCGAAACACACGGGAGGACGATCACGCCGCATGAGCTTTCGCGTCGCCTTGGATAGTTTCCGCGGCCCCTTGGACCTGCTGCTGTATCTTGTCCGCAAGAACGAGATCGACGTGGCGGATATCCCGCTGGCGCCGGTGGCGGAACAGTTCCTGGAGTACCTGGAGGTGCTCGAGGAGTTGGACGTGAACGCGGTCGGCGACTTTCTGGAGATGGCCAGCACGTTGATGGAGATCAAATCGCGGCTGATCCTGCCCCGAGGGGGCGAGGAGTCCGAGACGCTGGAGGATCCCCGCGAGGAACTGGTCCAACGGCTGCTGGACTACAAGCGTTACCGGGACGCGGCCAGCATTCTGGATGAGCAAAGCCGCCAGTGGCAACTTCGCTACCCTCGCCTGGCCAACGACTTGCCGCCCCGCGAGACGGACCTGGCCGGCCAGCCGATCAAGGAACTCGAACTCTGGGATCTGGTCAGCGCCTTCTCGCGGATTGTGCGCGACACCCAGTCCCGGCAGCCGACCAGCATCGTGTATGATGACACTCCGCTGCAGGTCTACATGCGGCGGATTCATTCCCGGTTGCTGGAACAGCGTCGCGTCGCGCTGTCCGAGATGTTTCAGCCCGGGATGCACAAGTCCGCGCTGATCGGCGTGTTTCTGGCCGTGCTGGAACTGGTGCGGCACCACGGCGTGCGGACCGAACAGCAGCATTCACACGGCGAAATCTGGATCCTGCCGGGGGAGAACTTTCGCGAACAGTTCGAACAGTTCGAGCTGCTGGCGTCGCAAACCGTGCCGGACTTGCCTGGCGAACCGGATGAACCGGAAGGTCCGGAGGCGGCTTGAATCATGCTGGATAACATGCCCTTCCGCACGTTGGCCCACAAAGGCTGCACGATTGAGGGCTATTCGCGCGCCGCCGTCCAGACCTACTGGCGAATCCCCGAGCTGAAGCTGGGCTTCGACCTGGGAGGGCAGCCGTGGGACTTCATGGGCACTCCCACCTGGTTCGTGACGCATGCCCACCTGGATCACGTGGCCGCTCTGCCCGTCTATATCGCCCGGCGGCGGATGATGAAAATGCCGCCTCCCACGATCTACCTGCCCGAACACGCCCTGGAGACCGTGCAGCAACTGTTGCGGGTCATCAGCCGCCTGGACCGCGGCCGGCTGCCGTGCGAACTCAAACCGCTGGCGGCGGGCGACGAAGTGCCCCTGTCCCGCGAACTGGTGGTCACGGCCCATGCCACTCGACATACCGTGCCCTCGCTGGGATACATTGTCTGGGAACGCCGCAACAAGCTCAAGGAAGAATACCGCCAGCTCAGCGGTCCCGAAATCCGCGACCTGCGGCTGTCCGGGCGGGAAGTCAGCGAGGAACGGCGGTTGCCCGTGCTGGCCTACCTGGGCGATTCGTCTCCCGAAGGGCTCGACAACTGCCCGGCGATGTACCAGGCACAAATCCTGATTGCCGAAATGACCTTCGTCGCGCCGGGACATCGCAAGGAAAAGATCCACAAGCACGGCCACATGCACCTGGACGATTTCCTGGAGCGGCGCGAGCGGTTCCAGAACGAACGGATCATCGCTTCCCACTTCAGCACCCGCTACGACGATCGGCAGATCCGCCACTATGTCAAGAAGCTGTTGCCCGATCTGCTCGACGACCGACTGCATCTGTGGCTCTGAGGCGCTGCTCGCGGCCGAGCCGGGGAGTGTTGCTATGCAGGTGCCTGAAGAGCGATTGGGGACAATCGCTCCACCAAGTGTAGCCCGATTGTCCTCAATCGGGTCCTCGGGCGAGGCGCCTGAGCGATTGGGGACAATCGCTCCACCAGGTAAAGCCGAGCCACGGGCCGTTTACGTGCATGTACCGTTCTGCCGGCACCGCTGTGGCTATTGCAATTTCACGGTGCTCGCCGGCCGCGACGACCTGGCGCCGGCCTACCTGGAGGCGGTCGAACGGGAAATGAGCTGGCTGGGTCAGCCGCGTCCCGTCGACACGCTGTTTGTCGGCGGCGGCACGCCGACGCACCTGGAACCGGCCCAGTTAGCCCGGCTGCTCGACCGCACGTCCCACTGGTTTCCGCCCACCGGCAGGTACGAGTGGAGCGTGGAGGCCAACCCCGGGGATCTGCGCGCCGAGATCCTGGACACGCTGGCCGCCGCCGGCGTAACCCGGCTCAGCCTGGGCGTGCAGTCGTTCGACGACCGCAAGCTCCGCACGCTCGAACGCGACCATCGGGCGGAGCAGGTCCTGCGAGTCCTGGACGCGGCCCGTCCGCGGTTCGAGTCCCTGTCGCTGGACCTGATTTTCGCGGTTCCCGGCGAGTCGCTGGATGACTGGCAACGCGACCTCCGCATGGCCGTCGCCGCTCCGATCGATCACGTCTCCTGTTACGGCCTGACGTTCGAACGCGGCACGCGGTTCTGGGGCCGGCGGCTGCGGGGGCAACTGGCGCCGCTGGCCGAGGAGCTGGAGTTGAAGATGTACGAACTGGCGATCGACACCCTGGAGTCCGCCGAGTTCGAACACTACGAGGTTTCCAATTTCGCTCGCCCCGGCCACCGCTGCCGCCACAATGAAGTGTACTGGCGCGGCGAGCCGTATTTTGCCGTGGGGCCCGGAGCGGCACGTTACGTCGGCGGGCGGCGAGAAGTCAACCATCGCAGCACCACCAACTGGTTGCAACGCGTCCGCGCCGGGCAGTCGCCCGTGGCGGAGTCCGAGCAACTTGCCCCCGAACCGTCGGCCCGCGAGCGAATGGTGCTGGGCCTGCGGATGCGGGCAGGCGTCGACCGCGACGACTTCCAGCGACGAACCGGTTACGAACTCGACCGGCTGCTCGGCGAACAACTGCCGCTGCTGGTCGACTGGGGCCTGCTGGCGGATGACGGCCGGCGGATCCGGCTGACTCGCCGCGGCCTGGTGGTCAGCGACACCATCTGGCCGCGGCTGCTGTGAAAGCCGTGCGGGTCAAGCGGCCGCGGGCCGTTGCGCGAGTTCGCTGCGATTGAGCAACTGGGCGACCGTGTGCTCGGCCGAATGCCAGGCCTGCCAGGTCTGGGCGAACTGCTGGGCCGTCTGGCGATAGTGGGCGTCCTGCTGCACCATCTCGCGCAGCAGTCGGGGCACCTCCGCGGGTTCCGCGAAGGCCACGCCCACGCTGCTGGTCGCGCAGTGTCCGCCGGGGCCGCGGGACGCGTCCAGGAAGGCGGCCCGCACGTGCTGCAGATCGAGTTGTTCATCGGCGTAGGCGTTCGACCAGGCGAGCGTCACGCGACGGCTGCCCGCGGGGACCACCAGTGCCGCGGACGCGGGACGATTGCCCATCCGGTCGCCTATGATCTCCACGACTCGCGTCGTATTTGTGGCCGACAGATGCCAGTCAGCTCGCAAGCGGACGAAGCTGCCCGGCGGCTGGGCGAGACCACGCTGCCAGTGAACGACCAGGTTCGTCGCCCCCGCGGGAACCGCCAGCTCCAGGCCGCCGTCGCTGGAGATGCCGATCGGCTCGGCGGCCAGCCGCGGCGCCGCACAAGGGTCGGGCGGCAGTTCCACCGGCAGACTGGGGAAGCGATGACCGGCCAAGACCGGCCAGCGTTCGAGCAGACTGTCGCGATACGAGAACCCCGCTTCGGAAATCTGTTCCGACAACCAGCAGCCGGCCGGGACAATCACCGGGACGCCGGCGCTGAGCAGTTCGCCCAGGATGCCCGCTCGTCGAGCGAAGTAGCGCCGGCTGTCGTACAGCAACAAACCGATGTGGGCCTGGCGAATCAGTTCGACGTACTCGCGAGGGGCCAGTGGATGCGGCACGTAGGCCACTGGATCGTGTGCCGCCGCCGCGGCTCCGCGGCGCGGCACGGGCAACTGAAACCACGACTTGTTCGACTGGACCACCAGTTGCAGTTTGCCTGTGGCGAAGTGATCGTCCCACAATTGTGCCAGCACTTCCGCCAGTTGCGTTTGTCCCTTCTCCTCCCGCACCGCTCCCGGACACGTAACTCGCAGAGGTCCTTTCGCGGCAGGCTTGGAATCGACGTGAAACGCGGCGTTGATGGGATACGTCAGGTTGTGGAATTGTCCGACTTTCAGCCGGTTGTACTGCGCGGCCAGTTGGCTGGACGTCGTGTAGAAGTGCAGGCGGTGGCCGGCGATCGGCCGCAGCGCCAGGACAAACGCTTCCCGCATGGCGGCCAGCCGTTCGGGCTGCAGATCGTATTCCGTTTCCCGGCCCTCGTAGACGTTGTAGTGAAATTGCAGGTGCCACTGGGCCAGCAGGCTGTCGGGGTCCGAGGCCAGGAACTGCGACAGCCCCTGCAGATCGAATTCGGACAAGGTCGGCAGAAACACGTGGTCTCCGGCCCGCAGCGGGTACTTGCGGAACAACCGGCGGCAAGCTGACGAGAAATGCCGGAGTCGCCAGTAGCGCGACACCCGATCCAGACTCGGACTCAGCCAGCTTCGCCAACCCTCGGCCGGCTTGGCGCCGGTGGGTCCCTGGTCCATCCCGGCCGCCAAGGGTGGCTCGACGCGCGGCGGACCCGGCGACCGGACCGCCCGGCCGTGGCTGCTCTGATAGCCGGCAAAGCGGCAGTAGGTCGTAAACCGAAAGGGGCTTTCCACCAGCCAGTCCGCGGGTAACCTGGCCCGATCGTGAAACCGGCGGTTCGTGGCCAGCACGATCCGCCATCCCGCATCCGACGCGGCTTGCAGCACTTGAAAGGCATAGTCGAAGTGATGCCCACCGACACCCTTGAGCGAATGGTCCAACAGGTAGAACGTGGACATCAGCGGGTTCCGTCCTTCAGTCCCGGAGTGCACCAGCAGGCACCGGCGTCGCGGTGGATTTCCTGGAGGCGGAACGATAGCCGGACGTGGCGTCGCGGTCAACGCGAATCGGCGGCTGGCAGGAACCGGACCGGGCGTCTCGGAAACGCCGCCACGTTGCCGGGGTTTCCCAAGATGCTATTGAGCGCGTGCCCGCACCGCAGTACACTCCCCGCGCCGTGGGCCCAGCCGCCGGTCGCTGGATGGTGCCATTCCAGTCCGGACGCGCAGGACCAATTCTCCCAATGGCAGGAATACCCGTTCGCCAACGCATGATCGATCCCTGGGCCGGAGTCATTCCCGATGGTGCGGTTGCAGCCAGCCTCGAACCTGGCGTTTCTGGTCGGTCGGCGGCAGGACCTGATCCTGATGCTGCTACTGCTGGCAGCGATGCTCGCCTGCACCAAGCGGCTGGCGGTCTACTGGCGCAAGCCGCCGAGCGCGCCTGGCGTTAAGGCTGCCACGCACGCCGAACCCGTGGTGCCAGGACTCCGGCCAACAGGTTGACGGTGATGACGGGAGGTTGTCGGTAATGACGGGTCGCTGGCCTGTCAGACGAGACGGCGCTGACTGCCCATAGGAAGACTTGCCATGACCTTCGAACGATTTCTGTTCGCTCCGGCCAACCCCAGGTGCGTGGCCCTGTTCCGCGTCTCGCTGGCGATGCTGCTGGCCTTCGCCTTCTGGCCACGGGGACTGCAACCGGCGGCGTCGGTCGTCGAATCGCCTTTGCTGGCGGAGTTGTACGGGCACCTGTTTTTGACGGCACCCTACCGGCTGGCCATGTTCGCCGGCATATTCCTGTTCGCCCTGGGCTGGCGCCCGCGGATGATCGGCCTGGTGCTGGTCTGCCTGCTGCTGCCGCACGACTTTCTCACGCGCGGGCAACAGAGCCGGCAGGTACTGCTGTTCACGCTGGCCCTGGCCAGCCTGCCGCCGGCCACTCCGCTTTGGCGCTGGCGGGAACTGGCCACGGGAGCCCTGCCGGCCGGACCGATCTGGCCGTTGCGCCTGATTCAGGTGCAGCTCACCTTGCTCTATGGCATCAATGCCTGGGTCAAGTCCAGCCCGGAGTTTCTCAACGGTGAAGTGCTGATGGCCCTGTCCACTCAGCCCAACTTCCTGGTGGACCTGACCAGCGGATACCTGGCGGTGGGCTCGGCGCGCGTGCCCGTCTGGCTCCTGGCCGTGGGGACCGTGGTCATCGAGTACTGGCTGGCGGTCGGCTTCTGGTTTCCCCGCTGCCGCTGGCCGACGGCCGTGCTGGGCGTGGCCTTTCACCTGACGCTGAAGTTCATCTTGCGGATCTTCATGCTCGACTACGTCTCGATGCTGTTGTACCTGGCGTTCCTGTTGCCGTGGCAGACCGCGACGAAGGAGGCGGCGGGTGAAAGCGGCCGAGAGGTGCCGGAGCAGCCGCGATCCGCTCTGGCGGCCTGAACGCGGCGGGTGGCCCGCTGCGTTCGGCGAAAGGGTTTTGTCGCCTTTCGCTCCGCGAAAGTAGCGGAATCCTCGACTGGTCTTTGGGCGTCGAGGGATTTCCAGCGGCCGCGCTACTTTCGCGGAGCGAAAGGCGACTATGGCTTCTATCCCGGCCGGGTGTTGTACAGATGGACCTGCTCGTTCAGCGTCCACAGGTCATACAGCCAGCCCATGCCCAGCAAGCCGCCGGTCAGCAGGTACAGAATACCCGTGCCGATCTTGCCCAGGTAGAAGCGGTGGGCACCCAGCAGCCCGAAGAACGTGAGCAGAATCCAGGCGACCGTGTAGTCGGCCGGCCCGGCCTGGTAACGGCGGTCGGCCGCCCGGTCCATGCCGGGAATCAGCAGCAGATCGATCAGCCAGCCGATTCCCAGCAGCCCCAACGTGAAGAACCAGATGGTGCCGGAAATCTTCTTGCCGAAGTAAAAGCGGTGAGCGCCGGTGAATCCGAACAGCCAGACGATGTAACCGACCACGATCGAATGGGTATCGTTGACCGGCAGCGTACCCTTGGTGGTTGCCATGGGATTCTTCCTTGCACGTATCACAGCGTGAATCTGCAGCGGCGGAGCGACATCGCCGCGCGCTCCAGCAATTCGCTCGCCGGACGCGGATCTTGACGCTGCGCTCCTTTCGCTCCGTGAAGGCAGGTAACCGTTCACGATGTTTCGTCAGTCAGAAGTGCGACACGGACTCAATCAATCACTTCTGGCCCCCTCCCCGGCTTCGAGATCGTGCAGCTTTTAAGCTGTTTTGCCGAGGGGATTTGGCGTTATGACCGAGGGAAAACGTGGATGGTCTCCGCGTCGGTAAGCGCCCCCCTTGATATCCCTTTGGCTCCCTCCCCGGCTTCCGGGGAGGGCTGGGGAGGGGCTCTTGTGCATCTTGTTTTGACTCACCTGGCGCCCGATGGAATCACACAACACCGGTCGCACTCAAGAATCCAGATCCTCAATTGATGTTCGACTCGTCCGAAATCCATGTCCCGTGAGTGGCCATGTGCGAATTGAGCGCCTTGCTTTGCTTTATAGTCCCGCAGGCCCCTCCCCAACCCTCCCCGGAAGCCGGGGAGGGAGCCAAAGGGATATTAAGGGGGAGCGCTCGCCGAAGCTCAGGCCGTCCAAGTTTCCCTAGGCCGTAACGCTAAATTCCCTCGCCAAAGCAGCCCAGGAACTGCACGATCTCCTTCCGAGGAGGGCGCCAAAGGAATTGGTTTGTTTCCTCGCCGGCTATTGGATTCTCAAACCCCCGTGAGCGGTTACTCGGCTCACGGCAACCGTTTCACCATCAAGTTGCGGAAATAGACCTTGCTTTGGGGGTCATGCGCCTGGAGGGCAAACGTGCCGCTGCCCAGTCGCCGCTCAAACTCGGCGGAAAACGCCTTCTGCCCTTCCGGTTCGGTAAACTCGGCCACCGTCTGGTCGTTGATCTTCAGCGTGACCTGCCGGCCGTTGACGATGATATGTTGAGTGTACCACTCGTTATCCTTGGCCGGCGGGTCGCTGACGTTCACGACGCCGTACAGGCTGCCCGATTTCTTGGGGTCCTGGTGCGATACGTTCACCTGGCACTCGTAGCCGTACTTGGGCCAGCCGACCTCCTGGTACCTGGTATGAAAGTAGATCCCGGCGTTGCTGCCGGGAGTCGTCTTCACCTCGGCCTTGAACTCGAAGTTCACGAAAGGCTTGTCGTCGCCCACATAGAACAGGTGGCTCCGCGGCCCGTCGCAGACCAGGGCTCCGTCCTGCACCGACCAGGAGTCTTTGTTCTCGCTGGCCTTCCAGCCTTTGAGCGATTGGCCGTCGAACAGCTTGACCCAGCCGTCCGCGGCTTTCTCTTCTTCCGCCGCCAGTGGCGGTGCCAGGCCGACCAGGGTGAAACCGATCGCCGCCAGCAGAGGGCAGATTGTCCAACGCTTCATGTGTGTCTCCTCATTCAGGACGAACTTGTGACGACTTCATTCCGCTGCCAGGCTCCGATTGTACTCCGACAGCGCCTCGCCGGCAGCCGGCGAGGTGAAATACGCGGCGGAATCCGTGGCGGGCCGGAGTGCCCGTCGCACCGCACGACCGCACACTTTTTAGCGTGACAATTCGACACAACTGCCCTAGGATGACACAATATCCAGCGGGTGAGACAATCGGTACGCGGCTTGCACTCTTCAATCCAAGGGGAATAGCAGATCGAGGGAGATAGGGGGTCGGCGGGCATCTTGAGTTGCAAAGGAGACGCTCATGGACAACTTCGACCGTAATGATCTGACAAGACTGCTGAACGTCCCAAGTCGCCCTTGCGTGACCATCTATATGCCCACGCATACCGTGGGGCTGCAGGGGCAGCAGGACCCGATCCGGCTGAAGAACCTGCTGACCGAGGCGGAACAGCAGTTGGGAGGCCACTGGATGCGGCCGGCCGAGGCGCGGGAAATGCTCGAACCGGTGCGCGCGCTGTTGACGGATTCCATGTTCTGGAACGAGGCCGATCAAGGGTTGGCCGTTTTTCTCGCGCCCGACATGTGTGTGTACTATCGGTTGCCGTGCGCGTTTGAGGAGCGTCTGGCGGTCGGGGACCAGTTCCGGATTCGGCCGCTGTTGCCGGCGCTGAATCACGAAGGGGAATACTACGTCCTGGCTCTCAGCCAGAACAAGGTTGTCTTCTATGCGGGCGACGCGCAGCAGTTGCGAGCGGTGGACGTACCGGAGCTACCCGCGGGAATGCAGACGGCGCTGAACTACGACGGAGCGGATCGCGGCATGCAGGTCCATTCGGGTTCCTGGGGAGCGACTGGCAAGCAGGGCGCCGTGTTCCATGGCCAGGGCGGCGTCTCGGACTCGGTCAAGGACGACTTGCGGAGCTTCTTCCGGCTGGTCAGTTCGGCCGTCAGCAAGCGACTCGGCACTGGCCGGCAGCCGCTGATCCTGGCCTGCGTGGATTATCTCGCGCCGCTGTACCGCGAAGTGAATTCGTACCCGGCCCTGCTGCCGCAGATCGTCGAGGGGAATCCGGATTACCTGGACGCCAATCAGTTGTTCCAGCGCGTCCGGCCGCTAGCCGCGCAGCACTTTGACCGGCAACGCCAGCAGTCGCTGGAGACCTTCCGGCAACGCAACGGCGGCAAGACCGCTTCGTCGCGGGTCGAGGAGATCGTGGCGGCCGCTCAGCAAGGCCGAGTCGACACCCTGCTGGTCGATCAGACGGCGGACGTCTGGGGCCAGTTCCAGGCCGCCGAGGGAACCGTGACCGTGCACGCCGCGGCGGAACCCGACGACGTGGAACTGCTGGATGTCAGCGTGCTGGAAACGCTGAGGCATCGCGGCACGGTCTATCCGGTACCCGCGGACCAGTCGCCCGCGCAGGGTCCCGTGGCCGCGCTGTTCCGGTACTAGGCGACTCATGGTCGAGCGATTGTCCTCAATCGCTCGGTTGGTGGAGCGATCGTCCCCAATCGCTCATTTGGTGGAACGATTGTCCCCAATCGCTCCGATGGTGGAGCGATTGTCCCCAATCGCTCAGTTGCTGGACCGATCGTCCCCAATCGCTCGCTCTTCCGGCGTGGCCCGATTGGTCCACGACGGAGTGTCTCGCTGGCGGCGACGAGCCTCCGGCCGGTCAGCTACGGCAGGTCGGAGGCCCCTTTTCCGCAATCACTTGGGCCGCGAGCTGAAACGAAGTAGAATTCAGCTCGACAAGCCAGCGGCAAAGTCCGGCGACGCGGCGCGAGCCGGGCAGTTCCATCTTCAGGCGGGGAGACTCAGCGATGGCAACGATCACGCATCCGGTTCGCAGACCGCAGGTACGCCAGACCGACTGCTTTATTGGAGGCCAGTGGCAGCCGGCTCAGAGTGGCCAGACGTTCGCCACGCTGGATCCGGCGACCGAGGAGGTGATTGCCGAGGTGGCCGAAGGCGACGCGGCCGACGTGGAGTTGGCGGTGCGGGCCGCGCGGGAGGCGCTGGAGCGGAGTGACTGGAGTCGCCTGGACGCGCGCGATCGCGGGCGGCTGATGTACCGGCTGGCCGACCTGATTGAAGAGGAGATCGACGAGCTGGCGGCGCTGGAATCGTGGGACAACGGCAAGCCGATCCGGGACGCCCGGCACGTCGATCTGCCACTGGTCGTCGATTGCCTGCGTTACTATGCCGGTTATGCCGACAAGATTCACGGCCAGACGATCCCCGTGCGGGGCAATTATTTCAGCTACACGCGGCGCGAACCGGTCGGGGTCGTGGGGCAGATCATCCCCTGGAATTTCCCGATGCTGATGGTCGCCTGGAAATGGGGTCCAGCGCTGGCGGCCGGGTGCACGATCGTGATGAAGCCGGCGGAGCAAACGCCGTTGACCTGCTTGCGGATGGCTCGGCTGGCGCAGAAGGCCGGCATTCCCGACGGGGTTATCAACGTCGTGCCGGGATACGGCCCCACGGCGGGAGCGGCGGTGGTCCGGCATCCGGGCATCGACAAGGTGGCGTTCACGGGCGAGCACACGACGGCCCAGATCATCATGCGGGAAGCGGCCACATCGCTCAAACGGCTGACGTTCGAGCTGGGAGGCAAGAGTCCCAACATTGTGTTCGCCGACGCGGACCTGGACCAGGCGGTGCGTGGAGCCCACTTCGGTCTGTACTTCAACCAGGGCCAGTGCTGCTGCGCCGGCAGCCGGGTGTTTGTCGAGGAGGCGATTCACGATGAATTTGTCGAGCGGATCGCCGCCGAGAATCAGCGCCGCCGGCTGGGCGACCCGCTGAGTGCCGAGACCGAGCAGGGGCCGCAGGTCGATCGGGCTCAATTCGACAAGATCATGAAGTACATCGACCTGGGCAAACAGGAGGGGGCGGTCTGCGTGAGCGGCGGGAAGCGGTTCGGCGACCGCGGCTATTTCGTCGAGCCGACGCTGTTCGACGGCGTGACGGACGAGATGCGGATCGCTCAGGACGAAATCTTCGGACCCGTCATGTCGGTGCTGACGTTCCGCGACCTGGACGAGCTGGTGCCGCGGGCCAACAAAACCATTTACGGCCTGGCCGCCGCCGTCTGGACCCGCGACATCGGGAAGGCTCACCGCCTGGCTCGCGAGATCAAGGCCGGCACGGTGTGGGTGAACTGTTACGACGTGTTTGACGCGGCCGCTCCGTTCGGCGGCTTCAAAATGTCGGGCATGGGCCGCGAGTTGGGCGAGGAGGGCCTGCGCCCGTACCTGGAAACCAAGACGGTCACGGTGGCGCTGGACGCATGAAACGACCTTCCAGCGGCGGCGGCTGGCGGGCGATTCTGTACACGCTCCGCAAGGCCCGGCAGTCCGGCGGGCTGCTGAAAATGTGGCGCGCCATGCGCACGCGCAACGCATGCAAGACCTGCGCCGTCGGCATGGGCGGGCAACACGGCGGAATGGTCAACGAGGCGGGGCGGTTTCCCGAAGTCTGCAAGAAGTCGCTGCAGGCCATGGCCGCCGATATGCAGGGGGCGATCCGGCCGGAATTCTGGTCCACCTACGCGCTGGCCGCACTGCGGATGTGGACACCGCGGCAGTTGGAAACCAGCGGGCGCCTGGTCCAGCCTTTGCTGTACGAACGTGGCCAGGCGAACTACCGGCCGATCGACTGGACGGAGGCGATGGAGCGGCTTGCGCGGGGTCTGCGCGGCGTGCCGGCGGACGAGACGTTCTGGTACTTCAGCGGCCGCAGCTCGAACGAGGCCGGGTTCCTGCTGCAACTGGTCGCTCGCCTGTACGGCACCAACAACGTCAACAACTGCAGCTACTATTGCCATCAGGCCAGCGGCGTGGGCCTGACCAGCTCGATCGGCTCCGGGACGGCGACCGTCGTGCTGGACGATCTGGAACAAGCGGACATGGTGTTCCTGATCGGTGGCAACCCGGCCAGCAATCATCCCCGGTTGATGACCAACCTGATGCACATTCGCCGTCGAGGCGGCGAGGTGGTGGTGATCAATCCGGTCGTGGAAACCGGGCTGGTGAACTTTCGCATCCCCAGCGACGTGCGGAGCCTGCTGTTTGGTTCGCCGATCGCTTCGCTGTACGTCCAGCCGCACATCGGCGGCGACCTGGCCTTGCTGACCGGGATTGCCAAGCGGATCGACGAACTGGGAGCGCAGGACCACGAATTCCTCCGACAGCACTGCGCCGGGCATGAGCAGTGGCTGGAGTACCTGCGGCGGCAGGAGTGGGCGGAGATCCACCGGCGGAGTGGCGTGGAACCGGCGCAAATCAACGAGCTGGCCGAGAAATACGCCGCGGCGCGGAACGTGATCTTCGCCTGGACGATGGGGATCACGCACCATGCGCATGGCGTGCACAACGTGCAGGCGATCGCCAACCTGGCCCTGATGCGGGGAATGGTCGGCAGGCCGCATGCGGGTCTGCTGCCGATTCGCGGCCACTCGAACATCCAGGGCATCGGTTCGGTCGGCGTGACGCCGCGGCTGAAGGAAGTGATCTTTCAGCGGCTCCAGGAGCAGTTCTCGATCGAGCTGCCCACGACACCGGGGCGCGACACGTTGGAGTGCATTGAGGGAGCGGACCGGGGCGAGTTGAAAGTGGGTTTCTGTCTGGGAGGGAACCTGTACGGGTCGAATCCCGACGCGGCGTTCGCCGAGCAGGCCCTAGACAAACTCGACCTGCTGGTGCATCTCAGCACCACGCTCAACACGGGCCACGTGCACGGCCTGGCCAGGCAGACGATCATCCTGCCGGTACTGGCGCGGGACGAAGAGCCGCAGCCGACGACCCAGGAGTCGATGTTCAACTACGTGCGGCTCAGCGACGGTGGACCGCGCCGGCTGGACGGGCCGCGGAGCGAAGTGGAGGTGATCGCCGAGCTCGCTCAACGGTTGCTCGGCGACAGCGGGCCGATCGACTGGCAGTCGATGCGCGATACGGGGCGGATTCGCCAGGCGATTGCCCAGGTGGTGCCGGGCTTCGAGCAGTTGGCGACGATCGACCAGACTCGCCAGGAGTTTCAGATCGGCGGCCGGACGTTCCATCGCCCGCAATTCGGCACCGCCGACGGGCGAGCGGTGTTGCACTGCCCGCCCCTGCCCGACTTGCAAGGCGCGGGCGGACAACTGCGGCTGATGACGGTCCGCAGCGAAGGGCAGTTCAATACGGTCGTCTACGAAGACGACGATCTGTATCGCGGCCAGGAGCGGCGCGACGTGATCCTGCTGCACCCGCGGGATGTCGAGCGGCTGGGACTGCGCGCCGAGCAGCTTGTGACCGTGCGGAGCGAAACCGGCTCGCTGCCGAGGATTCTGGTGCGGCCGTTCGAGAGTATCAAGCCGGGCAATGCGCTGATGTACTATCCGGAGGCCAACGTGTTGGTCCCGCGCCACGCGGACCCGCTGTCCAGGACGCCGGCCTTCAAGAGCGTGGTGGTCACCTTGGAAGCGGCTAACCCCGCCGCGGTCTGAACGGAAGGAGCCCGGGCCCGGTAGGGTGGGTCTTCAACGCAGGCGCCGAGAGACTCCGCCAGGTTAGCACGACGCGTCAGCGAGTGAGCGCCGCGAACCAGGCCGCCGTGATGAAGCAAGAAGGGTTCTGATGTTTGCGCCGGCGACCGTGGCTTCCCCCGCTGACGCGTCGGGCTACATGGGAAAGCGCTGTATGGAGCTATTCAAGCGGGTGGCGAGAGGCACCGCCGGGCCGCCGCCGGGCCATTCTTGACGCTGGTTTCCCGCAGACGTAGATTCTGATCTTGGCGAGACGGAGCTCGAATCGCACTCGGAGCGCGGTTCGAGAAGCGCTGGCACGCACTCTCAAGGGGACAGAGAAGATGACGACTTACTTGCGCGCGTGGATGCAGACCGGAGTCTGGTTGCTGATCCTGCCGGTCACGGGGTGGGCCGCGCCACCCCAGGACGTGATTCTCGAGTGGAACGCGGTCGCTCTGGAAGCGAACGTGCTCGACCACACCGGGCCCGATCTGCCGGGCGATTTGTTATCAGACACGCAAGGACCGCCGGCGTCCGCTCGCGTGCTGGCGATCGTGCATGCGGCCATGTACGACGCCTACAACTCGATCGACTATCGCAGCTCGCCCTATTTGCTGATGGTGCCGAACGCTCGGGGCGCCTCTCCCGACGCGGCGGTGGCCAAGGCAGCGCACGACACGCTGCTGGCGCTGATTCCCGCCGGAGCGGACATGTACGACCTGGCGCTGCGGCGAACACTGCGCCGAGTCCCCAGCGGGGTCCGTCTTCAACGCGGACTCTGGGTTGGCACCAAGGTGGCCGAGCGGATCCTCCAACTGCGGGCCGGTGACGCGGACTTTCTGGGTGGCACTTACACGCCGTCGGGACTGCCCGGCGAGCATGACGTGGATCCCAAGAACCCGACGCAGTCGTTCATCAGCCCCGAAGTGGGCGGCATGCCGCCGTTTGCCGTGCCCGACATCACCGTCTTTCGGGCTCCGCAGCCCCCCAGCCTGGACAGCGACGAGTACACGTTCGCATTCCACGAAGTGATGACGCTGGGCGAGTTTCGCGGCGGCGACACAGGGCTCGCCGCGCCGACCGACGACGAATCCTACGTGGTCGCAAACTACTGGAGCTATAACGGCAGCCCGCTGATCGGCACACCGCCGCGGCTGTACAACCAGATCGCCCGCGTGATCGCCATCCAGCGGCGGAACAAGGTTCACGAGAACGCGCGGATGTTCGCCTTGCTGAACCTGGCCATGGGCGACGCGGGCATCAGCGCCTGGGACACGAAGTACACGTATGACTACTGGCGACCCGTCCTGGGGATTCGCCGCGCCGACGAAGACGGCAATGACTTGACGCTGGCGGACCCGACCTGGTGTCCGCTGGGCGCGTCGCGCAGCAATCCGTTTCCGGGCGAAGGGAATTTCTCGCCCGCATTTCCGGCCTATACGTCGGGGCACGCCACGTTTGGCGCGGCCGTCTTCAAGTCGCTGGCCAACTTCTACCAGACCGACAACATCCAGTTCACGTTTGTCTCGGACGAATGGAACGGCCAGACCGTGGACCAGTTTGGCCGCCTGCGGCCGCTGGTTTCGAGGACGTACAACAGTCTGAGCGAAGCGGCGGCCGAGAACGCCGCCAGTCGCGTATTCAATGGGGTTCACTGGCGGTTCGACGGCGTCGAGGGGATGCGGGCCGGCAACGCGATCGCGGACTACGTGTACGACAACCTGCTGCGGCCTCGCACGGGCCCCCGCCGGACGTCGATCCCGGACGCGGACTACGAGACTCAGATTGATGCCATTCTGACAGCCGCGGCGAATCAGGTCCCTGAGTAGCTGAGGCCGCTGGGAAAAATCGCCCTCGGTTGCCAATTGCTTGGACAATGCTCGTTCCCCCACGCTATGCTGAAGGCCGCGTGGGGGAACGAGCGATCGGCCTTTGGACGGGAGCGAAGTCATGCAAGGTTCCAGTCGACGGGAATTCCTGGCGGACGTTGGGCGTGGCATGCTGGTGGCCAGTCTGGGAGCGGCGGCGGCCATCGAATTGGGACTCGCTCCGGCATTGGGTGACGAGTCGCCGACACGATTAACGTTCGGTGAACTCGAACCGTTGGTCTCGCTGCTGCAGGAGACGCCGCCCGACAAGCTGTTGCCGATCGTGGTCCAGAAGCTGGCGGCCGGCACCGATCTGAAGACGCTGGTCACCGGCGCGGCTCTGGCCAACGTGCGGGCCTTTGGCGGGCAGGACTACACCGGGTACCACACGTTCATGGCGCTGGTGCCGGCCTACCAGATGACCCGCGAATTGCCGACGCAGCGGCAGGCCTTGCCGGTGCTGAAGGTGCTGTACCGCAACAGCAGCCGCATCCACGAGCAGTCGGCCCACGACCACGACGTGCTGGTGCCCGTGGAAGCAACCGAAACCGTGCCGGCCGAGCGGAGCGGCGAGCTGCTGCGCGAGGCGGTGCGGGCCACGGACTGGCAGCAGGCCGAGGGCCGCTTCGCCACCGTCGCCGCCAGGTCACACGACGAGGCGTTCAACGCCCTGCAAACGGCCGTGCAGGACGAAGTGGACGTGCACCGGGTGGTTCTGTCCTGGCGAGCGTGGGAGATGCTGCGGTTATCCGACGAAGCATTCGCCCACGCGCTATTGCGGCAATCGGTCCGCTACTGCTTGCATACCGAACAGGCGATCCGCGACCGCAAGGGAAAGACGTCGGAGGTCCGCGACGTGTTGCCGCGGCTGCTTGATCAGTATCGATTAGAGAATGGGCCGCTGGGTGAACGTCGAGCGGATGACGAGGAAGTGGAACGACTGGCGCGGACCGTCTTTTCCGCTTCGCGCGCCGACGCGGCCGAGGCGGTCGCGGCGGCATTGGCCGAACGGATGCATCCCGAAGATGTCGCCGAAGCGATGTCGCTGGCCGCCAACCTGCTGGTCCTGCACGACCCTGGCCGGTTGCCGAAATACAGCTCGCCGCAGAAGCCGCCGGGCTGCGTCCACGGCGACTCGGTCGGTGTCCACGCCTCGGACGCCGCGAACGCCTGGCGGAACATCCAGCGCGTGAGCAATCCGCGAAATCAGGTCGCGAGCCTGATCGTGGGAGCGTTCCATACGGCCGGGCAAATGAACTGGGTCCGCGAGGAACCGTTCCCGTACGCCGCCGGCCTGGAGGATGTGCGGGCCGATGGCGGCGAGCAGTTGCTGGGGCTGGCCGAGGAGGCGATCCGGGCCAACGACCAGGCGCGGGCCTGCGCCGTGGTTGATACTTACGGACAACGCCAGTTGCCGACCCGCCCACTGCTGGACCTGCTGCTGAAGTACGCGGTCAGCGAGGACGGCGCGTTGCACGCCGAGAAATACTACCGCACGGTCAGCGAGGAGTTCGCGCGCACTCGACCCGCTTTCCGCTGGCGGCAACTGGTCGCACTGGCCCGCGTCACGGCCAGCGAATACGGCTTTCCAGCTCCCGGCTACCAGCAGGCCTGCGAACTGCTCGGCGTGTCGTAGAACGGCTTGCCGTTGCACGGGCAGGGCTGCCGGTTTGGTTTGGGCACATGCACGATGTGCCGCTGGCGGCTACCGTCACGTGAAGCAACTACCGGGGTTCGTGCTGGCCCCGTACGAGGCGGCGGACCGGACCCGCATGCGGCGCAATTCCTTGTCGGTGTATTGCGGCGCCCCCGTCGCGGAGTTTCCCGATGCCTGCTGGTAGGACGCTGGTTGAGCGGTCGCGAGCGAACCGGCGGCCCCTTGGTCCGCTCCGCCGCGCGCCGCCGAGGCCAATGGGACGGGAGGTTGCGCGGGGCTGAGCAGCGGGCGCTTCGCGGCGCATCCGGTCAGCATCAGCATTCCCGCCAGTACGGGAAGCGTAAGCAACAGTCGTCGCATGATCGCGGTGTACCTCCTGTACAGCGGCCTCTTCCTTGCCGTCCAGCCTGTTGAATTCAGCGGCCGGACAACTCAACTCAGCTCAACACCACGTACCGGTAAATCGCCACGAAGTGGCACGCGCTGCCGGCAATCACCAGCAGGTGCCAGATCGCATGAAAGTGATAGCGGCGAATGTCCCAGACCAGGAACACCGTGCCCAACGTGTAGCACAATCCACCGGCCACCACCCAATACAAACCTTCGACCGGCATCAATTCCACCATCGGCCGAAACGCCAACGCCTCGCCCCAGCCCAGTCCGATGTACAGCCAGACAGCCACGCCTTCCAAACGATGAGCCCAGACGGTCTTGGACAAAAACCCGGCGCAAGCCAGTGCCAGCACCAAACCGAAGAACGACATCCCGAACGGTGTCCGCATCTTCGTCAGGATAAACGGCGCCAACGTGCCCACGATCAGCAGGTAAATGAAACCCTGGTCCAACGCTCGAAACGTCCGGTTCAGACGCTCGGGCAAATACAAGTGCGAAGCCGTCGATGCCGCGTACACTGCCACCAGCGTCAACGCATAAAAGCAGCAGCTCGCCAGACACCAAGGATCGCCTCCGCTCCAGGCCGCATGCAGCAACGCGGCCGAACCGGCCAGGCTCAGCAGCAACCCGAACCCGTGCGTCGCCGCCGCCACCGACTCCTCGCCCGGTGTCCGCAGCGCGCTGGCCGGAGTTCGCAAAGCGCCCGTTGTGTTCAGGATTGCCGTCTGGCTGCTCATCGCATCGGATCTCCTGGAAAGCGAGCCCCTGATCTCGCATTCGACCGAACTTTCGCACTCCTTCTATTCTAACTAAACTCGCAGCCAGAACAGGCCTGGCTGCCGCGAGACTATCTTCGGCGGCCGAACGTGCCGGCTTGAGGGATTATGCCGGTGGGGCAAGAGAAAGGGGCGATTTCCTGCCGGGCGAATTCATTCCCGGTGCCGATGCCCGCCCTACGAAGGAACGTTTCGAGACGATACCATCAGGGCATTACCGCTTCAACTGGAGCTTGTCCCTGACTGGCCGCACGACGATCCACCCGCTGCTGAGGAGAACCTGGCCGTGAAAGCGTTGTTCTTGACTCGCGAGTATCCGCCCTATGTGTACGGCGGCGCCGGCGTGCACGTGGAGTATCTGTCGGAGGAACTGGCTCGGTTGATGGAGGTCGAGGTGCGATCGTTCGGAGACCAGGATGTCGCCCACGATCATTTGAAGATCAAGGGCTATCCGTTTGTGGGTCCGGCCTTCGAGCGGATCGACAAACGGCTCAAAGGCGCACTCGACACCCTGGAAACAAACCTCGTGACGCTGACCGATCCGGTGGACGCCGACGTGGTCCACTGCCACACCTGGTACTCGCACTTTGCCGGCATCCTGACCAAACTCAGCTACGGCATCCCGCTGGTCGTGACCACGCATTCGCTGGAGCCGCTGAGGCCCTGGAAGCGCGAGCAACTGGGCCGCGGCTACGATCTTTCAAGCTGGGTCGAAAAGACGGCGATCGAGATGGCCGACGCCGTGATCGCCGTCTCGCGCGAAACCAAGGCCGATATCGTGCGTCTGTTCGACGTCACGCCGGACAAGGTCAAGGTGATTTACAACGGCATCCGCATCGAGCAGTACAAGCCGACGCGGGAGACCGACGTACTGCGGAAGTACGGCGTCGATCCCGATCGTCCGATCGTGCTGTTCGTCGGCCGGATCACTCGCCAGAAAGGCATCATCCACCTGGTCAACGCGATTCCGCACATCGATCGGGAGGCGCAGGTGGTGCTGCTGGCGGGCGCTCCGGATACGCCCGAAATTGGCCAGGAAATGACGGCCCGCGTGCGGGAGATTCAGCAGCAGCGGCCCCATGTCATCTGGGTCCAGGAGATGCTGGACAAGCCCGCCGTGATCCAGATGTACTCGCATGCCGACGTGTTCTGCTGCCCCTCGATCTACGAACCGTTCGGGATCATCAATCTGGAAGCAATGGCCTGTGGCACGGCGGTCGTGGCCAGCGCCGTGGGCGGCATCAAGGAAGTGGTCGTGGACGGCCAGACCGGGCTGCTCGTGCCGCTCCAGCAACAGTCCGAGGCCCCGTACGAACCGGTCGACCCCGCCGGTTTCGCCCGCGACCTGGCGGCCGCCGTGAACCGTCTGCTGGCCGACGACAACCTGCGGCTGGCGATGGCCGAGCAGGGACAGATCCGGGCCCGCGAGGTGTTCAGTTGGTCCAGCATCGCCCAGCAGACCAAGGCCCTGTACGAGTCGCTGTAAGCGGGCGGAATTGTCAGTTGTCAGTTGTCAGTTGTCAGGGGCGAGGGGGCAGTTGTTGCCACCAGGCTTCGGCTTCGCGCGGGCCCCAGGGCTGGGGGAATTCGACCGCGTCGAGCACCCTGAGCACGTCGTCGATTGATTGGGGACGTTCGTCCGGCAGTTTCGCCAGGCACGCCAGGACCAGGTCGTCCAGGGCCGGCGGAATGGGCCAGGCAGGGGCCAGCGACGTGGAATGTGCCGGCGACGGCGTCGGGAGTTTCGCGTCCGGCGCGGCCTCGCTTGCCGAGTCGGTGAAACGCTGCGAGGGACGATCCGCCGGGCACTCCAGCGATTTGATCAGCAGGGCCGCGGGAGTCGCCGCCTGGAACAGGTCCTGGCCGGTGAGCAGTTTAAAAGCCACGGCGCCCAGGGCATAAATGTCGGCCCGCGCATCCACCTGCTGCGGGTCCAGCAACCGTTCGGGAGCCATGTACAGCGGCGTGCCGGCGATGCCCAGCGAGGCGGTGGTGGCGTGGGACGAGCCGCTGGTGACATCCTTGGCCAGGCCGAAATCCAGCACCTTGACCACGTCGGCCTGGCCGCCTCGGCGGCAGACGATCATGTTGTGCGGTTTGATGTCGCGGTGGATCAGGCCCAGGGCGTGGGCTTCGCGCAGCGAGTAGCAGGCTTGCCTCAGCAGATACACGGCCCGCGCCGCGGGAACCGGCCCGAACCGTTCGACCAGCTCCTCCAGCGTGATTCCCGGCAGGTACTCCATGGCACAGTAGAACACGTTCTCCGGCGTGCGGCCGTAGTCGTAAATCTCGATCGTATTGGGATGCGTCAACTGGCTGGCCAACTGGACTTCGCGTTCGAACAGCCGCAGCGTGGTTTCGTTGACGACTTCGGGCTTGAGCAACTTGACGGCGGTGGGGCGTTTCAGCAGTGCGTGGCGGGCCAGATAGACTTGTCCCATGCCGCCTTGGCCGATCAATCGTTCCAGCGTGTACGGTCCGATGCGCCGCGCTTCGCCAAGCTGCCGGCGCGCCCTGCGGACGGCCAGGTACGACCAGACGACGCCCGCGACGGCCAGCGCGAACAATCCGTACAAGGCGTTGAAGATCCACTGCACATAGCGAAACTCCCGGAAGGCTTCGTCGTACTCGACTTCCGCCGCCACGCCGAAATCATGCTCGTCCAGCCATTGCCAGGCACCGATCACCTGGACTCCGCGATAGTCCGCATATCCTTGGGCATCGAAGCCGTCGAAACCCGCCGTGGCTTGCCGTGCCATCCGGGTCAGCGGCAGCGCCGCGTGATTGTCCGGCAGCCGGTGCCCGCGGGTCAGATCGCCGCCGGGGTCGCAGATCCGCACCCGGAGACTCGACCGCGCCTGCGGCTCGTCCGGGATCAGCTTCAGTTGTTTCAGCCGTTCGGGAAAGCGGCTCTCGGAAATCATCAGCCCGCTCTGATCGAAGGCATACATTTCTCCGGTCGCGCCCAGTTCCAGAATCGACAGAATGCCGTGGAACCGCTGCTCGGCACCGATCCCATGGATCAGCAAGGCGGCAATGACTGCGCCGGTCGCATCCCGGACCGGAGTGACCACGCCGATCGTTGGCTGACCGGCAAGGATCGGGTAGCCCTTGGTGATCGGGTCGCGCGGTCCGGGCATCTGAAGTACCGTCCGTCCCTCGAATACCTGGGTCAGCACCGACGCGCCGTAGGCCGTGACCCCTTCGTTCAGGCCCGTGAGCTGCGGCGACCAGTCGCCGACGGTCACGTAGCGACGGTCCCAGATGGCGTACTTCGCCCCGGCCTGGAAGCTCTCCTCGACTTCCTCGCGGATGGCCGCGTGCAAGGGTGAGCCGCGGAGCTGATCGGCCGACTCCGCCAGCCGGGCTTCATTGACAAGCTGCGCGACAAGCTGCCGCAGTTCGCTGTCGCGTGCCCCCGTTTCTGCCCGCGACTTCTCCAGGGTAATCCAGATATCGAGTGCCCGTACGTTGGAATCGACCAGCCGGGCGAGGTTCCCCACCCGGATCTGGCGAATGGACTGGGTCGCCAGGTGATTGGCCAGATATCCGACCAGCAGCACGACCAGCGCCGCCAGCCCGGCCCCCAGCGCCAGGTGACCGCCCGGCCCCAGTTGGCGTTCCAACCACGAACCAGGCGAAAGCATGGGCCGCGGGCGGACAGCGGCCCGATCCTCGCGGGCTCCTTCCCGGCGCGTATCCGTCTGGTGAGTGCCCAACAGCGTCTGCGTGTCGTGGTGCCGCAGCAGTGAACAGACCTCCTCCCGCAACGGTTCGTCATCCCCGCAGGCCTGCCGTACAAACGCCTCGCGGTCGGGCGGTTCGTGGTCCAGGGCCTGCAGGAACAGACGTTTGGCCTGGGCGTACCGCTCGGCATTCACGGCGCGTCCCCGCTCAGTTCACGCCGCAGCCAGGCCCGGATCACGGTCCACTCGCTCTCCACCGTGCGTTTGGAAACTCCCAGCGCCTCGGCCACCTCCGCCACGGTCATCTGGCCGTAGTACCGCATCTCGACAATCGCCGCCTGGCGCGGATCCAGCGCGGCCAGTTTCTGCAAGGCGTCCTCCAGCTCCAGCACGTCGAACTCCCGCTCCGAGCCGGCCAGTTCGTCGCCGAGCAGGATCCGGCGCCACTGGCCGCCGCGCTTCTCGCGGCCGCGGTGCCGAGCGTGGTCGATCAGGATCTGGCGCATGGCCCGGGAACCAATCGCGAGAAAGTGCGAGCGGCCGCGCCAGGGCACGTGTTCCTGGTCGATCAGCTTCAGGAACAACTCGTGCACGAGTGCCGTGGGCTGCAGCGTATGGCCCGGCGACTCCCGACTCAGTTGGGCGGCCGCCATCTGGCGGAACTGATCGTACAGCAGCGTCAATAGCCGCTCGCGGCTCTGCCGGTCCCCCCGCACGGTTGCCCCCAGCAATTGGGTCGGATTCGATTCGTCGGACGCCGACATGCCGCTCATTTTCCCGAATTTTTTCCGCGGACAACCACCAGCGATGACGCAGGACCTTGCGGGGGCAATCAATTCACATCTTGGGAGTCACTCGACATGCAAACCTCAGACACAGTTTACATCATCGACCCGGCCCAGCACGACTGCCGTCCCGTCCAGGACGCGGCGGCCGCCTTGCAGGTTTCCTGCCAGTGGTACTCCAGCGCCGAACAGTTCCTGCACAGCTACCAGGACGGCTGGCCCGGCTGCGTCGTCTCGGAGCTGCGCTTGCTGGGAAGCAACGGGCTGGAACTGCAGCAGGAAATGGATCGGCGAGGCATCCGCCTGCCGCTGATCTTTCACAGCCAGCACGCCGAAACGCGACTGATCGTCGCCGCCATGCGGGCCGGCGCCGTCACGGTGCTGGACAAACCGGCCAGCCCGCAGGAGCTGTGGGACGCCCTGTTCCTGGCCCTCAGCTTGGACCGGGATCGCCGCCGCTCCAGCCGCCAAAGCCTGGAGCAGCGGCAGCGGCTGAACGAGCTGACCGCGAAGGAACGGCGGGTCCTGGAACTGATCCTGGACGGACTGCCGAACAAGACGATCGCCCGCCGCCTGGACGTCAGCGTCCGCACGGTCGAGGCACGGCGAGCGCAGATTTTCCGCAAGACCAGTACCCACTCGGTGGCTGAATTGGTACGGCTGACGATGGAGGCCGACAGCCCGCCGCCGGCCGTGACCAGGCCCAGCGAGCCGCTCCGCCGCAACAGCGTCCGATTCGAAGCCGCTCGGCCCAGCTTGGGACTGGTCGGCTGCCAGTAGCTGTCGACTACCTGAGTACGGGTCTGGGACTGGTCCGTCTGACGGGCCGGAGGCCCGTCACCACCCGAACGGCCCAAATTGTGTGATCACCCTGGCCGCGAAGAGCGATTGAGGACAATCGCTCCACCCTGGCCGTGAAGAGCGATTGGGGACAATCGCTCCACCCTGGCCGTGAAGAGCGATTGGGGACAATCGCTCCACCCTGGCCGCGAAGAGCGATTGGGGACAATCGCTCCACCCTGGCCGCGAAGAGCGATTGGGGACAATCGCTCCACAATTGCCAACCAACTGACAACTGACAACTTCCCGGCTTCTCACGCCACTCGGCCCCAATAGTAGCCGCACCGCGTCAGGTCCTTGACCCAGCGCTGGGGCGGGCAGACGCGGCGAGTGACCCGGAACCGCAGTTCGGCGAACGCGGCCTTGCCCAGCCTGTGCAGCCGCGTCCAGGCTTCGGGAGTCCGCGGCTGTTGATCAGCGTCGGTCACGGCGTGCGTCTGTCCGATGCCATAGAAAAAGCCTCGCAGGTAGGACTCGGTCAGCCGGTTGGCTGGGATGAAATGTTGAACTCGGGCATCCGGGCACCAGAGACCCAGATGGCCGTCCGCCAGCATCCGCAGGATGACGTCGGTTTCCTCGCCGCGGCGCTGGCCCTGGCCCACTCGACCCAAGCGGGGGTTGTATGGATAGCTTCGCTGGAGCGCGGTGCGGACGGCGAAGTTCGCCCCATAGGGCAGCAGTTGCGGAGTGATTGGGCCGACGCACAAAGGGTCCTCGCGGACGGCGTAGGCGTCGGAGACGCGCGGCCAGGCTTCCGCCAACCACGGAGGCAGTTGCCGTTCGAACCAGGGCACGATCGGCCCGCCGAACAGAGACACTTCGGAGTGGCGGCCGGCCGCCCGCACGTACGACTCCAGCCAGCCAGGATCGACCAGCACGTCGTCGTCGGTCCAGAGGATCAGGTCGGAGTGGATGTGGGCGATGGCCGTGTTCAGGGCGTACGACTTGCCGGGGCGGGGTTCCGCGATCTCGCGCATTGGCAGGCCGTCCCGATGCCGCTGGACAACGTCGTGCGTGTGGTCGGAGCAGTTGTTGTTCACCACCAGCACGTCCCAGGCGACTTCGGCCGGGATTCGCAGCCGGCGCATTTGCTGCAAGGTCTGGTCCAGCAGATCGGCCCGGTTCCAGGTACAGATCGCCACGGTCACGCGCATCGCTGCATCCTTTCACGCCGCTCGCGGCAGGTAAGTTTGTCCCCAGCGCAGCCAGGCCTTGTTGCACATCCGCCAGGACATGCTGCGGCGGTAGCAGTCGCGGGCCTCGTCGATTTGCCCGGCCCGCCACAATTCGCGGCCTGCCAGATACCACCAGCGCGAGAGCACTCGGCGGACCAGCGTCCTGGGCAGAATCTGGTTGCCGCCGTGCCGCGACACGAATTCTTCGTAAACTTCGGCCGTGCGGCGGAACTTGTCGCCGTAATGCAGACTCAAGTTGCCGGCTTCTCCCCGCTGCTCGGCCAGGCCCTGGCGAAACGTCACGCTCAGCCCGGCTACGTGCAGCCATGGGCCCCATAAGCTCAGGCGGAAGAACAAACTCAGGTCCTCCGCCGTCCGCCAGTGTTCGGGGAACCCGCCCAGCCGGTGGATCTGGTTGGTGCGGAACAGGCTGGCCGAGGCGATTCCGCCGTCGTGGAGGAACAGCCAGCGAGTGGCGTCGGTTTGCAGCTCGGACAGGTCTTCCTCGCGGCCGGTTCCCGGGGAGACATTCTGGTGCAGCCGGTTGCAGGTGGCGGCCACCGCTTGAGGCCGCGTCTGCAGGGCGGCGGACAGACGAGCCAGAAAGTTCGGGGGCCAGAGGTCGTCGGAGTCGAGAAAGGCGACCAGTTGGCAGTTGCCGGCGGCTTGCAGCGCCCGGTTGCGAGCCGCGCTCACGCCCCGATTTTCCTGCCGCAGGAGTTCCATCGAGAAAGGCCGGGGCCGGGCCATCCAGCGGGCAACACCGTCGGCGCTGCCGTCGCGCGAACCGTCGTCGACGACGACCAGGCGTGCGGGCGGCCGCGATTGTGCCGCCACGCTGTCCAGCGCCTCCAGCACGCTTTGGCGGCGGTTGAACACGGGTACCAGAACGGCAATGCTGGCGTCCGGCATGCGGTGATCCTCAAGCGGCGGCTCGTTGGTCAGCCATTACGGGCAGCTCGGCCGATGTTTCAGCAAGCAGCCGCTGGTACAGGTCGCGGTACTTGCCAGCCTGGATCGCCGCCGAGAACTCCCGTTCGACCAGGCTGCGTCCGTTGTGTCCCATCCGGCGGCCATCCTGCGGATGCTGAATCAGCCAGTTGATCTGGCGGGCCAGATCCTGGGAACTGCCGACTTGAGCCAGCAGGCCGGTTTGCTGCGGCCGCACGTAGTCGGGCAGACCGCCGGCGGCAAAGGCCACGACCGGCGTCCCGCAGGCCAGAGCTTCGAGTCCGACCTGGGGCGAGTTGTCTTCGAGCGAAGGGACGACCACCAGGTCGGCCGCCGAGTAGAGCAGAGCCTGGCGGTGCGGATCATCGACGAAACCCACTTGCCGCAGTTCCACTCGTTCCGACGACGCGACGGTTTCCCGCGGTTCCAGACCGGCCAGACCTTCGGCGCGCCCAAAAACAACCACCAGGACGCGGCGTTTGTCGTTGAGCTGCGACAATGCGTCTAGCAATTCGCGGAAGCCCTTCCGCCGGTTCGCCACGTAGTCGGCGCCAAAGGCCAGCACCGTGCGGTCCGCGGGCAAGTTCCAGGCCTGCCGCGCGGCCAGCTTGTCATAGGGCTGGTATCGCTGTGTATCCACCGGATAGTTGATGACTTGAACGCTCCGGGCGTTGGCCAGCAGGCGGCTGCGTTTGGCCTGGCGGGCCATCCACTGGCTGGGAGCGACAATGTGCAGGTTCTTGCCCCGCAGAGCTCGCCGCTTGGCATGAAACGACACGTTGGCCAGGTCCTTGTCCCCCGGCTGTCCGAGTTGAGGACAGTTCTTGCATTCGGTCAGAAAAACGTCGCAGCGGCCGGCGTAGTGGCAGCCGCCAGTGAACGGATACATGTCGTGCAAGGTCCAGACGATCGGCGTTTCCGGCGGGATTGAGGCGAAGAACGAGGGATAATCCAGCAGATTGGCCACCCAGTGCAGGTGCAGGATCCCGGATCCCAACAGCTCGGCCGGCAGCGGTGTGTGCACCGGCAGGCGGGCGGTGCTGAACAGTTCCAGGCCTTCCGGTCGTCCAGCCAGGGCTCGCTTCAATTGTCGCTTATGCCAGCGCCGGGCCAGCGAACCGGCGGCCCGCCGCCAGGCGGTTCGGAACGGACCGGCGGGCGAGTTCCAGTTGAGCCGGTGGTAGGTTGGATCGTGGGCTGTCTGGGCATCGAGCCGCTGGGACCAGAAGCGGCTGTCCACGCCGATCGAGCATAACGCCTCGTGCAAGCGGCGCGCGGCCATCGCCGCGCCGCCATGGACCACCGTATTGAGGTGATTGACGATCATGTTGGTTCGAGTGGATCCCCGGTGGGAGCAGCCGCCCGCCCCGGCGGGCAAGGGAGGCGGACATTAGCAGAACCGCCGGGCGGCGACAACACGAGTCTCTGTCGCGACCGCCAGGGCGAGGCGTTCGACCCGTGTGCCGCCACACTTTCCCGTGTGCCGCCATACTTTGCCGGGCATCGCCACACTTCGCCGCGCCGCTTTCCCCCCAGCATGGACTCTGCTAGACTCGGCGACGGGATTTCGCGTTGGTTGCCGTGAACCGGGAGCAGCGATGAGCACGATTGACGTACTGGCCAAGAGCTATGAATTCTACCGCGGCCGCACGCTGGAGCTGCTGGTCCGGGTCGAGCAGGAAGCCGATCCGCTGGCCGTGCTTGGCTGGCGCCCGGGACCGGGCCGAGCGCATATCGCCTGGCAACTGATGCATATTGGAGTGACCGAGGAGATCTTCGCCACCGAACGGCTGGCGCCGGACAAGCCGGGCACCATGACCGAACTCTGGCCGCGCTTCCGCGGCGGCAGCACGCCCGACGATCAAATCCCCGCGCCGGACGAGATCCGCCGAACGCTTGACGTCGGCAGGTCCCAACTGCTTGACACGCTGTCGCGGCTAACCGAAGCCAACCTGGGTGACATCCCGGAAGCGCTCCGCCAGCGGGGTCTGACCGTGCAACAAGTCCTGTACATCATCGGCTGGCACGAAGCGCATCACCAGGGCCAGGCACACCTGACCCTGAACCTGTACAAGCAGCAGGCGTGACGCGCGCCGAACCAAAGAGGACGGGGGCAATTTTCCGGGAGATTCGCCATGATCCGCGGTTGCACGTTCCTGGTGATCGTACAGGTGGCGACGCTGGCCGCGGCAGCCGATTGGCCGCAGTGGATGGGGCCGGGCCGCGACGGCGTCTGGTCCGAAACGGGCATCGTCGACCAGTTCCCGGAAGGTGGTTTGACGTATCTCTGGAGAAGGCCGATCCATGGCGGCTTTGCGGGCCCGGCGGTTGCCGGCGGCAAAGTCTATGTCACCGACTACCTGAAATCGTCCGGCGACGACAAGCCGGCGCCGACCCGCAGAAACGAGCTGCGGGGGCAGGAACGCGTGCTGTGCCTCGATGCCCGGACCGGGGACGAGCTCTGGGTACATCAGTACGACTGCAACTACTCGATCAGCTACCCCGCCGGGCCGCGCTGCACTCCCACGGTGGCCGGCGATAAAGTGTTTACGCTCGGCGCCATGGGCGATCTATTCTGTCTTGACGCGGCCAGTGGTCGCGTGATCTGGTCCAAGAACCTGCCCCGGGCCTACGACGCGCCGCTGCCTTTGTGGGGTTTTGCCGGGCATCCGCTGGTCCACGGAAACCTGTTAATCTGCACTGCCGGCGGCGAGAACAGCGCGGTCGTGGCGCTGAACAAGGAGACCGGCGAGGAAGTCTGGAAGGCGCTCAACACGCCAGAAATCGGCTACAGTCCTCCCACGCTGATCGAAGCGGGAGGGGTCACGCAGTTGCTGATCTTTCACGGCAAGAGCATCAACAGCTTGAACCCCGCCACGGGACAACTCTACTGGACCGAACCGCTGGCCACCGCCTACGGGATGGCCATCATGGCGCCGCGCAAGGACGGAGAGTATCTGTTCGCGGGCGGTCACAACGGCAGGTCCCTGGGCCTGCGGCTTGACCCGTCGATGCCGGCCGTCACGGTCGCCTGGCGCGGGTCGCGAACCATCGGGCTGGCGCCGGTCAGCGGCACGCCGTTTGTCGTGGACGGTGTGGCCTACGGCATCGACGGCAACGGGTTGTTTCGAGCGGTCCGCATTGACACGGGAGAGCGTTTGTGGGCCACATCCAGGCCCGTCAACGGGCGCGACGACGAGCAGCGCAGCGGCGCCAACGAAGGGGCCACCTTCGTGACCAGGAATGGCGAACGATACTTCATCTTTGGCGAAAACGGCGACCTGGTCATCGCCCGGTTGACGCCGCAGCGGTACGACGAAATCAGCCGGACGAAACTGCTGGATCCCGTCGGCGTCGGGCTGGGCCGCCAGATCGTCTGGAGTCACCCGGCGTATGCCGACAAATGCGTCTTCGCCCGGAACGACCGGGAAATCGTCTGCGCGTCACTGGCCGCGGAATAGGAGTCATTCATGTCGATGTCTCAGCAATCGAAATCGTGGGCCGGCAGCATCGTATCGCTGGGGGCGGCGGCCAGTCTGTGGCTGAGCCTGCTGGGCGCGGGCCGCTGCGGCGCCCTGGCCGACGAACTGCAGCTTGACAGCCGCTGCCGGCCGCTGCCCCACCAGTTGCTCGGACCGTTCGCTCACGTCCGCGACGGCGTCCTGGCGATCGAAAGCGAGTCGACACGCGTCAGCTCCGACAGCGGACGCACCTGGTCCGACCCCCGCCCGCTGTTTCCAGCCGGCACGCCGATCACGGTCAGCAACGAACGGGCTCTGCTGCGGACGCGCGAAGGGGTGCTGATTGCCGCGTTCATGAACCTCAAGGAGCGGAACTGGACCTGGAAGAACGAACTGCACGACGCGCCGGGAGCCGTCCTGCCGACCTACGCTATGCGCAGCACGGACGACGGGGCGACCTGGCAGGACGTGCAGAAGTTGCACGACGACTGGTCCGGAGCCGTCCGCGACATGATCCAGACCAGCGACGGCCGAGTGATCTTCACCGCCATGAAGATGCGCCACGATCCCGGCCGGCACTCGGTCCTGACCTATTCGTCCACCGACCAGGGCCAGACCTGGCGGCCCAGCAACCTGATCGACCTGGGCGGTCGCGGCCACCACGGGGGCGTGACCGAACCAACTCTGGCCGAACTGCGGGAAGGGCGGCTGTGGATGCTGATCCGCACCAACTGGGGCGAATTCTGGTCCGGGTACAGCCACGACGGCGGCCGCTTCTGGCGCGTGCTGCAACCGTCGGGTATCCCCGCCAGCAGCGCGCCGGCCATGCTGCAGCGGCTGGCCAGCGGCCGGCTGTTGCTGGTCTGGAACCGCCCCTGGCCCGAGGGCCAGAGCGACTGGCCCAAGTCGGGCGGAGACGGGCTGTGGTCCGACACGCCGGTCAGCAACCACCGCGAACAACTGTCGCTGGCCCTGTCCGACGACGACGGCAAGAGCTGGACGCCGCCGGTCGTGATCGCTCGCCAGGCCGGCACCTGGCTGGCATATCCCTACGTGTTCGAGTACCAGCCGGGCCTGCTGTGGCTGACGACCATGCAGGGCAAGGTGCGGGTGGAACTGCGGGAGGAAGAGTTCGTGGAGGCGGACAAGGAGTGAACCTGAAGGTGGCAGGCCGGAGGCCCAGCAGCACCGGGAAGCTCAGGTTTCCTTGAGCGCGGCGACGATGTCGAGGACCGCCTTCTGGCCGTCGGCGAACAGCATCAGCGTGTTGTCGGCGGCGAACAGCGGGTTGGGGATGCCGGCAAACCCCGGACTCAAGCTGCGTTTCACCACGATCACGGTGCGGGCCTTGTCGACATCAATGATCGGCATGCCGGCGATCGGGCTCTTGGGATCGGTCCGGGCCACCGGGTTGACCACGTCATTGGCCCCGATCACGATCGCCACGTCGACCGTTTCCAGCGTGGGGTTGATCTCGTTCATCTCCTTGAGTTGCTCGTACGGCACGTCGGCTTCGGCCAGCAGCACGTTCATGTGGCCCGGCATGCGGCCGGCCACCGGATGGATGGCGTACTCCACCTGGCAGCCGCGTTCCTCCAGCAGCTTGCCCAGGTTTCGCACGGCGTGCTGTGCCTGGGCGACGGCCATGCCGTAACCTGGGACGAAGACGACGCGCTGAGCGGAATCGAGGATCATCGCCACGTCGTCGGGCGAGGTGCTGCGGACGTTGGCGTAGACTTCCTTGGCGTCGCTGACGCTGCCCGCCTCCATCACTCCGAACAGCACGTGGGTCAACGAGCGATTCATGGCCTTGCACATCAGTTGCGTGAGGATAATGCCCGAAGCCCCGACCAGCGAACCGCTGATGATCAGCACATTGTTGTTGACGACAAACCCGGTCGCGGCCGCGGCCAGGCCGGAGTAGGAGTTGAGCAGGGCAATCACGACGGGCATGTCGGCCCCGCCGATCGGCAGCACCAGCATCAGCCCCAGCAGGCTGGCCAGGACAACCAGCGGCAGGTAGGCCCAGCTCCAGGCTTCGCCCAGCAGCATCAGGCCGCCCAGGACGACGACACCGGCAGCCAGCGCGGCGTTGATCGCCTGCTGCCCGGTGACGCTGAACGGCTTGCGGAATGCCTTCAATTCCTGCAGCTTGGCGTAGGCCACCAGGCTGCCCCAGAAAGTCACCGCACCGATGATCCCGGTGGCGGCGGTGGCCAGGATGCTGTGCGGCGGCTGCTTGCCGGCGTACATCAGCGCCGCGCCGGCCACCAGGACCGATGCCGCTCCGCCCGACCCGTTGAACAGGGCCACCAGTTGCGGCATGGCGGTCATCTGGATCTTTACCGCCAGCACGGCGCCGACGGCCGAGCCGACGACCAACCCCACGGCGATCAGCGGCAAACTGCCCGGGACCAACCCGACCAGGGCCAACAGCGTGGCCAGCAACATGCCGCCCGCCCCGAACAGGTTGCCGCGCACGGCCGTCTTCGGGTGCGTCATGAACTTCAGCCCGAAGATGAACAGGACGGCGGCCACCAGGTAGGCCAATTGCAACAGCAGTTCGGTCACGGTGCTATGCCTTTCTCGAAGCCATCGCCGCTGGGAAGCGCCGGCGTGACGCGGACCGCGACCGGCGGAAACGGCCGGCGCGAGCTACTTTCTTTTCTTGTGTTGAAACATCGACAGCATGCGGTGCGTCACCAGGAATCCGCCGACCACGTTGACCGTGGCCAGCACCAGAGCCAGCACACCGACGCCGGTTGGAATCCCGCCCGCACCGGCGCCCGTCACCAGCAGCGCCCCCACGATCGTGATGCCGCTGATCGCATTCGATCCCGACATCAACGGTGTGTGCAGCGTGGGAGGAACCTTGGTAATGATTTCAAAGCCCACAAAAATCGCCAGCACGAAGATGGTCAGGCTGGCCACC